>NZ_SMNY01000107.1:0-2484 GCF_004353535.1 Cupriavidus sp. L7L
TGCGGATTTCGGTGAAGGTGATCAGCGGTTTCGGCGAACGTGATCAGGGAAGGAAGGTGGTACTGCGCGGTCAGGAGATTGTAGCGTAGGTGATCACGATGCCCGTTTCTTGGCGTCGGTAGCCGAGCGCTTGCGCATGGATTCGCCTTTGAGCGATACCTTGTGCGCCTGGTGGACCAGCCGGTCCAAGATGGCGTCAGCCAGCGTCGGATCATTCAACCACTGGTGCCAATGCTCAATCGGGAGCTGGCTGGTCACGATGGTCGAGCGAGTGCCGACGCGATCGTCCAGAACTTCCAGCAGATCGCCGCGTGCGCTTTCAGAAGGCTCCTGTAGGCCCCAGTCGTCCAGCACCAGGACATCGATGCGCGCGAGCTGCGCCAGGCGGCGGGTGAAGCTCCCGTCGCCGTGGGCGATCTGCAGTTCCTCGAACAGTCGCGGCACCCGCAGATAGAGCGCAGAGAATCCCTGCCGACAGGCCTGCTGAGCAAACGCACAGGCCAGCCAGGACTTGCCGGCACCGGTCGCTCCGGTCAGGATGAGACTCTGAGCATTGCGGATCCAGTCGCAACTGGCCAGGCTGGCGACCAGCCGCTGGTCAAGGCCGCGGCTGCCGTCATAAACCACATCCTCGAGGCATGCCTGGGTGTGCTTGAGCTTGGCCGAGCGCAGCAGCCGCTCCAGGCGCCTGGTGTCGCGCCAAGCAATCTCCCGGTCGACCAGCATGGAGAAGCGTTCCTCGAACGGCAGGCTGGAGCTAGCGGTCAGGGCAGACTGTTCCTCGAAGGCCCGCGCCATCCCGTCGAGCTTGAGGGCCTTGAGCTGGCCGACGGTGTGTTGCATCAGCATAGTTTTCCTAATGGTAGTAGTCGGGTCCGCGCACGTTGTCGTGCATGGGGGAATGCCACTCGGTTTGCGATACCGGCAGAGTGGCTTGCCGGTCCAGATGGTTTTCAAGGATGGAGACCACCGACTTACGCGTGAGCGAGCCAATGGCGACGGCGCGGGCGCAAGCGGCTTCGAGCCGCTCCTTGCTGTACTTCTTGGCCAAACTCAGCAGACCCAGGCAGGCGCGATAGCCCATCTCGGGATGGCTCTTGTGGGTGAGCTGGTATTCGACGATGACGGCGACGTTGGGCCCAATCGAGGCTGCCCATTTGAGCAGCCGGCCGGGCGTCCATTCGAGGTGCGCGCGGTGGGCCACCGGCATGTGTTCCTTGACCGTGCTGTGGCTGCCCTTGCGGGTATTGCGCGCGTGCAGCGCCACCCGTTTGCCACCGTACAGGATCTCGATGGTGTGGCGGGTTACGCGAGCCTCCACCGCCTTGCGCACCAGGGCATGCGGCACGCTGTAGTAATGGCCGTCGATCTCGACGTGGTAGTCGACGTTGACGCGGCACTGTTTGAACGTTGCAACTTCGTAGCGCCGCGGCGGCAGCGGTCGCAGCACTGGCCGGTCCAACCGCTCGAACCACTCCCGGCGCGTGCCAGGCAGCTTCTTGAACGGTCGGTCGTTCAGGTCGGCGACGAGCTTCTTGATAGCCTTGTTGAGCTCGCCCAAGCTGTAGAAGCGGTGATTGCGCAGCCGCGCCAGAATCCACCGCTCGACGATCAGCACGCCGGTCTCGACCTTGGCCTTGTCTTGCGGTTTGCGCGGACGCGCCGGCAGCATGGCCGTGCCGTAGTGATGAACGAAGTCCTCCGCAGTACGGGACAGCACTGGCTCATACCGGTCAGGGCGAGCCACCAGCGCGCGCGGGTTATCCGGCACAAGCAGCTCGGGCACGCCGCCGGCGTATTCCATCGCGCAGACCATTCCCCCGATCCAGTCGGCGGTGGTCTGCCCCCGGGTGGCGCATGCGTATGTGTAATTCGACGCGCCCAACACAGCAACGAAGATGCTGGCTTCGAAGGCAAGGCCGCCCTCGGCATCCAGAATCGGCACCATCTGACCGGCGAAGTCAGCAAACAGCTTTTCGCCGGCGCGGTGCTGCTGGCGCATCGACCGCTTGAGCGTCGCTGCCCAGTCCCGGTAACGGCAGCAGAATTGCGTGTATTGGTAAATGGGGACCCCGGGATTCGCCTCCAGGTATTCCTCCCACAGCAACTGCAGTGTCACGCCCTTGCGGCGCAACTCGCGATGCAGATAGGGGAAGTCCGGCGTCACCCGCCCGCCCGGACTGTTGGCCGGCTTCTGCGCGCCGAACAGCCGCTGCTCCAGCGTATCTTCGTTCAGGCTGTCCGCCTGCGGCCAATCCAGCCCCGCTGCCTTCGCCATTGCCGCGTACTGCGAAACGGCGCCAACACTCACACCTGTCGCCCTAGCGATCTGCCGGTGCGAAAGGCCACACGCCCACTTCAGGCGAAGCACTTCCTTGATTTTGCGCATGGTCATCCGGTTGGCCGGCATCAGCTTGCTTCCTTGAAAAAAGGAAGCAGCGTATCGCCGGCGTTCTAGTCCATGCGCAGTCCCACCCCTAACCC
>NZ_SMNY01000108.1:0-4741 GCF_004353535.1 Cupriavidus sp. L7L
AGGCGCCTTGGCTTTCGACACCCAATTCGTCAACGTGCCCTTCGGAATCCCCAGGCGCTGCGCGGCCGACTGCAGCGTCAGTCCCTGCTCCAGCACCAGTCTCACGGCCTCTGCCTGAAACTCTTCCCCGTACGTCTGTCTTGCCTTGCTCATCTGTGCACACTCCTGATCCACGATCTTAATCTAAGGACCAAGCGTGTCCGCCTCGATCAGGCTACCTCATACCGCATTTCGCCATGAGATGCAGCACGTGTTGAACCGCGGTGAAGCGGTGCACATTCTCCAGCGAGCGATCCATTCCGGCAAGATACCGATCGAGCTGGCGCGCCATGACGCGTCGTTGGCGGCGGTGTCGTCGGCCTTGACCTTGCTATCCAATTCAGTAATGGCTTGGAATACGATGCACATGCAACGCAGCTGGAACATCCTCGAGAAGATCGGCGGCGAGACGACTCGAGCTGAGGGCCTTCGGCATATCGGTCCCACCCACCTCGAGGGAATCAATCTGCGGGGCACTTTTGAGTTTCCCATCGCGCGCTATGCGCATCGGCTCATGCCCACCGCGGCGTTCCAGTCCGACCCATCTTCGCAGTGGCGTACGGCGTAGCCGCCTTTTTGCTTTGAAAGCGGCTCAGAGGGGCTGTACCAAAGAACTGATACCTCTGGGTCGCCAATAGTCACACCGGCGACATGCATCCCCTGACCGCCGAGCGCTTGCCGTCATCTGCTCGTCGGCTCCGACTCGGCTTTTCGGAGGCTGACCGCCCTTCCCTACCGCCACGCCGGACCAGTCAGCAAATGATTGATTTTATGGGGATATCTTCCTGGCATCGGCCGGAAACCCGCATGAATGCTTGGGGTTGCTAACCCGGTAAATTGCATCGAAAACAAAGGGATACCACGCTCCGCGCGCGTCGCCTCGATGGCCGATCGAGCCAGTGCCGCAGCGGTTTAACGCGCCTTCGCTCGGCCAGATGCCGCGCTTTGCGCACCATCGGCGCCTTGGTCGGATCGGGGAAACCCTGATTGAGATGCCATTACGCCAGAGTTGGAAGGCGCTGCTGCGGCGTGTTAATCGACAGCCTCTCGGCATGCTCCGCAAGTTGCCGCGCGGTGCTGTCAGCGATGGCCGGCAGGAACCCGACCCAGCCGACCTCGTAGTGTCGCACCGCCGACAGGCCGGTCTCAGATATGAAAATAGCGTTCTTTATTACTTCTGGGTATATGTGTCATTTTCGGCTTTATCCCGGCTCGCCCCCGATTCGGCGGCGTCATCGGCCGGGTTAGACGGCGGCGAGGCGCTGGTCCGGGAGTTGGACGTAGCGGAATAAAAGCGTGGGCCTCTCCGCTATCTCATCAACGGCTTGGATCGTATGGCCAGGAGTATTTTATGACCCTCCTCTATGCTTCTTCAAAGCGTAGCGTTGGCAAGTACTCCATACTCACATCCTTGATGCCAGTGATGGCATGCTGCTCCACTAAGCGGTTCCAAATTTGTTCAGCCTCAGCATCGAAGCATGGCCATCCACAGAGCAAGTACTTTCGCCCGCTTGCGGTGATGCCCAAGCTGCTGACAACGTCAAAAGACCGGATGGCCGTACTAATACGTCCAGTTTGGCTTTCAATACAGAATCCGACGAAATATCGATCCCCCCGCGCCGTCTCCCGGACCCGCCAGCGTTCTAGCGTAACCTGTGTTTGAACGGCGAGACGCTGCCGCGCCTGCGGCGTATTTGGGCGGGCTGATCGAGGGATTACAATGGAGCAATACCTTTCACCAGACAGTCTCGATCTGGCCGGCATGACCGCTGATGCCGTTGACGAAACGTCCTACAGGCGCGGTCTCAACTAGCTTGCCCAGAATATTCCCCGTTTTGGCGCGGTCTCTTTTTCGCGAGTTGGTTTCAAAGTTGCTGGTAAAACATATCGATCGTACCCAATCCTCTGTCCAACGCTTCGGGAGTTGAGCGCCGACGAATCAGTTCGCCTTCCCAGCGAGCCAGACAACGGCCAAGTAGGTCAGCACGTGTGCGTACTGGTCCACGCCAAACGCCCACCAGTACTGCGGCAAGTTTGGTGTCAAATTGGCTCGTCGGCCGAAGCGCACCTTCCAGTGGTCGACCATGTAATGGATGACGGCGTCGAAGATCCCCAGCCCGAGCCAATGGGTTACACCGAAGCCGCCGAGCAGCACAGCAGTGCACAGGCCATGCAGCCCCGCGTGGGCATAGCCACCTGGTCTCCGGAAGTCGCCCTTGCCGGCCAGCATCCAGCTCGGCTGCCACAGGAAGTCGCACACCAGATGCTTGGTGAACAGTGCGAAAAGCAGCAGCAACGCCATGGCCCAACTCTCCACCAGGCCTACGACCTACATAAAGATATATGCGCTGCAGCGCAATTGCGAATCTTGGCCACAGGCCTAAAACAGACGGAGCGAGGTACCCAGACTCATCGAGTCGCTGACGGGACCGGCGGTCGTCGAGTATAGCCGTAAGAAGACGATGGTTCGCGTGATGCTGGCGCCAGAAATAGCGAAATAGCAAATACCGGCCACACCCTCAATGGCGCGCAGAAGGCCACGATGCGAACGGCCACTGAAACAGAGACAGTAAGCCAAAAAAACGGCGGCGCCATTCGCCGCCGTCCTGACACTTGAGCGGTCAGCCGGCCGAGATTTGGATCCGCCGTGGTTTGGCTTCTTCGCGCCGCGGGATGGTCACCTTCAGCACGCCATCCTGCAGGTTGGCTTCGATGCGTGATGCATCCAGATCAGGGCTGAGCGCAAAGGTTCGCGCATAACGTGGCTGCCGGATCTCTGCATGTTGCACACGCAGTCCGGCCGGCGTCGGCACTACGGCTTCGCCCTCGATGCGCAGGTTGGCGTCGTGGACGTTGACCTCCAGCTTCTCGCGCGGCACGCCGGGCAGGTCGGCCCACAGCGTAACGCCAGCGGAGGTCTCGTAGATGTCGACCGCCGGCACCAGCGTCGGTGCCTGCAGGTCTTCCCGGCGCTGGGCGACGGAGCCCTGGCCGCCTTGGGGGTCTTGGTCGCGCTGGGCGACCGGGTTCGATTCGTTCATGGCTTGCTCCTGGTCTCAGCTGACGGTAATGGCGCGCGGGCGCGACGCTTCGCGCTTGCCCACGCTGATCGACAGGCAACCGTTAACGTAACGCGCCTCCACCTTGTCCGAGTCTGCCGCCTGTGGCAGCTCTATCACGCGGCGGAATTTGCCCGCGAAGCGCTCCTGCGCATAGGGCCGCGCCTCGGCGTCGCCTTCGGGCTGTACCGGGGCTCGCTCGCCGCTGATGGTCAGCAGGCCCTTGTCGATCGATACATCGAACTGATCTGCCTTCAGGCCCGGCGCGAACAGCACGATCTCGATCGAATCGTCAGTGATGCCGAGGTTGAGCGGGGGATACGCCCCCAATCGCCCGGACCGCAAGCTCGAAGGAAATCCGCCGAACAGGTTCGCCATCTCCCGTTGCAGCCGCTCGAACTCACTGAACGGGCCGGTGGTGAAAAAGAAGTCACTCATGGTTAGATCCTCCTTCTTTGCAGCGGGAAAAGCGCAGGCATGCGTGCCTGCCACTACCGCTGGCATACCAATAGGAATACGCAGCGCGCGTTGTCGCGACGACTGGGCAAGCTGTAATTAGTGGTGGGCCAGGAAGATTTCAAGGGCCTCGAGCCGCATGCGCTGCGATTCGTCATCGCCGCCCCCTATCTGACACCGCACCAGGCGATGTCGTATTCACAAACAGGGCCGCGCAAACGCGACGGAAGAAAATTGGGGCTGGCAGCTCTGGCGTAGAGCAAGGCTGGCCCGGCTCCACGACGTCGGTATGTGAATCAACTCTTTACGGGGGCGCTTGCAGCTCTGCACTGGCACTGCGGCCCACATGCGCATCCAGCTCCGCACTGACATTGTGGCCCGCAGGCGCACGTACTATGCTTCGCAGTTGTCTTGAAACCGCAGAGGCAGCCGGCGCTGGGGGCAAGCGGTGCAATCACATTGGGATTGAGTAGCGGTGTTCATGGCGATACTCCTTTCTGTTGGAAACGAGACGCCAGTGTGCAATCACTGATGACGGGCAGCTTGAACGAAACGGCTAGACTCCGCCTAGACGCGCTGGACGCCTGAGCGCCGGTCCGCTAAGGGCATAGGTAGCTGTGGTCAAGTTGCAGCTTACGACGCGATGGCAAGTTTAAGACGTCGCCGGAAAGCCAGAACCGGATGCCGGGTTTCCTTCTTGAGCAAATGGCGGAAACGGTCGGGTAAGAAATGGACAAATGTAGTGGTCAAGTAATTTCGGACAGGCAGATAGGTTGTTTCACTGTCGATTTCACCTCGTAGGCAGTGGGCGACAGATACCCCAGGGTTGAGTGCAAGCGCACCGGGTTATAAAAGCCAACGATGTACTGGGTGATTGTAGTGGTCAAGTAATTTCGGACAGGCAGATAGGTTGTTTCACTGTCGATTTCACCTCGTAGGCAGTGGGCGACAGATACCCCAGGGTTGAGTGCAAGCGCACCGGGTTATAAAAGCCAACGATGTACTGGGTGATGTCGCGCCGTGCCTCGGCGTGGTTGGCATACTGACGCTGCCACACGCGCTCCATCTTCAGGTTCAGGAAGAACCGTTCCATCACCGAGTTATCCCAGCAATTGCCTTTTCGACTCATGCTGCAAACAATCTGATGGCGTGCCAGCAAGGCCTGATACTCCGCGCTCGCGTACTGG
>NZ_SMNY01000109.1:0-457 GCF_004353535.1 Cupriavidus sp. L7L
AGAAATGAATCCCCAACAACTAGTTGACATCGTTTAGGGCGTGGACTACCAGGGTATCTAATCCTGTTTGCTCCCCACGCTTTCGTGCATGAGCGTCAGTGACGTCCCAGGGGGCTGCCTTCGCCATCGGTATTCCTCCACATCTCTACGCATTTCACTGCTACACGTGGAATTCTACCCCCCTCTGACATACTCTAGCCTGACAGTCACAAGCGCCATTCCCAAGTTGAGCTCGGGGATTTCACGCCTGTCTTATCAAACCGCCTGCGCACGCTTTACGCCCAGTAATTCCGATTAACGCTCGCACCCTACGTATTACCGCGGCTGCTGGCACGTAGTTAGCCGGTGCTTATTCTTCCGGTACCGTCATCCACGCCAGGTATTAACCAGCGCGATTTCTTTCCGGACAAAAGTGCTTTACAACCCGAAGGCCTTCTTCACACACGCGGCATTGCTG
>NZ_SMNY01000011.1:0-210160 GCF_004353535.1 Cupriavidus sp. L7L
CTGTGCGAACAACCGGTCCATCTTTACCAGCGCCTGGTTGGCCATGGCGCGGATCGAGCGCAGCGGGTGGGACTTCGGCACGAAATCATCCAGCCTCCGCATAGTGAACAAACTTTCTGTGAAGGTATCTGCGCCGCGCATGAAAGTGGAGTTGGATGGGCTCCTCAAATCAACGCTTCAGCCAGTTGTCGCGCTGACGTCCACCGGAGGTATTTCAGCGGCCTGCTAAAGGGGCGAGTCACTTTTTCCCGAGCGGCAAAAGTAACCAAAAGCGCGTTGACTGCCCTGCGGGCGGCCACTCTTATCGTAGTGTGCCGGGGTTTTCGTACGGGGCTTGGCTTCGTTGCAGGGCAGGACTGCCTGACGCCCTGGTGCGCCACGGTGGCGCTGGTGACGTGATGTTTGAACGAGCCCAGAGCTGTGGGTGGCCCCTGCTGCGTGGGCCAACGTAGGAACGCCTACGGCTGCGCTGCGCGCCGGCAGTATCTCAGGTCAGGGGTCCTGGCACGGAACGCGTCCCTGCGCTCGCTTGGCGCTATCGCCGATGAGCCCACAGGCGCATCCCTACCCATTGTTCGCTCCCCTCGCCCGCTTGCGGGAGAGGGGCCGGGGGAGAGGGCCGGAGCCTCCACGAATGCATCCAGCCAATTCCCTCAGACCGGGCCCCGGATTCTCATTAGCGATAGCCATATCGCCAAGCCCAGCAAACCAACTAGGACCCGCGCGCAGCGCAGCCGTAGGCGTTCCTGCCACGCCGCCAGCAGCAGGGGCCACCCAACAGCTCTGGGCTCGTTCAAAAATCGAATCAATCCCAGCCACCGTGGCGCACCAGGGCGTCAGGCAGTCCTGCTCTGCAACGAAGCGCAGCCCCGTACGAAAGCCCCAGCCCACTACGATAAGAATGGCCGTCCGCCAGGACAGTAACGCGCTTTCTGGTGACTCTTTGTCGCTCGGACAAAGAGTTACCCGCCCTTTAGGGCGGAACCGGGCGCATCAAGTATCCGCCAGATACCGAGCCGTCAGGCACAGCAAGACCTGGCTTCACCATTTAATCCATCCCCAGTCCATCCTGTCAGTTCCCGCGGTAGTGCAATGCTGCACTGCCTCACTGCATTTCCCCTGTCACATCAGCAACTTAAAGGCGCAACCGTGTAACTCGCTGCTGCGCCGCAAGGCAAGCACGCCCAATACCCCCGCTACCCGCAATCGCCCACCCCAAGCGGCTTTTGATCATTTGATCAAACACTCCCCCCAGCTTGATCAATCGAATGATCGCCACAACGCCAGCGCCTGCGGGTTAACGCCGACGCAAGCCACGCCCATCCCCCGCAATCCCTTATCCCACCCGCCTTCCAAGCCCTTGGCACAGTCTTCGCAATAACCCCCGCACCCCAAGCCATTGCGAAGGAGCCTGCCATGACCACCCCATCGGTCCCCTTGTTCGAAGCCACGCCGCGCTACGTCCGCGTCGAAGGCCGTACTCCGGAAGGCTTCGTGCAATTCGCCTTCAGCGTGGCCGACCCCGACCTCAACGTCGAACTGATCATGCCAGAGCCGATGTTCGAAGCCTTCTGCTGCGTCAACCGCGTGCGCTTCCTGCCGCCGCTGGCAGAAGCCCCGCAGCAAGACGAAGCCTGACAGAACCAACCCCACCCACCGCACCACAAGAGAGGGACACAGGAGACCAAGCGATGCAAGTCGATATCAAGACCCAGCAGATCCAGCCGCTGCGCCAGACCTACGGCCACGTGGCGCGCCGCTTCGGCGACAAGCCCGCGTCGCGCTACCAGGAGGCGACCTACGACGTGCAGTCGGAGGTCAACTTCCACTACCGCCCCACCTGGGACCCCGGCTTCGAGCTGTACGACAAGCGCCGCACCGCCATCGTGATGCAGGACTGGTACGCGCTAAAGGACCCGCGCCAGTACTACTACGGCGCCTACGTGACCACGCGCGGCCGCCAGCAGGATGCCGCCGAGAAGAACTTCGCCTTCGTCGAGAAGCGCGGCCTGCTGCAGGCGTTGCCGGCTGAATGGCAGGAGCGCCTGGCCACGGGCCTGCTGCCGCTGCGCCACGTGGAGTGGGGCGCGAACATGAACAACTTCTATTGCGCCGACTATGGCTGGGGCACGGCGATCACGCAGGCCTGCACCTACTGCGCGATGGATCGCCTCGGCATCGCGCAGTACCTGTCGCGCATCGGCATGCTGCTCGACGGCAATACCGGCGTGGCGCTGGAGCGCGCGAGAGTGGCGTGGCTGGAAGGCGCGGCGTGGCAGCCGCTGCGCCGCTATGTCGAACACAGCTTCGTCACCGATGACTGGTTCGAGACCTTCGTCGCGCAGAACCTGGTGCTCGACGGGCTGCTCTACCCGCTGGTCTACCAGCACGCCGACGCGGTCATCGTGCGCGCCTGCGGCACCGGCCTCGCCGTGCTGACCGAGTTCATGAATGACTGGCGCGACGAGCATGCGCGCTGGGTCGATGCGGTGATCCAGGCCGCCGCCGCGGAGTCCGACGCGAACCGCGCGCTGCTGTCCGGCTGGGCGCACGCCGCCGCGGCGCAGGTAGCCGAAGCGCTGGTCCCAGTTGCCAACGCACTGACCGGAGCCGACGGTGCCCAGATGGTGGCGTTGTGCCGCGAACAGTTTGAAGTCCGCCTGAACAAGCTCGGCCTTGCTGCCTGACTGCAAAGAAGGAGACCCGCCATGACGACCGCTGCCAACGTCTACATCGCCCTGCAGAACAACGACGACACCCGCCCCATCATCGACGCCATCACCGAAGCCAACCCGCACGCCGTGGTCTCGCAGTTCCCGGCCATGGTCAAGATCGACGCCCCCGGCCACCTGACCATCGTGCGCGAGCTGGTCGCCGGCAAGCTCGGCCGCGACTGGGACCTGCAGGAGATCCACCTCAACCTGATCTCGCTGTGCGGAAACATCGACGAAGACGAAGACGCCTTCACGCTGCGCTGGAACGCCTGACCCCACGCATACAGGACAACACGGAGACATCATGGACGCACGCAAGAAGCTCAACCTGCGCGAGAAGTACGCCTCGATGACGCGCGACCTCGCCTGGGAAACGACCTACGAGCCGATGGACCAGGTCTTTCCTTTCGACAAGTACGAAGGGATCAAGATCCACGACTGGGACAAGTGGGAAGACCCGTTCCGCATGACCATGGACGCCTACTGGAAATACCAGTCGGAGAAGGAGCGCAAGCTGTACGCGATCATCGACTCGTTCGTGCAGAACAACGGCCACCTCAACGTATCCGACCCGCGCTACCTGAACGCGCTGCGGCTGTTCCTGACCGGCGTGACGCCGCTCGAATATGCCGCCCACCGCGGCTATGCCCACCTGGGCCGGCACTTCCGCGGCGCCGGCGCGCGCGTGGCGGCGCAGATGCAGTCGATCGACGAACTGCGCCACGCGCAGACCCAGCTGCATACGCTGTCGGTCTACAACAAGTACTTCCACGGCTTCGGCGAATGGCGCCATATGCACGACCGGGTCTGGTACCTGTCGGTGCCCAAGTCCTACTTTGAAGACGCAATGAGCGCGGGGCCGTTCGAGTTCATCACCGCGATCTCGTTCTCGTTCGAATACGTGCTGACCAACCTGCTGTTCATGCCGTTCATGTCGGGCGCGGCGTACAACGGCGACATGGCCACCGTGACCTTCGGCTTCTCGGCGCAGTCGGACGAGTCGCGCCACATGACGCTGGGGCTGGAGGTGGTCAAGTTCCTGTGCGAGCAGGACCCCGGCAACATCCCGATCCTGCAGAAGTGGCTGGACAAATGGTTCTGGCGCGGCTTCCGCCTGCTGACGCTGGTCGGGATGATGATGGACTACATGCTGCCCAAGCGCGTGATGTCGTGGGCCGAGGCGTGGGAGATGTACTTCGAGCAGGCCGGCGGCGCGCTGTTCAAGGACCTGGAGCGCTACGGGCTGCGCATGCCCAAGTACCACGAGGTCGCCACCAGGACCAAGGACCGCATCACGCACGAGGCGTGGGGCACTTTCTACAACTACGCGGCCGCGGCGGGCTTCCACACCTGGATCCCGAAGGCCGACGAGATGGCGTGGCTGGCCGAGAAATACCCCCAGACCTTCGAGCGCTACTACAAGCCGCGCCTGGACCACTGGCAGGAGCGGCAGCAGGCCGGCGAGCGCTTCTACAACGCCACGCTGCCGATGCTGTGCCAGACCTGCCAGATCCCGATGGTGTTCTCCGAAGCGGACGACCCCACCCAGACCTGCTACCGCGAAAGCAGCTACCACGGCATGAAGTTCCACTTCTGCTCCGACGGCTGCAAGGACATCTTCGACGACGAGCCGGGCAAGTACGCGCAGGCCTGGCTGCCGGTGCACCAGATCTACCAGGGCAATTGCGGCGGCGCCACGCTGCCTGAGGTGCTGCAGTGGTACCGCATCAACCAGGGCGCCGACAACCTCGACTTCGAAGGCTCGCAGGACCAGCGCAACTGGAATGCCTGGAAGGGCATCGCGCCGGCCGCCTGAGCGACGCATCACAGACAAGGAGACAACCATGCCCGTCGTATCCATCGGCGACTACACCTTCGCGCCGGCCGACCGCGAAGACGCGTTCCACGGCAACCGCCTGCTCTATATCGGCTGGGACGGCCACCTGCTGTTCTGCGCGCCGCACTGCTTCCCGTTCGCGCCGTCGATGCCGCTGCGCGCGGTGGTCCAGGACGTGCTTCCTGGCGTCTACGGCTATCACCCGGACTTCGCCCGCATCGACTGGAGCGCGGTGCAGTGGCTGCGCGGCGGCCAGCCGTGGCAGCCCGACCTGGACCGCACGCTGGCAGAGAACGGCCTGGGCCACAAGGACGTGATCCGCTTCCGCACACCGGGGCTGGATGGCATCGGCGGCAGCGGCAGCTGATGCGCGGTTGGCAAGCAAGGAGACCGAGATGTATTCGCTGACCATTGAACCGATCGGCCAGACCATTCCCATCGCGCCGGGGCAGACCGTGCTCGATGCCTGCCTGCGCAACGGCGTGTGGCTGCCGCATGCCTGCTGCCATGGCCTGTGCGCCACCTGCAAGGTGCAGGTGGTCGACGGCGAGGTCGACCAGGGCGATGCCTCCGGCTTCGCGCTGATGGACTTCGAGCGCGACAACGGGCAGTGCCTGGCCTGCTGCGCCACCGCGCAGTCAGACCTAGTGATCGAAGCCGATATCGAGGAAGACGCCGACGCCGAAGGCCTGCCGCTGGCCGACTACCGCGCCGAGGTGGTGGCCACGCGCGCGCTGACGCCGACCATCCTCGGCATCTGGCTGAAGCCGAAGGACGGCCAGCGCACCGCGTTCCAGGCCGGCCAGTACCTGAACCTGCAGGTGCCGGGCTGCGACCAGCCCCGTGCCTTCTCGCTTGCCAGCAAGCCCGGCGATGAACTGGTCGAGCTGCATGTGCGCCGCGTGCCCGGCGGGCCCGCCACCACATGGCTGCACGAGCAGCTGGCCGTAGGCAGCGAACTGCGTTTCTCGGCCCCGTACGGGCGCTTCTTCGTGCGCAAGTCGGCGCAGGTGCCGATGCTGTTCCTGGCCGGCGGCTCGGGCCTGTCCAGCCCGCGCTCGATGATCCTCGACCTGCTCGCCGCCGGCGAAACGCTGCCGATCACGCTGGTGCAGGGCGCGCGCAACCGTGATGAGCTGTACTACGACGACGAGTTCCACGCGCTGGCGCAGGCGCATGCCAACTTCCGCTATGTGCCCGCGCTGTCGGACGAGCCCGCCGGCAGCGGCTGGGACGGCGCGCGCGGCTACGTGCATGACGTGCTGCACCAGCTCTACGCAAAGGACGGCAGCGCCGACTTCCGCGGCCACAAGGCTTACCTGTGCGGGCCGCCGCCGATGATCGAGGCCTGCATCCGCACGTTGATGCAGGGACGCCTGTTCGAGGCGGATATCCACACAGAGAAGTTCCTGTCCGCGGGCGATGCGCAGAACAGCGCGCGCAGCCCGCTGTTCAAGATCTGAGCGGGGAGGGCCATGCATGCATACCGTCGAAATCGCCGGCAGCGGCCAGCGCTACGCATGCGCGCCGGAGCAGAACCTGTTGCGGGCCATGGAAGTGCTGGGCCAGCGTGGCATTCCCGCCGGCTGCCGCGGTGGCGGCTGCGGTGTGTGCAAGGTGCGTATTGAGGCCGGGCACTACCACGTGGGCAAGATGAGCCGCACCTGCCTGTCCGAGTCGGAGCAGCGCGACGGACTGGTGCTGGCCTGCAAGACCTATCCCGACAGCGATATCCGGCTGCGCCCGGTGGCGCTGCTGCAGCGCTGCCTGGAGCGGCATGCCGGCAAAAGCAATCACGCATGACCAAGCAGTGAAGACACACACAAGGAGACAGACATGGCATTGACTGGCGTATTGCGCCCGGGGCATGTGGCCCTGCGCGTGCTGGAGCTGGAACCGGCGGTAAAGCACTACACCGAGGTCCTCGGCCTGATCGAAACCGCCCGCGACGAGCACGGCCGCGTGTTCCTGAAGGCGTGGGACGAGCACGACCACCACAGCGTGGTACTGCGCGAGTCCGACAGCCCGGGCATGGACTACATGGGTTTTCGCGTCGACAGCGGCCGCACACTGGAGCGGCTGGCCCAGGAGGTCGAGCAATCGGGGCTGGCCACCGAATGCCAGTGGATCGCCGCGGGCGAGCATCCGCACACCGGCGTGCGCTTCCGCTTCACGATTCCCACCGGCCATGCGATGGAGCTGTTCGCGGACAAGGACAAGCCCGGCTGCAAGACCGGAGACCTCAACCCGGATCCCTGGCCGGACGACCTGCGCGGCATGGCGCCCAGCCGCTTCGACCACTGCCTGCTGTATGGCGACGATGTCGACGGCACGGTGAAGCTGTTCCGCGATGTGCTGGGGTTCTCGCTGGCGGAGCAGGTGGTGGCCGGGCCGGACGGCGAGGTGCTGATCGGTGCCTTCCTGACATGCTCGAACAAGGCGCATGACGTGGCCTTTATCCGGCACCCGGAGAAGAACCGCTTCCACCATGCGTCGTTCCTGCTCGACAACTGGAGCGAGGTGCTGAAGGCGGCGGACATTATTTCCAAGAAGGACGTGTCGCTGGATATCGGGCCGACGCGGCATGGGATCACGCGCGGGGCGACGATCTACTTCTTCGATCCTTCGGGAAACCGGAACGAGGTGTTTTCCGGTGGCTATATCCACTATCCGGACAAGCCGACGATCACGTGGACGGACAACGAGCTGGGCAAGGCGATCTTCTATCACGACCGCAAGCTGAACGAGGCGTTTTTGAATGTGCTGACTTGAGAACGCATTGCGCCAGCCCGCAGCTGGTTTGCTCCCTCTCCCGCTTGCGGGAGAGGGAGCAACCAATCGGTGAGCGGGAAAGCCGTAGTGGATACGTCGCCCAACACAGAGAACCAACATGAAAGACTTCAAGAACTTCATCAACGGCGAGTGGGTCGGCACCACCCGCACGTTCCCCAACCGCAACCCCGCCGACAACACCGTGATCGGCCATGTCCACGAAGCCGGCCAGGCCGAAGTCGACGCCGCCGTACAGGCCGCGCGCAATGCGCTGCATGGTCCCTGGGGCCGCATGACCGTAGCGCAGCGCGTCGAACTGCTGCACTCCGTCGCCGACGGCATCAACCGCCGCTTCGACGAATTCGTGCAGGCCGAGATTGCCGATACCGGCAAGCCCTATGCGCTCGCCAGCCATATCGACATCCCGCGCGGCGCAGCCAACTTCAAGGTCTTTGCCGACCTGATCCGCAACGTGCCCACCGAAAGCTTCGCCATGGATACGCCGGATGGCGGCAAGGCCATCAACTATGCGGTGCGCAGCCCGCGCGGCGTGATCGGCGTGGTCTGCCCATGGAACCTGCCGTTGCTGCTGATGACGTGGAAGGTCGGCCCCGCGCTGGCCTGCGGCAATACCGTGGTGGTCAAGCCGTCCGAGGAAACCCCCGCCACCGCCACGCTGCTGGGCGAGGTCATGAACGAGGCCGGCGTGCCGCCGGGCGTCTACAACGTGGTCCACGGCTTTGGCCCGGATTCCGCTGGCGCCTTCCTGACGGCGCATCCGCAAGTCAACGGCATCACCTTCACCGGCGAAACGCGCACCGGTGAAGCGATCATGAAGGCCGCCGCCAGCGGCGTGCGTCCGGTGTCGTTTGAACTGGGCGGCAAGAACGCGGGCATCGTCTTCGCCGATGCCGATTTCGACAAGGCGGTCGCCGGCATCACCCGCTCGGCATTCGAGAACAGCGGCCAGGTCTGCCTGGGCACCGAGCGCGTCTACGTGCAGCGCCCGATCTTCGAGCGCTTCGTCGCCGCGCTCAAGGCCAGGGCTGAAGGGCTGAAGCTCGGCGCACCGACGGAAACCGGCGTCAACATGGGGCCGCTGGTCTCGCATGAGCACCGCGACAAGGTGCTGTCCTACTACCGCAAGGCCGCCGAGGAAGGCGCCACGGTGATAACCGGCGGAGGCGTGCCGCAGATGCAGGGCAAGCTCGCCGAAGGCGCCTGGGTGCAGCCGACCATCTGGACCGGCCTGCCGGAAAGCGCCGCGGTGATCCGCGAGGAGATCTTCGGACCGTGCTGCCATATCGCCCCGTTCGACACCGAAGAGGAAGTCATCGCGCTGGCCAACGCCACGCCGTATGGTCTCGCGGCCACCGTGTGGACCGGCGACCTCGGCACCGCGCACCGCATGGGCAGCGCGCTGGAAGTCGGCATTTGCTGGATCAACGCGTGGTTCCTGCGCGACCTGCGCACCGCGTTCGGCGGCGCGAAGCAATCCGGCATCGGCCGCGAAGGCGGCGTCCATTCGCTCGAGTTCTACACCGAGCTGCGCAACGTCTGCGTCAAACTGTGAGCCACCACATGCAAAGCGAAAAAATCCGCGAACTTGGCGCCAGCCTGCACCAGGCGCTGGCGAGCCGCCGCCCGCTGGCGCCGCTGACCGAAACCTGGCCCGAGCTCACCCTCGACGACGCCTACCGCATCCAGCTCGCCATGGTGCAGCACCGGCTAGATGCCGGCGAGCGCGTGGTCGGCAAGAAGATCGGCGTGACCAGCCGCGTGGTGATGGACATGCTGGACGTGCGCCAGCCCGACTTCGGCCACCTGCTGTCGGGCATGGTGTATGCCGACGGCGCCGCCATTGCCGCCGATTCCCTGATCGCGCCCAAGGCCGAAGGCGAGATCGCCTTCGTGCTGAAGGACGACCTTGAAGGACCCGGCGTGACCAATGCCGATGTGCTGCGCGCCACTGCCTACGTACTGCCGTGCTTCGAGATCGTCGACTCGCGCATCCGCGACTGGAAGATCCGCATCCAGGACACCGTCGCCGACAACGCCTCCTCCGGCGTGTTCGTGCTGGGCGATGCGGCGGTCGATCCGCGCCGGCTCGACCTCGGCACGGTCGGCATGACGCTGGAGAAGAACGGCGAGATCGTCGCCACCGGCGCCGGCGCGGCCGCGCTCGGGCACCCCGCCAATGCGGTGGCGTGGCTGGCCAACACGCTCGGCCGGCTGGGGCTTGGCCTGAAGCGCGGCGAGGTGATCCTGTCGGGCTCGCTGGCGGCGATGGTGCCGGTCGCCGCCGGCGACCAGCTGCGCATCAGCCTGGGTGGCATCGGCTCGGCCGGCGTGCGCTTCGTCTGACCCCTTCCATCCCTTCAGCAGGACAAAGCCATGAACCTCACGCAAGACACCATCGCCCGGCTGGCCGAGCATCTGGAAAACGCCGAGCTGCACCGGGAAGCGGTGCCGAAGATCACCGACGCGCATCCGGAGATGGACTGGGACGACGCCTACGCCATCCAGGACGCGATCCGCGCGCGCAAGTTGGCGCGGGGCACCCGCATCGCCGGCCTCAAGATGGGCCTGACCTCGTTCGCCAAGATGCGCCAGATGGGCGTGAGCGATCCGGTCTACGGCTTCCTCACCGACTACGGCGCCTGCATGGACGGCGCCGCCATCGATACGTCGTCGCTGATCCACCCCAAGGTCGAGGCCGAGATCGCCTTCGTGCTCAAGGCGCCGCTGAAAGGCCCCGGCTGCCATATCGGCGACGTGCTGGCGGCGACCGACTTCGTGGTGCCGGCGGTGGAGGTGATCGATTCGCGCTACGAGAACTTCCGCTTCGACCTCAAGAGCGTGATTGCCGACAACACCTCGTCCGCGCGCTTCGTGGTCGGCGGCAGCCACCGCGGCGCCGACGGGCTCGACCTGAAGACCCTCGGCGTGGTGCTGGAGAAGAACGGCGAGGTGGTCGCCACCGCCGCCGGCGCCGCGGTGCTGGGCCATCCCGCCAACAGCGTTGCCATGCTGGCCAACATGCTGGGCGCGCGCGGCCGCGAACTGCCTGCAGGGACCTTCATCATGACCGGCGGCGTGACCGAGGCCATCGCGGTCGCCGCGGGCGACAGCATCACCGTGCGCTACCAGCATCTCGGCACGGTCTCGATGCGCTTCACCTGAACCCGCGCCGCGAACGTTTGGAAAAAGGAGACACACCATGCCGATCATGCAGGTCTTCCTGATCGAAGGCCGTACCGACGAACAGAAGGCGCGCCTGATCCGCGCGCTGACCGATGCCGCGGTGGAAGCGGTGGGCGCGCCGGTGGAAACCGTGCGCGTGATGATCACCGAGGTGCCGAAGACGCAGTTCGGCATCGGCGGCACTACCGCCAAGGCGCAGGGGCGCTGAGCACTGCGCAGAGACAGGGAAGACAACGGAGAGACAGCGACATGGACATGAAAGCAAACGCCCGGCACAAGGTGGCCATCATCGGTTCTGGCAATATCGGCACCGACCTGATGATCAAGGTGATGCGGCAATCGCAGCACCTGGAGATGGGCGCCATGGTGGGCATCGACGCGGCGTCGGACGGGCTCGCCCGCGCCGCGCGGCTGGGCGTGCCGACCACCGCGGAAGGGATCGACGGGCTGGTCGCCATGCCCGGCTTTGGCGAGATCCGCATCGCCTTCGATGCCACCTCGGCCGGCGCGCACGCGCACCACAACCGCGTGCTGCAGCAGCACGGCGTGCGCGTGATCGACCTGACGCCGGCGTCGATCGGGCCGCACGTGGTGCCGGTGGTCAACCTTGACCAGCACCTGGCGGCGCCCAATATCAACATGGTCACGTGCGGTGGCCAGGCCACCATCCCGATGGTGGCGGCGGTGTCGCGCGTGGCGAAGGTGCATTACGCCGAGATCGTCGCGTCGATCTCCAGCAAGTCGGCGGGGCCGGGCACGCGCGCCAATATCGACGAATTTACCGAGACCACCAGCCAGGCGCTGTGCTCGGTGGGCGGCGCGGCGCGCGGCAAGGCCATCATCGTGCTGAACCCGGCCGAGCCGCCGCTGATGATGCGCGACACCGTCTTCACCTTGTCGGAGGATGCCGACACGGCGGCGATCGAGGCGAGCATCGAAGCGATGGCGCAGGCGGTGCAGGCCTACGTGCCGGGCTACCGGCTCAAGCAGCGCGTGCAGTTCGAGCGCATCGACCCCTCGGCGCCGCTGAACATCCCGGGGCTGGGACCGATGAGCGGGCTCAAGACCTCGATCTTCCTCGAGGTGGAGGGCGCCGCGCACTACCTGCCGGCCTATGCCGGCAATCTCGACATCATGACCAGCGCCGCGCTGGCCTGCGCCGAGCGCCTGGCCGCGACCCGGCTGTCCGCCTGAGCGCGGCCCCATCACCGCAGGGAGACGAACATGACCTTACCGTCCAACACGCCCAACAAGAAGCTCTACATCTCCGACGTGACGCTGCGCGACGGCAGCCACGCCATCCGCCACCAGTACAGCCTGGACCAGGTGCGCCGCATCGCCGCGGCGCTCGACGCGGCCCGGGTCGATTCGATCGAAGTGGCCCACGGCGATGGCCTGTCGGGCTCCAGCTTCAACTACGGCTTCGGCGCGCATACCGACCTGGAATGGATCGCCGCCGTGGCGGAGACCGTGCGCCATGCGCGCGTGGCGACGCTCCTGCTGCCTGGCGTCGGCACCGTGCACGACCTGCGCGCCGCCTATGACGCCGGCGCGCGCGTGGTACGCGTGGCCACGCACTGCACCGAGGCCGATGTCTCGCGCCAGCATATCGAGTCGGCGCGCGAACTCGGCATGGACACCGTCGGCTTCCTGATGATGAGCCACATGACCACGCCGGCGGCGCTGGCGCAGCAGGCAAAGCTGATGGAAAGCTACGGCGCGCAATGCGTGTATGTGGTCGATTCGGGCGGCGCGCTCGGCATGCAGGACGTGCGCGAGCGCTTCCGCGCGTTCAAGGACGTGCTGAAGCCCGAAACGCTGACCGGCATGCATGCGCACCACAACCTGAGCCTGGGCGTGGCCAACTCCATCGTCGCGGTGGAAGAGGGCTGCGACCGCATCGACGCCAGCCTGGCAGGCATGGGTGCCGGCGCGGGCAACGCGCCGCTGGAAGTGTTCATCGCCGCCGCCGAGCGGCTGGGCTGGGACCACGGCTGCGACCTGTACACGCTGATGGATGCCGCCGACGATATCGTGCGGCCGCTGCAGGACCGCCCGGTGCGGGTCGACCGCGAGACGCTGGCGCTGGGCTATGCGGGCGTGTATTCCAGCTTCCTGCGCCATGCCGAAGCGGCGGCGGCACGCTATGGGCTGGGTACGGTCGACATCCTGGTCGAGCTGGGCCGCCGCCGCATGGTGGGCGGGCAGGAAGACATGATCGTCGACGTGGCGCTGGACCTGCTGGCGCGGCGACAGGGGCAGCGGCAGCCGGGGGAGGTGTCTGCCTGAGGGCCGGCGTAGCAACGATGTCAGCGCAGCGGTATGCCACGGCCATGCCCTCTCCCCCGGCTCCTCTCCCGCAAGCGGGAGAGGAGAGCAAACCGGCGGATGCATTGGCGGCGCGGGACGGGTAGACTTGCCTGTCCCATTCCCTTCCATCGCCACCGTCATGCCCAACCTGCCGATCTCCTTCGAAGACGTTGCCGCCGCCCACGACCGCATCCGCGCCGCGGCCCACCGCACGCCGGTGCTGACTTCCGCGACCGCCGATGCGGCCACCGGCGCGCAGCTGTTCTTCAAGTGCGAGAATTTCCAGCGCATCGGCGCCTTCAAGTTCCGCGGCGCCTATAACGCCATCGCCCAGTTCACGCCGCAGCAGAAGGCCGGCGGGGTGCTGGCGTTCTCCTCCGGCAACCACGCGCAGGCGATCGCGCTGTCGGCTCGGCTGCTCGGCGTACAGGCGGTGATCGTGATGCCGCAGGACGCACCGGCGATCAAGATCGAGGCCACGCGCGGCTATGGCGCCGAGGTGGTGCTGTACGACCGCTACACCGAGGATCGCGAGGCCCTGGGCCGGCGCATCGCCGCCGAGCGCGGCATGACGCTGATCCCGCCGTACGACCATCCGCACGTGATGGCCGGGCAGGGTACCGCGGCCAAGGAACTGCTGGAGGAAACCGGCCCGCTGGACATGCTGGCGGTGTGCCTGGGTGGCGGCGGGCTGCTGTCGGGCTGTGCCGTGGCGGCGCACGCCATGTCGCCCGGCTGCGAGGTCTACGGCGTCGAGCCCGAAGCCGGCAACGACGGCCAGCGCAGCCTGCGCAGCGGCGAGATCGTCCGCATCGACACCCCGCGCACCATCGCCGACGGTGCCCAGACTCCCTTCCTCGGCCAGTACACCTTTGCCGTGATCCGCGAACGGGTGACCGATATCGTGACCGTTTCGGACGCCGAGCTGGTCGAGACCATGAAGTTCTTCGCTGGCCGCATGAAGATCGTGGTCGAGCCCACCGGCTGCCTGGCCGCGGCCGCCGTGCTGCATGGCAAGCTCGATGTGCGGGGCAAGCGTGTGGGCATCATCGTTTCCGGCGGCAATGTCGACCTGGGCAGCTTTGCCGGCTTCCTGCAGGGGCAGCCGAGCTGAGCCGCGACTGCCTTGCGTTATCCGGAATCCGTGCGGCGCCCGGCCGTCTAACCTGCAACGCAACGCCAGAGCAGGACAGACCATGACGGCCAGGCAGCACTATGACGTTCTCGATACCGGCGCCGGCAAGCCGGCAAAGATGTGGACCCGCGGTGTCCCCGTGGAGGACTCCGCGCGCCAGCAGCTCGTCAATACCGCGCAGATGCCGTTTATCTTCCGCCACCTGGCGGTGATGCCGGACGTGCACCTCGGCAAGGGCTCGACCATCGGCTCGGTGATCCCGACCGTGGGCGCGGTGATCCCGGCCGCGGTGGGCGTGGATATCGGTTGCGGCATGATGGCGGTAAAGACCTCGCTGACCGCCTCGGACCTGCCCGACAACCTCGGCCCGCTGCGCAGCGCGATCGAGCACGCCGTGCCGCACGGCCGCACGGCGCAGGGCGGGCGGCGCGACCAGGGCGCCTGGGGCTCGGTGCCCACGCACGTCGACGCGGCGTGGGCGGGCATGGCCGCGGATTTCCGCCGCATTACCGACAAATACCCGCAGCTGGCGCGCACCAACCACCGCAACCACCTGGGCACGCTCGGCACCGGCAACCACTTTATCGAGGTCTGCCTGGACGAGTCGCAAGCGGTCTGGTTCATGCTCCACTCCGGCTCGCGCGGGGTGGGCAACGCCATCGGCACCACCTTCATCACGCTGGCGCAGCAGGACATGCGGCGCCACCTGGCCAACCTGCCGGATCGCGACCTGGCCTACCTTGTCGAAGGCTCGCAGCACTACGAGGACTATGTCTTCGCGGTGTCGTGGGCGCAGTCGTTCGCGCGCCGCAACCGCGAGCTGATGATGGAAGCGGTGCTGGCCGCGGCGCAGCGCGTGCTGCGCAAGCCGTTCCAGGCACGGCTCGAAGCCGTCAACTGCCACCACAACTATGTGCAGAAGGAACATCACTTCGGCAAGGAAGTGCTGGTGACACGCAAGGGCGCGGTCAGTGCGCGCGCGGGCGAGCTGGGCATCATCCCCGGCTCGATGGGCGCGCGCTCTTTCATCGTGTGCGGCAAGGGCAATCCGGAATCGTTCTGCTCATGCAGCCACGGCGCGGGCCGCACCATGAGCCGCAGCGAAGCCAAGCGCCGCTTCACCGTGGCTGACCAGAAGCAAGCCACCGAAGGGGTGGAATGCCGCAAGGACGCCGCGGTGATCGACGAGATCCCGATGGCGTACAAGGACATCGATGCGGTGATGGCGGCGCAGTCGGACCTGGTCGAGGTGGTGCATACGCTGCGGCAGGTGGTGTGTGTAAAGGGGTAGGCGCGACAAGGCCCGCGCGGCAACAATGCAAGGGAGAAAGGCAGGGCTCCGGCTGCTGTGGCCCGGCCGGTCACCCGGGTGGTCAGTCGACCAGCAGATTGATCTTCGTCGCGAATTTCTGCCAGCGATCGATATCGGAGGTCACCAGCTTCTGGAATTCGGCAGGGGTGCTCGTGGTCGTGGCAAAGCCGAGCTGCTCCAGCGAAGACCTGACCTCGGGCTTGGAGATGGCCCTGGCGATTTCCGTGTTCAGCTTCTGCACGATTTCGGGCGGCGTGTTCGCCGGGGCCAGGATGCCGAACCATTGGTCGACGTCATAGCCGGGGATGCCAAGCTCGCTCACGCTTGGCACGTCGGGCAGGAACGGCGAACGTGCCTTCGAGGTGACGGCCAGCGCGCGCAACCTGTTGCTTTTCAGGTAGGGCATGGTGTTGGTCAGCGTATTGATACTGACATCGGCCTGATTGCCGAGCACGTCGGCGATGGCGGGTGCACAACCTTTGTACGGCACGTGAAGCATAGCGATCTTTGCCGAGACCTTCAGTAATTCACCGGCCAGATGCTGGGGCGTGCCGTTACCGCACGAGGCATAGCTGGGGGGTGAGGCGCTCTTGCCCGTCGCCAGCAAGTCGTTGAAGGTGCGGATCTTCGAGTGCGATGGCACGGCGATCACCGACGGCACCGAAGCAAAGGTGATGACGGCGCTGAAATCGGACTTCGGGTTGAACTGCAGCTTCTTGAAGACGCTCGGGTTGATGGCAAAACTGCTGTTGACGATCAGCAGCGTGTAGCCGTCGGCAGGGCTCTTGGCGACGTACTCGGCGCCGATGTTGCCGCTGGCGCCGGGCCGGTTGTCGACGACTACCTGCTGCCCCAGCGACTTGCTGATGTCCGCTCCGATCACGCGCGCAAGGGAATCGGTCCCGCCTCCGGCCGGGAACGTCACCACCATGCGGATGGGCTTCTGCGGGAAGGTACTGGCGATATTGGCCTCGGCGCGCCCGGGCAGGGTGCCCAGGCTCCCTGCAACAAACAGGAGCGATGCCAGGCTGTTGACGACGGATAGGGGTCTCATCAATATGTCTCGTCGGTTAGGTTGAAGGAAGGGGAAACGCTGGTCAATCGGAATCTATACGCACTGCCTGATGGCACTCGCCACCAACGCCGACCAGTGCCGATGCCGCCTCAAGTGCTGCAGCGGAGTCGGCGTGGATACGGTAGAGAGGTTGCCCTGGCGCCACCTGCGCACCGACCGTGCACAGCAGGTCGATGCCTGCACCCGCAGCGCGCGGTGCCCCGGCGGCGCGCGCCACGCCGGAAATCTGCAAGCCGTCGATGGCCGTCACCTTGCCCCGCGTGGTGGCGGCCACGATCCGTGTATGCGTACCCGGCGCCACCGGGCGGGAGCGAATACCCTGCGCTGCGGCGATCCGGTCGAATGCGGCCTTTGCCTTGCCTTCGTCCAGCAGCGCAGCCGCAATGCGCATGCCTTGTTCGGCGCAGCCCACGCGCGGATCGAAGGCGATGATTTCGCCGGCAAAGCGCAGGGCCTTTTCACGCAGGTCCGCGGGAGCCGCGGGATCGTTGTCGAGCACCAGCCGGACGTCGCGCACTTCCAGCGCGGGGCCGATGCCACGGCCTATCGGGTGGCTGCCGTCCGTGACCAGCGCGCGCACGTGCAGGCCCAGTCCCTTGCCGACGTGTTCGAACAGTGCGCCAAGCGCCTCGGCGTCGGCGCGCGTCGCCAGCTTGGTCTGCGGCCCGAAGGGCAGGTCGACGATGACATGGGTCGCGCCGGCGGTGAACTTCTTCGACAGGATCGACGCCACCGACCAGCGTCGCGAATCGAGGCGCAGGGGCCGGGTGATCGCGTTCATCACGTCGTCGATCACGGAATGGTTCAGGCGTCCGTTCCATGCAATGCATGCACGCGCCTGCGCCACGCATCGGCGCACGTCCTCGTGCGTCAGGTCGACCCGCGCGATGGTTTCCATGGCATCGGCGGTGCCGGCAGCAGATGTGATCGCGCGCGATGACGTCTTGGGCATGGCCAGGCCGTAGGCCGCGACAATCGGCACCACGACCAGCGTGATGCGACTGCCGGGAACGCCGCCCATTGAGTGCTTGTCGACGACAAGCGGCTCGTCCCAGTCGATGCGGGGTGTGAAGGCCGTCCGAGCGCGTGCCAGCGCCACCACTTCGTCGTCGGTCAGCGTGAGGGTTGCGGCAATGAGGAAGTCGGTCAGCTCTGCCTCGGTGTACCGCCCGGCGATGGCGTCTTGCAGCACGGCAACATAGGCAGCTTCGTCGAGCGGCTCGCCGCGCAGCTTGGCCATGAGGTTGGCGCGGCTGGCCGGCTGCCTGGCGGCGGATGTACTGGTGCCGTTTCGCAGCGCTTCGACAAAGCGTGCCATGCCCGCTTCCAGCGTGCCGTCGTTTGACACCGTGATGCAGGCGACCTCGGGAGGCATCGATACTCCCGCTCGCGCCACCCGCCTGGCGACCTGGTCGCCCGATTCACGTCCGCGCGCGCTGATGCGCTGTGCCAGCACCTCCTGCGGTGCCGTCACCAGGATGACCACGAAGCGCGGCAAGCGGGCGGCAAGGTCGGCGACGACGCCGCGCGAGCCATTGGCTACGACGTTGCGCCCGCGTTCCAGCTCGCGCACCAGCGACATGGGCAATCCATAGCGAAGGTCGTGTGCGTCCCAGGTGGCCAGGAACTCGCCCTTTCGCTGGCGCCGTGCGAACTCGGCTTCCGAAACGCCCTCGTGATCCTCGCCGGCAGACCCGCCCGGGCGCGTGATGACGCGCCGTGCGAAGACATAGTCGTCATCGAGCGAGGCACGCGCACCGTCGATCAAGGAATCCTTGCCAGCGCCACTGGGCCCTACAACGAGAAAGAATGTGCCGGTTGCCGTCATGATTATCTTAGATGTCGAAGTTATACGGCTATGCTAGCACCGGCTAGACGGGTGTCAAGATAAGTTCGATGTCTAAGGTAATGCAAGCAATGGACCATCCCCCGCAAATCCAGTGTGTACGCGGGATTCGCATGGTCGTAGGGGAAAACACGGGTAACCGCATGCGCGCTGCCGGTGCCTCATGCATCGGTTGCGCGCATGGTGCACTAATGGAGTGAATACTACATAAAGAGGACCGGAGGCCAGGGGCGCGGTGCCGGACGCGCGAGCGCGCGAGGCGCTATCATGTGCGCTGTCGCTTGCACCGCATCATGGTGCCGCATGCATACATCTCATTTCCCGTCACGACTATGGCCACAAGGAAGCCGGATGCTCCGGTCAAAATCACGCCGCCGGATGAAGCCGATGAAGAACGGCTTGCCCACCTGGTAAAGGACGCTGCGCGCGCCTATATCCGGGCGCTGCAACTGCGCCTGGCGGAACATTCGGTTTCGTACGGCCACTGGACCATTCTGCGTATCCTGTGGCGCCATGATGGTCTGTCGCAGCGGGAGCTGAGCGAACGGGCCGGCGTGACCGAGCCGACCACCTTTGCGGCGGTGAAGGCGCTGGAAGCGCTGGGCTATGTGGAACGCACGCACCTTCCCGGCAACAAGAAGAAGGTGCACGTGTTCCTGAGCAAGACCGGGCGCGCGTTGCGCCGCAAGCTCGAACCGCTGGCCACCGAGGTCAACGAACTCAGCGTGGAAGGCGTGAGCGAAGAGGATGTGCTGACCACGCGCCGCGTACTGATTACCATCGCCAAGCGCTTGGTCGCCGACGAAATCGCGTCGGCAGAGAACGGCCGGCGGGTGCCGTCCACGCAGGAGGTGGGGCGGCTGTTGTCGGACCTGTAGCGGTAGTCGGCTGGCGCCAATGAAAAAGCCCCCGTCGGCCATGCCGGCGAGGGGAATGCCTTGGGTAGAAGGCGTGAAACCGATGCCGGAGCGCCTGGGCCCCGACAGGCGCGATGCGTCAGGCGTCGTCCAGTCCAATATCCACGGCCGGTGCCGACTGCGTGATCTTGCTCGTCGAGATATAGTCCACGCCGGTTTCCGCCACGGCCCGGATCGTTTCCAGGCGAATGCCGCCCGAGGCCTCGACCTTGGTCCGGCCATTGACGATCTGAACGGCCTCTTTCATGTCGGGCACCGACATGTTGTCCAGCATGATCACGTCGACACCGGCGGCCAGGGCCTCGTGCACCTGCTCCAGCCGGTCGCATTCCACTTCCAGTTTGGTCAGCACCGGCAGCTTGCGGCGCACGCGTTCCACGGCGGCGGCGATGCTGCCGCACACGGAGATGTGGTTGTCCTTGATCATCACGCCATTGTCCAGGCTCAGTCGGTGGTTCAGGCCGCCGCCGCAGGTCACCGCATGCTTTTCCAGCGCCCGCAGGCCTGGCGTGGTCTTGCGGCTGTCGATCAGGTGCGCCCTGGTATGCGCAATGGCCTGGGCATAGGTGGCCGTGAGGTTGGCGATGCCGCACAGCCGCTGCATGATGTTCAGCGCGGTGCGCTCGGCCGTCAGCACGCTGCGCGCATTGCCGCTCACGTTCAGCAGCACCGCCCCTTTGGCGACCTTGTCGCCGTCGGCGACGCGCACGTCGACAGACAGCGTGGGATCGTAGCGGGCGAAGATACGTGCCGCCACGTCGATGCCGGCGATGATCATCGGCTCGCGGGCGTTCATGCAGAAGGTGCCGGTCTCGCCGGGCTCGATCATGGTCTGGACGGTCAAGTCGCAGATGCCGATGTCTTCGGTCAGCCAGAGGTCGATCAGCTTGTCGGTGGCAAAGAGGTCGTACATGTAAGGGCTCCTGGGCAGGGGTTGCGGTACTTCAATAATCTTAGAGATCGAAGTACATAGCGCAATCTTAGCGCCTTGCCGCCTCGTGTCAAGTCATATTCGAGGTCTAAGATTAATGCGCGCACGCGTTGAAGATCGGCGTGACGCCGCGTTACCTTGTTGCCGAAAAGAGTGGAATTGCAGCCGCGAAGAAGGCGCGGTGCCGCCGTGGCGCTAGCGCCCGAACTGCCCCAGCACCGTTCCGATCGATTCCAACCCGGCCTCGATCAGGTGCTGCATGAAGGTACCCATCTGCGGCATCACCAGCATCAGCACCAGGAACCCGCCCGACAGCGTCACCGGGAAGCCCACCGCGAAGATCGACAGCTGCGGCGAGGCACGGTTCAGGATGCCCATGGCCAGGTTCAGCGTCAGCAGCGCGGCGATCATCGGCAGCGCCAGCAGCAGCCCCGAAGCGAACACCATGCCGCCGGCGCGCGCCACGGCCATGGCGCCGCCCGCTGACAGCGGCGTCCCCCCGATCGGCAGCCCATTGAAGCTGTCGACCAGCGCGCCCAGCATCATCAGGTGGCCGTCCAGCGCGAGGAACAGCAGCACCGCGATGATGTTGAGAAAGCGCGACAGCACCATGGTCTGGCCGCCGGCGGCGCGGTCGAAGAAGGAGGCGAACGACAGGCCCATCTGCAGGCCGATGATTTCGCCGGCCTGCTGCACGGTGGCGAACACCAGCCGCATGACAAAGCCGGTGGCCAGGCCGATGCCGACCTCGTTGAGGATGATCAGCAGGCCCTCGAAGGAGTACACCGGCGCCGCCGGCAGCTGGGCGATGGTAGGCGACACCACCATCGCGATCATCGCCGACAGCGCGATCTTGGCGCGCCGCGGGATGGTCGATTCACCGAACAGCGGCGCAGTGCCGATCAGCGCCAGGATGCGGAAGAAGGGCCACAGGAATGCCGCGAGCCAGCCATAGAGCTGGGCTGAAGTGAACTCGACCACGGCAGTCTGGCGGAAGGCGGGAGTGAGCGCGCGTCAGTGCGCCAGCGCGGGAATGCTCTGGAACACCTCGCGCATATAGTCGACCATGGTGTTGATCATCCACGGGCCGGCCAGCACCATGGTGGCAAACAGCGCGATCAGCTTGGGGATGAAGGTCAGCGTCATCTCGTTGATCTGCGTTGCGGCCTGGAACAGGCTCACCACCAGGCCGGCCGCGAGCGCCACCAGCAGCAGCGGCGCGGCCAGCAGCAGGGTCATCTTCATCGCCTGGGTGGCGATGGTCATTACGGTTTCCGGGGTCATGGCTCGGATCCTGCG
This sequence comes from Cupriavidus sp. L7L, assembly GCF_004353535.1. Taxonomy (NCBI): domain Bacteria; kingdom Pseudomonadati; phylum Pseudomonadota; class Betaproteobacteria; order Burkholderiales; family Burkholderiaceae; genus Cupriavidus; species Cupriavidus sp. L7L. The sequence continues at coordinate 21,353 of NZ_SMNY01000011.1, forward strand.
GATAGGAATGCGAAGGGCGAGGCAACTGGCCTCAGTTCATGAAGCTCTGCGCCAGCGATCCCAGCAGCAGCTGCCAGCCGTCCACCAGCACGAACAGCATCAGCTTGAACGGCAGCGAGATGGTTGCCGGCGGCACCATCATCATGCCCATCGCCATCAGCACGCTGGCAACCACCAGGTCGATGATCAGGAACGGGATAAAGATGGTGAAGCCGATCTGGAACGCGGTCTTCAGCTCGCTGGTGACGAAGGCGGGCACCAGGATGCTCAGCGGCACTTCTTCCGGGCCCTGCATCTCCGGCGCCTTGGCCATCTGCGCGAACATCGCCAGGTCCTTTTCGCGGGTCTGGCGCAGCATGAAGGCCTTGAGCGGCTCGGCGGCCCTGGCGGCGGCGGTTTCCAGGCTGATCTTGTTTTCCGACAGCGGCTTGTAGGCGTCGTTGTAGACGCGGTCCAGCACCGGCGCCATCACGAAAAAGGTCAGGAACAGCGACAGCCCCACCAGCACCTGGTTGGGCGGCGAGGTGGCCGTGCCCAGCGCGTTGCGCAGCAGGCCCAGCACGATGATGATGCGGGTGAAGCCGGTCATCATCAGCATCGCCGCCGGCAGGAACGACAGCGAGGTCAGCAGCACCAGCGTCTGGATCGGCAGCGACCAGATCTGGCCGCCGCCCGGGGCGGGCTTGCTGACCACGCCAGGCAGCTGCTGCGCCCAGGCAGGCGCTGGGGCCAATGCCAGTACGGCGGCGGCAAGCGCCAGGACCAGGGCAATCGACAACGGGCGGTGGCGCGCGGCCACGGCGAGGCACGCGGGCCGGAAGCGGCGCCGCCATGCGGCACGCAGGGAATTCATGACTTGAACTGGGATTGCAGCGAACGCAGCAGCTTCTCGGCGAAGGTGCCGCCGGTCGGCGGTTGCGGCATGCCGGTGGCGTGTGCCGGGGTCAGCGGGTTGGCGGAGGCAGAGGAGGAACCGCCAGCGGTGTGCGCCGGCATGCTGTGCAGCGGGCGGATTTCGCCGGGGCTGACGCCCAGCACCAGCCAGGTATCGCCGACTTCCACCAGCACCAGCCGCTGGCGCGCGCCCAGCATGGTGCTGCCGACCACCTTCATCACCCCGCCGGTGGCATGGCGCACCAGTCCGGCACGCCGGGCCAGCCATGCCATGCCAAGGATCAGCGCGATCACGGCAAACAGCCCCAGCCCGGCCTGGGCCAGGCTGCCCGCGCCGCTGATGGCCGGTGCCGGCTTGTCGTCGGCGGCCAGTGCCAGCGCCGGGGTCAGCGCCAGCATCAGCGTGGCGAGACTGGCGCCGACGGCCCGGAGGCGGCCAGCACCGGGCGCGGGGTACTTCCGGATGGTCATTTGTTCAGCTTGCGGATGCGTTCGGACGGCGTGATGATGTCCGTCAGGCGGATGCCGAACTTGTCGTTCACCACCACCACCTCGCCCTGCGCGATCAGGTAGCCGTTGACCAGCACGTCCATCGGCTCGCCGGCCAGCCCGTCCAGTTCGACCACCGAGCCCTGTGCCAGCTGCAACAGGTTCTTGATGGGCACCTTGGTGCGGCCCAGTTCCACCGTCAGCTGCACCGGGATATCGAGGATCATCTCGATATCGTTGTGGAAGCCGCTGGTCGCTTCCTTCGCCAGCGGCTGGAAGACAGTGGCGGCGGCCGGGGTGGCCGCGGGCGCGGAGGCCGCCGAAGGGGCCGCGGCGGGCACCCCGGCAGCTGTGGCGCTGGTCTGCTCCGCCAGCGCGCTGGCCCAGTCGTCCATCGGATCGACCGGCTTGTCCTCGAAGCCGTCACTCATAATCGGTGTCCTCGGTGTCCAGGTGGGATTGGCCGTCCTGGTGATTGATCATTCGTTCTACCCGCAGCGCGTACTGGCCGTTCATGGTGCCGAAGCCGCACTGCATCACGGGCACGCCGTCCACCTTGCCGAAGATCTTCTCCGGCAGCTCGATCGGCAGCACGTCGCCGGCGCGCAGCGCCAGCACTTCGGCCACCGTGCTTTGCAGGTGCGCGAACTCGGCGACCAGTTCCACTTCGGCCGCGCGCAGCTGCCTTGACAGCTGGTTGACCCAGCCCTTGTCGACTTCCTTCTCGTCCTGCAGCGGATTCATCAGCAGGTCCTTGAGCGGCTCGATCATCGCGTACGGCAGGCACACGTGGAGCTGCCCGCCGACTGCGCCCAGTTCGATATGAAAGGCGGTGGTCACCACGGCTTCGTTCTGCGTGGCGACATTGGCAAACTTGGTGTGCATCTCCGAGCGGATGTACTCGGTCTCGATCGGATGCACCGTGCGCCAGGCGCTGCCGTAGCTGGCCAGCGTCAGCTCCAGCATGCGCTGGATGATGCGCTGCTCGGTCTGGGTGAAGTCGCGCCCTTCCACGCGCGTGTGGAAGCGGCCGTCGCCGCCGAACAGGTTGTCCACCACCAGGAACACCAGGTTCGGGTCGTAGACGAACAGCGCCGTGCCGCGCAGCGGCTTCAGGTGGACCAGGTTCAGGTTGGTCGGCATCGGCAGGTTGCGGGCGAAATCGCCGAACTTCTCGATCCTGATGCTGCCGACCGAAATATCCGCGCCGCGGCGGATGAAATTGAACAGTGCCGAGCGCAGCGAACGCGCAAAGCGCTCGTTGATGATTTCCAGCGTATGCAGGCGGCCGCGGATGATGCGTTCCTGCGTCGCCAGGTTGTACGGGCGCACCCCGCTGTCGTCCAGCGCCGGCTCGCTGGCCTTGGGCGTATCGGCCTCGCCGGATACGCCCTTGAGCAGCTCGTCGACCTCGTCTTGCGAGAGGAACTTGTCGTAGGCCATCTGGTGTCCTGCCCCTTGTGCGGCTTTATGCGGCGTCGTTATGGATGAAACCGTTGCGGCATGGCCAGGCGCGCATCACCGTGCCCGGCGGCATGCGTGTGCGGGGCGGGCCTTTGTGGCGGCGGACGGTTTCATATCGGTTGGCGGGCGGGGCAGGGCGCAAGCGGGCGCTTACTGCACCACGAAAGAGGTGAACAACACATCCAGCACGCGCTGGGCCGGCAGGCCGGTGGCGAAGGGCTGGGCGATGGTGGTGCGGATGTCGTCGGCCAGCTTGCGCTTGCCTTCGACCGTGGCCAGATCCGCGGGCTGGCGTGCCGACAGCAGCAGCAGGATGCGGCTGCGTGCCTCGGGCAGGTACTGCGCCAGGCGCGCCTGCGTCTCGGCATCCGCCACCTTCAGCGACAGGCCGGTATGCAGGAAGCGGTCGCCGTCCTCGCTCTTCAGGTTGACGGTGAACGCATCCAGCGGCACGAAGATCGGTGGCGGAATGACCGGGGCGGCGGGCGCGGCGGGCGCCGCCGGCAGGCGGTTGCTCAGCACGCTGCCCAGCACAAAGCCTCCGGCACCCAGTGCCACGACAAGCACGCCGCCGCCGATCAGCAGCAGCCGGCCGCGCTTGCCTGTGTTGCTGCCAGTCTGGGAAGTGGAAGCCGTGTTCGCCATGAGAAGCCTGTGTCGGAATGCCTGCCATTCTTCCGGAATCGCAGGCCAGCAAAGGGCCGAAAAAAAGGGGGAAACCCTTTCAGCTTGGCCGTTTGAGCGGAAAGGGAGCAGGCATGGCTACGCTAGCGGGCGCTTTGTGGTGCGCGCCTGCAGGGGGGTTAACGAGTGGTGGGGCGGGAACTTGAGGATTGGGGGTGGTGAGGGTGGGATGTGGTTGTTTTTGTGTTTTTGTTTTGCCTGGCGGCTGGCATCTGGCGGGATTTGATATGCCCCGGTTTCGCCCCTAAAGGGGCGAGTCACTTTTGCCCGAGCGGTAAAAGTAACCAAAAGCGCGTATACGGCCCTGCGGGCGGCCACTCTTATCGTAGTGGGCGACGGCTTTCGGTCGCTGTGCTCGCCTGGCGCTATCGCCGTCGAGCCCACAGGTCTATCCCTGCCCGTTGTTTTCGCCCGTCTCCCGCTTGCGGGAGACGGGCGGGGGTGAGGGCCGGAGCCGCCACGGAGTGAAGCCCAGCCAATTCGCTCAAGCCGACCCCTGGCGAGCAGCAAAGCCCCGTACGAAGCCCAGGCACACTACGATAAGAGTGGCCTGCCCGCACGGCTGTAAATGCGTTTTTTGGTGGCTTTTTGGCGCTCGGCCAAAAAGTGACCTGCCTGAGAGGGCGGAACAGGGCGCATCCATCACCACCAGATACCAAGCCGAAGGCACACGAACCCATCAAATGCCATGCCAAAGCTACATATCCAAGACAAAGCCACTATTTCCGACTCCCCTACTCAAGTAGTCCCCCTGCAACCCCACCAACTCTTCTATCCAGAACCCCATTGATTAATAAGGATTTTCAAAACCCAACTCTTATATAAGATATAAGACATTTGACCGAAGCCCCCACACCGACTACAATCGCGAACGTCAAAGGAAGTTTTTCAAAACCTAATTACTCAGCAGGTTCCCATGCTTGAAAACTATCGCGCACATGTGGCCGAGCGCGCCGCGCTTGGTATCCCTCCTCTGCCCCTGACCGCCAAGCAGACGGCCGAGCTGATCGAACTGCTGAAGAACCCGCCCGCAGGCGAAGAGCAGAACCTGGTCGACCTGATCAGCAACCGCGTTCCCGCCGGCGTGGACGACGCCGCCAAGGTCAAGGCCTCATACCTGGCCGCCGTCGCCCTGGGCAAGGAAAAGTGCGCGCTGATCTCCCGCGCCAAGGCTACCGAGCTGCTCGGCACCATGCTGGGCGGCTACAACATCTCGCCGCTGATCGAGCTGCTGGACGACGCTGAAGTCGGTACCGTGGCCGCCGACGCGCTGAAGAAGACCCTGCTGATGTTCGACGCCTTCCACGACGTGAAGGAGAAGGCCGACAAGGGCAACGCCAACGCCAAGGCAGTGCTGCAAAGCTGGGCCGACGCCGAATGGTTCACCAGCCGTCCCGAAGTCCCGCAAAGCCTGACCATCACCGTGTTCAAGGTGCCGGGCGAAACCAATACCGATGACCTGTCGCCGGCCCCGGACGCCACCACCCGCCCGGACATCCCGATGCACGCTCTGGCCATGCTGAAGAACAAGCGCGAAGGCGCGGCGTTCCAGCCGGAAGAAGACGGCAAGCGCGGTCCGGTCAAGTTCATCGAATCGCTGAAGGAAAAGGGCCACCTGGTTGCCTACGTGGGCGACGTGGTCGGTACCGGCTCCAGCCGCAAGTCCGCCACCAACTCGGTGCTGTGGTTCACCGGCGAAGACATCCCGTTCATCCCGAACAAGCGCTTCGGCGGCGTGTGCCTGGGCAACAAGATCGCCCCGATCTTCTACAACACCATGGAAGACGCCGGCGCACTGCCGATCGAGCTGGACGTGTCGAAGATGGAAATGGGCGATGTGGTCGAACTGCGCCCGTACGAAGGCAAGGCCCTGAAGGACGGCGCAGTGATTGCCGAGTTCAAGGTCAAGTCCGACGTGCTGTTCGACGAAGTCCGCGCTGGCGGCCGTATCCCCCTGATCGTCGGCCGCGGCCTGACCGCCAAGGCGCGTGAAGCGCTGGGCCTGGCCCCGTCGACGCTGTTCCGCCTGCCGCAAAACCCGGCCGATACCGGCAAGGGCTTCACGCTGGCGCAGAAGATGGTCGGCCGTGCCTGCGGCCTGGCCGAAGGCAAGGGCATCCGCCCGGGCACATACTGCGAACCGAAGATGACCTCGGTGGGCTCGCAGGACACCACCGGCCCGATGACCCGCGACGAGCTGAAGGACCTGGCCTGCCTGGGCTTCTCGGCCGACCTGGTGATGCAGTCGTTCTGCCATACCGCCGCCTATCCGAAGCCGGTCGACGTCAAGACCCACCACACCCTGCCCGAGTTCATCAGTACCCGCGGCGGCATCTCGCTGCGCCCGGGCGACGGCGTGATCCACTCGTGGCTGAACCGCATGCTGCTGCCGGATACCGTCGGCACCGGCGGCGACTCGCACACCCGCTTCCCGATCGGCATCAGCTTCCCGGCCGGTTCGGGCCTGGTGGCCTTTGCCGCCGCCACCGGCGTGATGCCGCTGGACATGCCGGAATCGGTGCTGGTCCGCTTCAAGGGCCAGATGCAGCCGGGCGTGACCCTGCGCGACCTGGTCAACGCGATCCCGCTGTACGCGATTAAGCAAGGCCTGCTGACCGTGGCCAAGCAAGGCAAGAAGAACATCTTCTCGGGCCGCATCCTGGAAATCGAAGGCCTGCCCGACCTGAAGGTCGAGCAAGCGTTTGAACTGTCGGACGCCTCGGCAGAACGCTCGGCCGCCGGTTGCACGGTGCGCCTGAACAAGGACCCGATCATCGAATACATCAACAGCAACATCACGCTGCTGAAGTGGATGATCGCCCAGGGCTACCAGGACCCGCGCAGCCTGCAGCGCCGCATCCAGGCCATGCAAGGCTGGCTGGCCGATCCGAAGCTGCTGGAGCCGGACGCCGACGCCGAGTACGCCGCCGTGATCGAGATCGACCTGGCCGACGTGCACGAGCCGATCGTGGCCTGCCCGAACGACCCGGACGACGTGAAGACGCTGTCGGAGGTGGCCGGCGCCAAGATCGACGAAGTGTTTATCGGTTCGTGCATGACCAACATCGGCCACTTCCGCGCAGCCTCCAAGCTGCTGGAAGGCAGGCGCGACATCCCGGTCAAGCTGTGGGTGGCGCCGCCGACCAAGATGGACCAGAAGCAGCTGACCGAGGAAGGCCACTACGGCGTGTTCGGCACCGCCGGTGCCCGCACCGAAATGCCGGGCTGCTCGCTGTGCATGGGCAACCAGGCACAGGTGCGCGAAGGCGCCACGGTGATGTCGACCAGCACCCGTAACTTCCCGAACCGCCTGGGCAAGAACACCAACGTGTACCTGGGTTCCGCCGAACTGGCGGCGATCTGCTCGCGCCTGGGCCGCATCCCGACCAAGGACGAGTACATGGCCGATATTGGCGTCATCAACCAGAATGGCGACAAGATCTACAAGTACATGAACTTCGACCAGATCGAGGACTTCAAGGAAGTGGCTGACGGCGTGACGGTCTGAGCGTCGCACTGAGCTGGTAAGGGCGCCGCCGCCGCACAACGGCGCCCCACACGGCAAGACAAGACCCCGCACCTCGCAAGAGATGCGGGGTTTTGCATATTGGCCAGCGGCTTCCCGGCATGGTTTGCCACGCCGGGCTATCATCCGGGGTTTCAGCCATCCGGTGCCCGCCGCGCGTCGGGCACCGCGCCACCGGAGCCCACGTGTCCGATCTGTCCGCCTTCCCCATCACCCGCAAATGGCCGGCGCAGCATCCCGAGCGCATCCAGCTCTATTCGCTGCCGACGCCCAACGGCGTCAAGGCATCGATCATGCTGGAAGAGACGGGCCTGCCGTACGAGCCGCACCTGGTGCGCTTCGACACCGACGACCAGCTCTCGCCGGAATTCCTGTCGCTCAACCCCAACAACAAGATCCCCGCGATTCTCGATCCCAATGGCCCGGGCGGCAAGCCGCTGCCGCTGTTCGAATCGGGCGCGATCCTGCTGTACCTGGCCGACAAGTCGGGCAAGCTGATTCCGGCCGATCCGGCACGGCGCTACGAGACCATCCAGTGGCTGATGTTCCAGATGGGCGGCATCGGCCCGATGTTCGGGCAGGTCGGCTTCTTCCACAAGTTTGCCGGCAAGGTCTATGAAGACAAGCGCCCGCGCGACCGCTATGTCGCGGAAAGCCGGCGCCTGCTCAACGTGCTCGAGCAGCGCCTGGCCGGGCGCGCGTGGATCATGGGCGACGAGTACACCATTGCAGACATCGCCACCTTCCCGTGGGTGCGCAACCTGGTCGGCTTCTACGAGGCAGGCGACCTGGTCGGCTTCAAGGATTTTGCCAACGTGCGGCGCGTGCTGGAGGCGTTCGTGCAGCGCCCGGCGGTGGTGAAGGGGCTGGATACGCCGCATCGCGGCTGAGTGCCGGCATGCGGTGGGCCGGCGTGGGCGTTGTCCTACACCGGGCCTTCCCGGGGGCCTACAGAGGGGACGGCGGCACGCATCCTATAGTCGAGTAGCGGGCGCATCCTGCCTCGCCCGAGGAGTCCGCACCATGCCGCTGCCCAAGCCCTTCCTGCCTTCTTCCCGCTTGTGTGGCGCAGTGCTGCTGGCGGGCGCCGCCGCGACGCTGGGCGCGTGCGGCGAATCGGCCAAGCTGCCTTCCGAGGCCGGCTTCGGACCCACGCCGCAGCTGCCGCCGCCGAACGAGACCGCCATCCCCACCGTCAAGATCGCGCCCGCCGTCGGCTGGGGCCAAGGGCAGCGCCCGGTGGCGGCCGAGGGCATGGCGGTGACCGCCTTCGCCGACAAGCTCGATCATCCGCGCTGGGTCTACGTGCTGCCCAACGGCGATGTGCTGGTGGCCGAGAGCAATGCCCCGCCCAAGCCCGACGACGGCAAGGGCATCAAGGGCTGGATCATGAAGAAGGTGATGAAGCGCGCCGGCGCCGGCACGCCCAGCGCCAACCGCATCACGCTGCTGCGCGACAGCAACGGCGACGGTGTCGCCGACCAGCGTTCGATATTCCTGAAAAACATCAACTCGCCGTTCGGCATGGTGCTGGTCGGCAACGATTTCTACGTGGCTGCCACCGACGCGGTGCTGCGCTTCCCGTACCAGCCCGGCCAGACCGAGATCGCCGCGGCGCCGCAGAAGGTGGTCGACCTGCCCGGCGGGCCGCTCAATCACCACTGGACCAAGAACATCATCGCCAGCCGCGACGGCCGCAAGCTCTACGTGACAGTGGGCTCTAACAGCAACGTGGCCGAGAACGGCATGGACAAGGAAGCGGGCCGCGCCGCTATCTGGGAGGTCGATCCCAGGAACGGCTCGCACCGCATTTTTGCCAGCGGCCTGCGCAATCCCAACGGCATGGCGTGGGAGCCGGTCACCGGCGCGCTGTGGACCGCGGTCAACGAGCGCGACGAGCTCGGCAGCGACCTGGTGCCCGACTACATCACCACCGTGCGCGACGGCGGCTTCTATGGCTGGCCATACAGCTACTTCGGCCAGCACGTCGACAAGCGCGTCAAGCCCCCGGCGCCCGACCTGGTGGCCAGGGCGATCGTGCCCGACTACGCGGTCGGCGCGCATACCGCGCCGCTGGGGCTCGCGGCCGCCACCGGCAACAGCCTGCCGGCGCGCTTCAGCGAGGGCATGTTCGTGGGCCAGCATGGGTCCTGGAACCGGCGGCCGCTGGCGGGGTACAAGGTCATCTTCGTGCCGTTCAGCAAAGGCCGTCCGAACGGCGCGCCCTTCGACGTGCTGACCGGTTTTGTCGACGGCGAGGGCAATGCGCGCGGCCGGCCCGTGGGCGTGGCGATCGACAAGCGCGGCGGGCTGCTGGTGGCGGACGACGTCGGCAATGTCATCTGGCGTGTGAGCGGGGCGAAATAGCGGCCAGGCCCATGCCGGACTGCCCCGGCGCTGCCACGCTGCGCTGCGTGTGAGCGGGGCCATCGCCTGGCCATCTGCTGGCCATTTCCAGGCCATTGCGCCGGCGCCACGCTGACTATACTTCGCTTGGAGGGGGCCGCGGCGCATCAATCGTGCCTGCTTCGTCCCCGCGCAAACCGCAGCCTGGACACCGACGCCTGGGAGGGGGGCATGGATCACACCGGAGATTCGTTTCGCGCCTTTGAACTGGCTGGCTGGGAGGACCCCGAAGTCGTCAGCCGCTACCAGGAGCACCTGTCGCACGTGACCCGGCAATCGATCGAGGCGCTGCTGGACGACGCGCGCGCCGCCAGCGGGCAGCGTGTGCTCGATGTCGCCAGCGGCTCGGGCCATATCGCCGCGGCGGCGGCACGGCGCGGCGCCGAGGCCATCGGCATCGACTTCTCGCTGGCGCAGGTGGAGCTGGCGCGCAAGCTGTATCCCGACATCGACTACCAGCAGGCCGACGCGCAGGCGCTGCCCTTCGGCGACGCCAGCTTCGATGTCGTGGTCAACGGCTTCGGCATGTGCCACCTGTCCGATCCCGATGCCGCGCTGCGCGAAGCCTTCCGCGTGCTGCGCCCAGGCGGTCGCATAGCCTTCACGGTGTGGGATGCCCCCGAACGCGCGGTGGGCTTCGGCGCGGTCTATGCCGCCATCCGTGCCTATGGCTCGATGGAGGTCGACCTGCCGGCGGGGCCCAATTTCTTTCTCTTCAGCGATCCCAACGAGTGCCGCAGCGCCTTGCAGCAGGCCGGCTTCGTTGCCCCGTCGTGCCGGCACGTGCACCAGGTATGGCGCTTTTCCACGCCGGACCAGCTGTTCGATGCGCTTGCGCAAGGCACCGTGCGCGCGGCCGCCACGCTGCGCGCGCAGACTCCGCGGGCGCGCGACGAGATCCGGGCCGTGCTGCGCGGTACGGTGGCCGGCTATATGCGCGGCAGCGGCTTCGAGGTGCCGATGCCGGCGGTGCTGGCCGCCGCGGTGAAGCCCTGACCCGGCGCCGCTGTACGTTACCCACCCGCGTCACCTCCCGTGCGTCACCTCAAGCCAGCACGCGGCGCCGGCGCGCCATGAAGTCGCGCGGGGTTTGCCCGAGCGCGCGGCGGAACATGGTCGAAAACGCGCCCGCGTGGGCGTAGCCGGTTTCCGCGGCCACATGCGCCAGCGGCCGGCCGCGGCTCATCAGGTCGATCGCATGGGCCAGCCGCAACTGCTGGCGCCAGCTGCCGAAGCTGGTCTTCAGCTCGCTTTCGAACAGCCGCGCCAGCGTCCGCTCGCTGGCGCCGGTGCGGGCCGCCCATTCGGACAACGTCAGGCTGGAGCCGGGATCTTCCATCAGCGCGTGGCACAGCGCCTGCAGCCGCCGGTCCGACGGCAGCGCCAGCCCCAATGACAGCGTGGGCGCGGCCGCCAGTTCCTCCACCAGCAGGCTGGCGCAGAGCTGGCGGCGGCGCTCGCCGAGCGTGTCGTCGTGGGCCAGGGCCTCCATCAGCTCGCGCAACAGAGGCGACACCTCCAGCACCGCGCATGAATCGGCCGACAGCGCGCAGGCCTGCGGCGCGATATAGCAGGCGTAAAAGCGCACCGTGCCCAGCACCACCACGTTGTGCTCCACGTCGGGCGGGATCCAGACTGCGCGCATCGCTGGCACCAGCCATGTGGTGCCGCCGGCGGTGATGCGCAGGCTGCCGCTGATCGGGAACGACAGCTGGCCCCACGGATGGCGGTGCGGGTGGATCACCGCGTTGGGAGGCGGCCGGCGCAGGTGTGCGATCACCGGGTCGGCGGCGCTGGGACGTGCGCGCGGAACCGGCGAGTAGACCGGGCGGCGGCGGGCCGGGGCGGCCGGCGAGGCGGCAGGCAGGGCAGCAGCGGGGGCGAGGTCGCGTGGCATGAAATCGTAAGAAATTGCCTGATTAGTGTAACTCCGCCAATCGCGGTCGGCCTACGATGCATCGAGCGGCCGCGACCGGAAACGGGACCGGCCAATTGCCGAACAGGCACCGGCCCGCCGAAATCGCGCGCGGCATGGGACCGGCGCCATAGACGAGATGTTCTTCCATGCCTCCATTCGTACGCCGCGCCGCGGCGCGATTCGGCCTGAGCGGCCCGGATGCCACGCTGGCCGCCACCGCGCCGGTGCGGGACACCCTTTCCGACCCCGGCCTGCGGCAATCCGCCAGGGCCGCCTTTGCCATCGGCGTGTGCATTGCGCTGGTGTTGAGCGCCGGCCACGCCATCGACGCGCCGCCGGCGCTGGTCTGGGCCGCGGCGCTGGTGTTGTCCACGGTGTGCTGCTGGGCGCTCGGCGCCTTGCCCGAGCCCACCGCCACGCTGCTGTTCTTCCTGTGCGCGGTCGTATTCCAGATTGCGCCGCCCAAGGTGGTGTTCAGCGGCTTTGCGTCGCCCGCGTGGTGGCTGATGTTCGGCGGCGCCGTCACCGGCGTGGCGCTGCGCAACAGCGGGCTGGCGCTGCGGCTGGCCGACGCCATCTTCCAGCGCCGGGTGCACGGATATCCGCAACTGGTCGCGCTGGTCGCGGCCAGCGCCGTGGGCCTCGCGTTCCTGATGCCGTCCACCACCGGCCGCGTGCTGCTGCTGGTCCCGATCGTGCTGGCGCTGGCGGACCGCGTGGGCCTGGGCCCCGGCTCCAACGGCCGTATCGGCCTGGTGCTGACGGTGGCTGCGGCCAGCTATATGCCGCCGACCACCATCCTGCCCGCCAATATCCCCAACAGCGTGCTGCTGGGCGCGGCCAGTTCGCTGTACGGCATCAACCTCAGCTACGGCGGCTACCTGCTGCTGCACTTCCCGGTCCTGGGCCTGCTCAAGACCGTGGTGCTGGTCTGGCTCGTGTGCCGGCTGTTCCCGCACGACGCGCCGCTGGCCGCGGCGCCGGCGGCAGCGCGCGCGCCGATGGGCCGGCAGGAGCGGCTGCTGGCGGTCATCCTGGCGATCGCCGTGGTGGGATTCGCCACCGACGCGCTGCATGGCATCTCGCCGGCCTGGATCGCGCTGGCCGCAAGCATCGTCTGCCTGCTGCCGGGCGTTGGGCTGGTCTCGTCCAGGGCGCTGGCCGAGCAGGTTCACCTGGTGCCGCTGCTCTATGTGGCGGGCTTCCTGGGACTTGGCGCGGTGGTGGAGTCGACCGGCCTGGGCACTGCCGTCAGCCACGCGCTGCTGCACTGGCTGCAGCTGGCGCCGGGACACACGGCGGTGAACGTCGGCGCGCTCGGGGCCGTGGGCGCCAGCATGGGACTCATGACCACGCTGCCAAGCCTGCCGGCCGTGCTGTCTCCGCTGGCGCGGGAATTTGCGAGCGCCACCGGCTTGCCGCTGGAGACGGTACTGATGCTGCAGGTGCCGGTGTTCTCCACGGTGTTCTTCCCCTACCAGTCGCCGCCGATCGTGATCGCGATGCAGATGGGCGGGGTGGGGCTGCGCCACGGCACGCGGCTGTGCCTGGCATTGGCGGCCATCACGGTGGTGGTGTTGCTGCCGCTGGATTACCTCTGGTGGCGGTTGCTGGGGTACCTGCCCTGAGCTTCATGCGGTGTTGGACGGATACCGACAGCTTTTCGCTGGTCGTCGGCCCGGTGCCAACGAATGATCAGCGGAACAGCCCGGAAAGTGCCCTGCACCGCGCCGCAGGCGGCGTAGTGGTGGTGGCACGGTCATTGCGGAATGGACAGCGAGCGCGGCGCCGATGCTCGTTGTCCCACCCGCCAGCAATGGCTTCCCCGGAGAACACCGATGAACCCCCAATCCCCCTGCCAGCGCGGGCAGGCCGCATCGCGCCCGCAAAAGAAACTGCTGCACCGTACCCGCCGCGCCGTCGTGCTGCTGCGCGTACTGGGGCTGTGCCTGAACAGCGTCGCCTGCGCCCAGGCCGAAGCCCCGCAGCCGGTCGCCCCTGCGGCAGCGGCTGTCACCCCTGAACAGAAATTCGCTCCCGGCTACCTCGAGGCCGTGTCCACCGGCTATGACAATGGCGTGGCATGGCAGGGACCGGAAGGCATCGCGCCGCTGCGGCAGCCGCGTGAGGTGCGTGGGCCGGCTGCGGGAGATGGCGCGTCAACGGGCGTGCCCGCGACGTTACGTCCGGTGGCAGGGCAGCGGCCGGTGCGTTGAGTATCGGTACGAGCTACGCACGGGATGTCAGCCCTGTGCCGGCGCGGTCCAATCCTCAAGCCGGAGCCCCGGATATGCGGCGAAGTCGCGCACATTGCGGGTGACGACCGTCAGGTTCTCCGAAATGGCATGTGCGGCGATGAGCTTGTCTAGGGCGTCGGACTTGCGGGTTCGCGTGGCGGCACGTACGTGCCCGTAGGCTCGTGCGGCGGCAGCGGTCAAGGGCAGAACCGGTATCCGGGACACCAGTGCCTCGACGGCACGCTCCGCTGCGGCAGCTTCGCGGGATACTACGACCCCATATTCCAGTTCGGCAAGGGTGATGGCTGACAGTACCACGTCGCCCTCGAAACACTGTGCGAAACGCTCGGCGACCTGTGGCGGCTGTTGCTTCATCAGGTAGATGCACATGTTGGTATCGAGCATGTACCTGGGCATCAGAATTCCTCCCGCTCGGCCTGGCTTTGATCACCTCTTCCTGTCGCCATGAAATCGTCAGGGAAGGCAGCAAAAAGCTCGAGTACACCGGTCAGGCGTGCGCGTGCAGGCCGGATGCGGAGTTCGTCGCCAACGCGCTCGATCTCCAATGGCATGTCGGTGTCCGGATATGCCAGCTCAGCGGGTATGCGCACAGCCTGTGAGTTGCCGTTTCGGAAAAGCCGGGTGCGGGGCATCGTTGCTTCCATATCCATCCTGTTGTTAATGAGGATAGCACTATTGAAGCAGATGTACATCCGTGTGTGTACAGTACTTTCCTGATTTTGGGAGATGGCTTGCTTACAATCCGTCACACCGGCCCAACGCAGCCCCGACCATGGACATCGAACTCGCCCGCACCTTCCTGCAAGTCGTGCGCACCGGCAGCCTGCTGGCGGCGGCCGACAAGCTGCACGTCACGCAAACCGCGGTAACGGCCCGGATCAAGAGCCTGGAGTCACAGCTGAACTGCCGGCTGTTCGAGCGCAACAAGGCCGGCGCGCGCCTCACCGCCGACGGCCAGCGTTTCCTGGGCTATGCCAGCCAGCTGGTGCAGACCTGGGAGGCGGCTTGCCGCGAGTTGCCACTGCCGGCTGGGCTGGCAAACCTGTTCCGCTTTGGCGCCGAGATCAGCCTGGGCAATCCGCTGGTGCTGCTGTGGGCCACGCGCATGCGCCAGCAGATGCCGGCGCTGGCGGTGCGCGCTGAAGTGGGGGAGGGCGAGGCGCTGCAGTACAAGCTGCAGTCGGGCACGCTCGATGCGGCGCTGGTCTACCAGCCGGAGTACGCGCCCGGCATGCATGTCGAGGCGCTGATGGAGGAAAAGCTGATCCTGATCCGCTCGGCCCAGCGCGACGGCCCCTATGTCTACGTTGACTGGGGGCCGGAATTCCGGCGCCAGCATGACAGCGTCCTGCCCCAGCATGCGCGCGCGTCGCTGTACTTCAACCTCGGGCCACTGGCTTTGCAGTACATCCTCCAGTTCGGCGGCAGCGGGTATTTCCGTACGCGGGTCGTGCAGAGCTACCTCGACAGCGGCGCGCTGGTGCGAGTCGACAGCGCATCGGAATTCTCGTATCCCGTCTTCCTTGTTTGCGCCAGGACGCCAGCCGGCATGACGCAGGAGGCCGTGCGCATGCTGCGCGATATCGTGCGCGAAGAATCGGACTGGTCGCAGCGTTGGGACGTGCCACTGTAGCGGGCGCCCGCGGCATCAGGCGCGCACTGGCATGGGCTGCGCCGACAGCCCCGCCCAGCCGGGCATGCCGGCCGGCACCAGCCGGTACTGCCGCACGCGCTTGCCGCCCCGCGGCCGGCGCGGCGGCCTGGGTTCGAGGCCGGCGAAGCGGCCATGCCGCTGCACGCGCTCGAATACCGGTTCAGGTACCCGCGTGCCGATCAGCCAGGTAACAGTGCCTCCCAGCGCCAACAGCGCCAGCGCCAGCGCGATCCAGAGGACGGTTTCCATGATTTCCCGCTCCATCGAATAAGTGTCGGTGTCTCCTAGTATTGGCACAAACCATGCCCGCGGGTAAATGAAAGTTATCATGGGTTCATATCAATAAAACTGCATTGAATGGCCTGTCCCGGCAACCCCAGCGTGGGCACGGGTTGTAGAAAAATCATCTTTTCCGACGAACCTCAGGCGCGCGGCACGGCAGACACTCAACCGATCCGAACATCACACCAGAAGGGGGACTCCAGCCATGCAACGCCTGATCTTCGAAGCCGAACACGACGCCTTCCGCGAATCCGCCCGCCGCTTCTACCAGCGCGAGGTCGGGCCGCACGGCGAGCGCTGGCGCGAGCAGGGCTGCGTCGACCGCGAGGTGTTCCGCAAGGCCGGCGAGCAGGGCTACCTGCTGATGTGGGCCGACGAAAAATACGGCGGCGCCGGCGTCGATGACTTCCGCTATGAGCAGATCCTGATCGAGGAAAACGCGCGCCATGGCGACTCCGGCTTCTTCGGCACGCTCCATTCGCGCCTGGTGGCGCCGTATGTCGGCCGCATCGGCAACGAAGAGCAGCGCCTGCGCCTGCTGCCGGCCGCGGCGCGCGGCGAGGCGATTTTCGCCATCGCCATGACCGAGCCGCAGACCGGCTCCGACCTGGCCGGCATCCGCACCCGGGCCGAGGATCATGGCGACCACTGGGTGCTGAACGGCGCCAAGACCTATATCTCCAACGGCCAGCTGGCCGACTACGTGGTAGTGGTGGCGCGCACCGACCCCGAGCGCAGCCACGGCCTGACGCTGTTTATCGTCGAGCGAGGCATGCCGGGCTTCGAGCGCGGCCGCAAGCTGCGCAAGATGGGCCTGCATTCGCAGGACACCTCGGAGCTGTTCTTCGACAACGTGAAGGTGCCCAAGGCCAACGTGCTCGGCGAGCCCGGCCAGGCCTTCCGCTACCTGACCCGGCACCTGGCCGAGGAGCGGCTGATCGGCGCCTGCGGCTACATGGCGTCGGCGCAGGTGGCGTTCGACCTGACGCTGGACTACGTCAAGGAACGCAAGGCCTTCGGCCGGCCGATCGGCACCTTCCAGAACTCGCGCTTCAAGCTGGCCGAGCTGCGCGCCCAGCTCGACGCGATCCAGACCTTTGTCGACCAGTGCGTGCTGCAGCATAACGCCGGCACGCTGACGGTGGAGACGGCGGCGTCGGCCAAGCTGCTGACCTCCGAGCTGCAGGGCCGCGTGGTGGACGAGGGCGTGCAGCTGCACGGCGGCGCCGGCTATATGGAGGAGTACCGCATCTGCCGGATGTACACCGATGCGCGGATCTCGCGAATCTACGCCGGCAGCAGCGAAATCATGAAAGAAATCATCGGGCGCAGCCTCGGGCTGGACGACCGCGTCAAGGCATAAGCCACCAGGGCGTCCAAGGCTGGAATAACGGCCCGGGAATCACCGACGCACGCGTCGGTGATTCCCGGGCCGCTTGCATTCTTGATCGAAGTCGCGCGGACTGGGGTTTTCACGCAGTTAAAGGCTTTTGTCAGCGATATGAAAGCCGTTTGTAAAGCGATTCGGTTTGAATGCCGTCGGGAGATCGTGCCCGGGTGGCGTTTGAAGCATCGGGACAGCAGGGCGAGGGCGCGCGAGGACGCGGCATGACAGCCCAGCCGGGCGACCGCCGGAGCAGCCGCCAGACGGATGAAAATTCATCGGTCGGTGCACCGCTTTGGGGGCACGGTCGTTTACCGCAGACCGTTGACCGCAAAACCGCTTTCGAACCGAGCCTGACTGACCGTGCCCGTTGTCTTTGCCCGTGCCACCGCGGGAACCCTGCTCCTGCTGGGCGTTCTCGCCACACCTGCGGCCAGCATTGCCGCCGAATCCGAGCCTGCGGCCGATACCGCCGCCGATACCGTCGATGCCGCCGCCCCCTGCACGCCACCGCCCGCCGGCGCCACGCTGACGCTGGCCCAGGCGCGCCTGGACGCGCTGCGCTGCAACCGCACCATCATTGCCGCGCGCCGGGGCGTGGAAGCCAGCCAGGCCGATGTGCAGATCGCGTCGCAGCGGCCCAACCCGGTGCTGAGCCTGGGTGTGGAGAACATCAACCCGCACGCCGGCGTCGGCTCCGGCAACCTGCGCAGCAAGACGGTGGACTCCAAGCTGCGCGTCGACCAGCTCATCGAGACCGCCAACAAGGGCAACCTGCGCGTCGACGCCGCGCAAAAGGCCAGCGCCGCGGCGGGCGAGGCGGTGCAGGCCGTGGTGGCGCAGCAGACTGCCGCGGTCGAGCAGGCCTTCTTCGAGGCGCTGGTCAGCCAGGAACACGTGGCGGTGCTCCGGGAAACGCTGGCTTTGTACGAGCGTACCCGCCAGGCCAGCGAAACGCGGCTGAAGGCAGGCGACGTGGCGCGCGCCGACGTGAACAAGCTGCAGCTCGACGTCCTGCGCGCGCAGAACGACATGCGCCAGGCCATGACCGACCACTACAGCGACAAGGCCGCGCTGGCGCAGGCGATGGGGGTTCCCGGCACGCTGTCGGATAACCGGCTGGTCGCCGACTGGCCAGCGCTCGATGCGCCGGCGCCGCAACCCGATCCCTACCTGCTCGAGCGCCGCCCCGACGTGACCGCCGCCGAGGCCCGCCTGGCAGCGGCCGCCGCCGCGCGCGACCTGGCCCGCGCCGGACGCGTGCCTGACGTGACCATTGGGGCGCAGGCCGAGCACTATCCGGTCTCTCCCACCAACTCCTATGGCACCGGCAACAGCTTCGGCGTGTTCCTGTCGATCCCGCTGTTCGTGCGCCACCGCAACAGCGGCGAGGCACGGCGTGCCGAAGTCGACTACTACGCCGCGCTGGACGAGCGCAACCGCGTGATGCTGGAGGCGGGCAACGAAATCGACCGGCTGCGCAGCCAGCTCGAAACCGCGCGCCAGTCGCTGCGCCAGATGCGCGACGAAGTGCTGCCCGCCGCGGAAAGCGTCGCCGGCAGCGCCGAGTTCGCCTACAGCAAGGGCGCCACCGGCGTGCTCGACCTGCTCGACGCGCGCCGTGCGCTGCGCCAGACCCGGCTCGACGCCGTCGAAGCGCAGGGCGCATACGCCAAGGCGTTGTCGGCCTACCGTGCCGCGTTGCAGACCTCCAAGACCTCCAAGACCTCTGGCACCGCGGGCGCGCCCGTGGCCTCGCAGGCACGTCCCTGATACCGCAGTTCCCGCGCATTCTTCATGTCTTACTTGTCACGCATGTTCCGCCGCACGTCCTGCACCCATCGTCCGCTTTCCACCGCCGTGCCCGCACGGCTGTCTTCCGTCTGCGCCATGGCGCTGTGCGCGCTGGTGCTCGCCGCCTGCGGCAAGTCCGAGCCGCCCAAGCCCGATGACGATCCCAAGGTCAGCGGCAACACCATCCAGTTCCCGGCCAGCGTGAAATCGCTGCCCGGCATTGCCGGCGAACCCGCCAAGTCCGGCGGCGAGCGCATGCTGAACCTGCCGGGCCGGCTGGTCTGGAACGAGGACAAGACTGTGCGCGTGTCCACGCCCTTTGCCGGCCGTGTGACCGAGGTCCTGGTGCAGCCCGGCGCCACGGTCAAAGCCGGCCAGCCGCTGGCCAGCCTGACGTCGCCGGACTTCGGCGTGGCCCAGGCCGACGCACGCAAGGCTGCCGCCGACAGCGCGGTCGCGGCCAAGGCGCTGGCGCGCCAGCGCGAGCTGTACGGCGCCGGCGTCATCGCACAGAAGGACCTGGAACAGTCGCAGGCCGACGCGGCGCGCGCCGCGGCCGACCTGCAGCGCACGCAGGCGGCGCTGCGCCAGTACGGCGCAGCGGCGGGCAGCGACGGCGTGAACCAGCGCTTCGCGCTGCGCAGCCCGATCGACGGCCTGGTGGTCGAGCGCAACATCAACCAGGGCATGGAACTGCGCCCCGACCAGCCGCCGGCCGCGCCGCTGTTCCTGATCACCGACCCCACCACGCTGTGGGCGCAGGTCGATGCCGGTGAATCCGACCTCAGCCTGTTTCGCGACGGTGTCATCGTGCAGGTGGTCACCGCCGCCTACCCCGGCGAAACCTTCACCGGCACCGTGGTCAAGATCGCCGACTATGTCGACCCGACCGCGCGCAGCATCAAGGTCCGGCTGAGCGTGC
Source organism: Cupriavidus sp. L7L (assembly GCF_004353535.1). Lineage (NCBI taxonomy): Bacteria > Pseudomonadati > Pseudomonadota > Betaproteobacteria > Burkholderiales > Burkholderiaceae > Cupriavidus > Cupriavidus sp. L7L. Next base: position 41,028 of record NZ_SMNY01000011.1, read on the forward strand.
CCAATCCCGGGCGCCGCCTGAAGGCCGAGATGTTCGTCACGGCGCGCCTGCCCGCGGCGTCGTTCGAAGGCATCGCGGTGCCATCCAAGGCCGTGTTCCTGGCCGACAACCGCAACTATGTCTTTGTGCGCACCGCCCCCAATACCTTCGAGCGCCGCCAGGTGCGCGTGGGCGTGACCATGCCCGGCACCACCGAACTGCTGGAAGGCGTGAAGGAAGGCGAGACCGTGGTGACCGAGGGCAACCTCTACCTGCAGGACATCCTGCGCGATGCCACAGCAGTCAATGCGGCGCGTGCGGCCGACAAGAAGTGAGGACGGCCGCCACATGATCTCGCGCATCGTCAGCTTTGCCCTGCACCAGAAGCTCTTTGTCTGGCTGGGCCTGCTCATCTTCGTCGGCGGCGGCCTGGCCGCGTTCAAGAACCTGCCCATCGAGGCCTTCCCCGACGTATCCGACATCCAGGTCAACGTCATCACGCTGTACCCGGGGCGCGCCGCGGAAGAAGTCGAGCGGCAGGTCACCATCCCGATCGAGACCGCGCTGGCCGGCACGCCCAACGCGGTGCGGGTGTTCTCGCACACCCAGTTCGGCCTGTCGTTCATGATGGTGACCTTCAATGACCGCGCCACCGACGTGACCGCGCGCCAGCAGATCCTGGAGCGGCTGCGCAGCGTCGACCTGCCCGACGGCGTGCATCCGGACCTGGCGCCGCTGTCGACCGCGATCGGCGAGATCTTCCGCTTCCGGCTGACCGGCAAGGGCTATACGCCGCAGGAGCTGCGCACGCTGCAGGACTGGGTGGTCGAGAAGAACCTGCGCCAGGTGCCGGGCGTGGCCGACCTGGTGACGATCGGCGGCACCATCAAGCAGTACGAGGTCAACCCCAACCTCGCGCGCATGCGCGACGCCAAGATCTCGCTGTCGCAGCTGTTCACCGCGCTGCAGCGCGCCAACGCCAACGCCGGCGGCGGCGCCGTCGCGCACGGGCGCCAGCAGTTCCTGCTGCGCTCGCTGGGCAGCTTCCGCACCTCGGCCGACATCGCCAACGTGGTGGTGGCCGAGAACAACGGCACGCCGATCCTGGTCAAGGACATCGCCGACGTCAAGGTTGGCAGCGCGCCGCCGCAGGGCCTGATGGGCCAGGACGACGAAGACGACATCGTCTCGGGCATCGTGGTGATGCGCAAGGGCGAGAACCCGTCGCTGGTGCTCGAAGCGCTGAAGAAGCGCATCGACCTGCTCGACGACCAGATCCTGCCCAAGGGCGTGAAAATCGTGCCGTACTACGACCGCTCCACGCTGATCGACAAGACGCTGCACACGGTGTTCGGCAACCTGGTCGAAGGCGCGCTGCTGGTGATGGCCGTGCTGTACCTGTTCCTGGCCAACGTGCGCGCCGCGGCGATCGTGGCGCTGGTGATCCCGCTGGCGCTGCTGTCGACCTTCATCGGGCTCACCTGGGTCGGCATCCCGGCCAACCTGCTGTCATTGGGGGCGATGGACTTCGGTATCATCGTCGACGGCGCGGTGATCGTGGTCGAGAACATCTTCAAGCGCCTGGGCGAGCTCAAGGAGCAGCAGATCCGCGACAGCAAGGCGCGGCTGCACGCGATCCTGCTGGCCACCACCGAGGTGGGCCGCCCGACCGTGTTCTCGATGGTCATCATCATCGCCGCGCACATTCCGATCTTCACGCTGCAGCGGCACGAGGGCAAGATCTTCGCGCCGATGGCCTATACCGTGACGGGTGCGCTGATCGGTTCGCTGATCATTTCGCTGACGCTGGTGCCGCTGCTGTGCCACCTGCTGCTGACGAAGAACATCGCGCACGACGACAACTTCATCGTGCGCCATTGCAAGCGGCTGTACGAGCCCATGCTGGGCTGGGCGCTGGACCACAAGAAGCTGGTGATCGGTGCCGCGCTGGGCCTGCTGCTGGTGACGGTGGGCGTGGGCAAGTTCCTCGGCAGCGAATTCCTGCCCGAACTGGACGAAGGCTCGATGTGGGTCAGCTTCGACCTGCCGGCCTCGGTTTCGGTCGATGAGGCGCGCGACCAGGCGCGGCTGCTGCGCAGCATCATCCGCAAGACGCCGGAGGTCAATACCACCATCTCCAAGGTGGGCCGCCCCGACGACGGCACCGATCCCAAGCTGATCAACACCGTCGAGGTCCTGGTCGATCTCAAGCCCGAGAAGCAATGGCGCGATGGCTTCAACAAGCGCGCCATCATCGGCGAAATCGACAAGAACCTGCGCCAGCTGCCTGGCATCGAGCCCAATTTCTCGCAGCCGGTGCGCGACAACATCCTGGAAAGCATCTCGCAGATCAAGGGCCAGATCGTGATCAAGGTGCAGAGCGACAGCCTCGAGCAGAACAAGAAGGTGGCCGACCAGATCCTGGCCAACGTGCAGTCGGTCAAGGGCGTGATGCGCGCCTTTATCGACCGCGACGGCGAGCTGCCGCAGTATGTGCTGGAGTTCGACCGCGCCCAGGCCGCGCGCTACGGCATCAACGTGGCCGACGTGCAGGACCTGATGGAAACCGCGCTGGCGGGCAAGGCCGCCACCGAGCTGTGGGAAGGCGAGCGCCACTTCAGCGTGGCGGTGCGCCTGAAGCCGTCCGAGCGCGAGCTGCCCAACCTGCCCAATATCTTCATGCAGACCGCCGATGGCGCGCAGGTGCCGCTGTCGCAGCTGGTGACCTTCCGCGCAGCGTCGGGCGCGATGAACATCAGCCGCGAGAACGGCCAGCGCACCACCTCGATCGGCATCTTCATCCGCGACCGCGACATGGGCAGCGTGGTCAAGGACATGCAGGCGCTGGTGAAGAAGAACGTCAAGGCCGACGACGTCAAGATCAGCTGGTCGGGCGAATTCGAGAACCAGGAGCGCGCCATGGCGCGGCTGGCGATCGTGGTGCCGCTGTCGGTGCTGATGATCTTCCTGCTGCTGTTCAACGCGTTCAAGTCGTTCAAGAGCGCGACGCTGATTATCTCGAACATCCCGTTCGCGCTGGTCGGCGGCGTGTTCGCGCTGTTCCTGACCGGCATCCCGCTGTCGGTGTCGGCGGCGATCGGCTTTATCGCACTGTTCGGCCAGGCCGTGCTCAACGGCGTGGTGATGGTGACCTACTTCAACCAGCTGCGCGACGAGGGCATGCCGGTGCGCCAGGCCGTGCTGACCGGTTCGATGGACCGGCTGCGCACAGTGCTGATGACGGCGCTGCTGGCAATGCTTGGCCTGTTCCCGATGGCGATCTCGCGTGCGATCGGTTCGGAGACGCAGCGCCCGCTGGCCATCGTCATCATCGGCGGCCTGATCACCGCCACGGTGCTGACGCTGATCGTGCTGCCGACGCTGTACGAATGGATGGTCGGCCGCAACTGGCCGGACGAAGAAGCCCCGGCGCCTGACGAGAACAGGCTGACGACGTCTATCTCCGGCTGAGGCTCCCCGGCTGGTGTCCTCCCCTGTTCCGTGAGCGGTACAGGGGATTCTTTTTTTTTGCGCGCTATCCCCGCAAGTGCCGCTCCCGGACCCTGGTGTCGGAATAGTCTGACGCGCCTTTCGGAACCCAACGCCTGCTTCCCATTACCCCTGCAGCCTACGCTGTACATACGGCGTGGCCAGCAGCGCATCGCCGCCGGCCCCTTATGCGTACGACTATGCGTACGACCACGCAACCAACTGGAAAGGAGCTCGACATGATGAAGAAATGGCTCACTGCAGCAGTGTGTTCGATGATGGTCGCGGCCCCCGCGGGCTATGCCCTGGCCCAGGCGACAGCGCCCGGCACGCCGCCGGCCACCACGGCCGCCGCTGGCACCCGCGCCGACTATGACGCCGCGGCCAAGCAGGCTGATGCGGACTACAAGGCTGCCACTGCCAAGTGCGACGGCATGAAGGACAACGCCAAGGACGTGTGCAAGGCCGAGGCCAAGCGCGACCGCGACGTGGCCAAGGCCCAGGCCGAAGCCCGGCGCGACGGCACGCAGAAGTCCATGGCCAAGGCGGAGAAAGTGAAGGCCGACCGTGACTACGACGTTGCCAAGGAAATGTGCGACGACAAGAAGGGCAACGACAAGGACGTTTGCAAGAAGGACGCCAAGGCTGCCCATGAAAAGGCCCTGACCGCCGCCAAGGTCGACAAGGCCGCGGCAACCGGCTCGCGCACCGATGTGGCGGAAGCCCGCGCAGATGCCAAGAAGGACACGATGGACGCCGCTTACAAGGCCGACAAGGAACGTTGCGATGCAATGTCCGGCGATGCCAAGGACAAGTGCCAGGCTGACGTAAAGGCCAAGTACGGCAAGTAAGGTGGCAAGTAAGCCGACAGGCAGCCCATGCCGGCGCTGTCGCCGGCATGGTCCAGCCGGGCCGCCCGCCAGCCCCTGGCGGACCATTCATCGACGCAATGGCGGGCGGCCACCGCGCGGCCCGTCCGCCCCCGCATGAAGGAGCACAACATGAACTGGGACCAGATCGAAGGCAAGTGGGAGCAGGCCAAGGGCAAGATCAAGGAAAAGTGGGGCAAGCTCACCGACGATGACATCGCGCAGATCAATGGCAAGCGCGACCAGCTCGCCGGCCGCATCCAGGAGCGCTATGGCTACTCCAAGGAGCGCGCCGAGGAAGAGATGAAGGCGTGGGAAAACGACTCGCGCTGGTAAGCCGGTTTGTCACGGCAGCATAAGGCGGGACGTCCTTGGACGTCCCGCCTTCTTTGTTGCCCGGGCTGCGCTCTGGATACCCCCACGTCGTGGGGAGTGATCCCCGCTGCATTAAGCAGGCGTTAGCTCTGTATGCAAAGAAATGAAGCACGCATCACGCGCAGACGTCATAACATGTCGCGTCGCGGCAGCGCGCCAGCGATGGGCGCCGACCTGCCGCTGTACGCCTGCTGGCTACCCGCACCGCGCATGTACGCTGCCCTGCCTGCCTTCGTCTCGTCCACCTTCCTCGGTTACGGCCTCTACGTGCTGGTGACCAAGGGGGTCACGCGCGTGTCGGCATCGTTCTTCCTGCTGTGCGTGACCACCTTCGCCTGGCAGGGCACGTGGGTCTTCCTGTACCAGGCCACGCATCCCGACGTGGCGCTGTTGCTGGCCCGCCTGGGTTACCTGTTCATCCTGTTCCTGCCGACGACGTTCTACCACTTCATCGCCGAAGTGACCGAGCGCCGCCGGGAACGGCCGCTGCTGCTGGCCTCCTATGGGCTCAGCCTGGTGCTGGTGGTGCTGCTGCTGACCACCGGGCAGGTGGTGTCGGGCTACTACACCTATTTCTTCGGCGACTATCCCAAGGCCGGGCCGCTGCATCCGCTGCACCTCGCGCAGACCGTGCTGGTGGCGATCCGCAGCGCCTGGATCCTGGCCGAGGCCCGCCGCAACGCCACCGCCGAACGCCGCAAGCGCTACAACCTGTGCCTGGTGGCGGTGGTGCTGTATTCGCTGGCGGCGGTGGACTACCTGGTCAACTACGGCGTGGCCTTCTACCCGCCGGGTGTGGTCTTCGTGGCGGCGAGCCTGGGCATGCTGGCTGTCAGCGTGGTGCGCTACGACCTGATGCATCCGTATTCGCTGGCGGCCACGGTCGCGCATGAAGTGCGCACGCCGCTGGCCACGATCCGCATGCAGGCGCAGGAGCTGGCGCGCACCTGGCCGCAGGTGCTGCAGGGTTACCAGCTGGCGGTCGAGCAGGGCCTGTGCGAAGACCGCATGCGCCCCGGGCAGCTCGAGCGCGTGTCGAGCCTGGTCGGCGCGATCACGCGCGAGGTCGACGGCACCAGCACGGTGATCGACATGGCGCTGGCCTCGGTCACGCTCGAGCGGCTGGACCGCAGCACCTTCGCGCCGCACGGCATTGCCGACTGTGTCCATGCGGCGCTGGAGCGCTACCCGTTCCAGGGCGATGAGCGCGGCTGGGTGCATGTGCGCGGCATCGATGCGGGCTGGCGCTTCGTCGGTTCCGACACGCTGCTGGTCTACGTGCTGTTCAACCTGCTCAAGAATGCGCTGCATGCGATCCGCGCCACCGGCGGCGGGCGCATCGACATCACCGGCGCGACCGAGGGCCAGCACCATGTGATCCGCTTCCGCGATTCCGGCCCCGGCATCGCGGCCGACGTGCTGCCGCGCATCTTCGAGCCGTTTTTCTCGACCAAGGCGCATGGCCTCGGCGCCGGCCTCGGGCTGGCATTCTGCCGCCGCGTGATCGAGACCTTTGGCGGCCGCATCGAGTGCGAGTCGGTGCCCAGGGTGCACACCACCTTCACGCTGCGGCTGCCGCGCTTCACCCCGATGGCCGACAGCCGGCTGCGCACCAGCACCGCCGGCTGAACCACGCCGGCGGTAGGGGTCATGCCACAACGTCTTGCTGCCTTTCAGCGTGCATTTCAGCGGGTATCAGGCGAGGCGCTGCACTGACGCATGCCGCGCCGGGCCGCTGCATCAGCTGGCAAACCGGGGCAACGCCAGCTCATACTCCTTCACCCGTTCGATGATTCCCGCCGGGAAGCGCGAAATGCGCTTCTGACGGTCGGCAAACACGATCTGCTGGTAACCCAGCGACACCGGCTTGCCGCCCACGCAGAAGCGGAACAGCAGGTAGGCCGAGCACTGGCGCACCTGGAAGGTGTTCAGGTAGCAGTCCACGCGCTGGAACGGGAAGGTCTCCTCGACATACTCCTGGTGCGCGCGCTTGGTCACGAAGACGCCGCCGGCGGCCAGCAGGTTGTCATGGATGCATTCATGGAACCACCGCTCGCGGCAGATGCCCTGCCATTCGAAATAGCGGGCGAAGTACGTATTCATGAAGGCGTTGGAATCCTTGAGGTAGATGTCGATTGCATGGTGGAAGGTCTTGTGTTCGCCGGCCTCGAGCGAGCCTGGCTCCGGCATCGTCGTCGCGTGGTTCAGGACTTGGGGGATCACGTCTCGCATCAACATGTGTTGACTCCTTGAAAGGGCTGCAGGCGGCAGCCGCGCCTGCCCCGGGGAGGTCGGGGCATGCTGGCATTCTGGCCGGATGCGGTGCGCTGATGTGCATGGTGTGGCACGCAACATCATCGGCGACCAGGCCACCTGCCACCGGCCGCTCGATGCGCCGCTGACCGCCGATACCGAAGGCTCTGACCGGTGGCGCCACCGGACCGGCGCGTGGTGTCGCTGCAGGCGGACGGCTCGATGTCACCGTGGTGCTGCTCGCCAACCGCATGTACGCGATCCTGCTGGGCGAACTGGCCGGCGTCGGGGCAAGCCCCGGCAAGACCGCGCTCGACATGCTGGGCCTTGGCAATCCGGACCTGGACTGGGTCAAGCTGGCCAACGGCATGGGCGTGGAAGGAGCGCGGGCGAAGGACATGGAGACCTTCGCCGACCTGTTCCGGACGGCGAACGGCCGCAAGGGACCGTTCCTGATCGAGCTGGTGATCTGACCGGACGATAGCGGCCACGCCGTCGAGCCATGCAACGGCCGTGCCGGATACGGCGGCCGCGGCGGTCAGGCGTCGCGCGGCGGCGCCTCCGCGTCATAGCCCAGCAACCCCGCCAGCAGCGGCCAGCGCCGCGCGGCCGCTTGCGCGGCCCGCCGTTCCTGGTGGTCGAAATACCGGCGCGGGTCGAAGCCGTCGACCTCGCTGCCAAGGACGTCGATATCGCTGCGCGCCAGCGGCAGTCCGCGTGCGTTGGCCGGCTTCATGGCTTGCCCTCGATCCAGACCCCGTCCGGCGTGCGCACGACATAGCCGTTGCCTTCGCGCATGGTCACGGTGGCCTCGTTCTCGCCGACCATCTGCGTCTGCGGCAGGTCGCTGGCATAGCTGGCCAGCGCCGGCGCCTGCGCGGCGAACGGGTTCTCGGCAATCAGGTTGGACAGCAGCTGCGACAGGCCCAGGTAGCTGGTGGGCGCATCGATGGTGACGGTGCTGTTGTTGGGCCTGGGCAGTCCCACCAGCTTGACGCCCACCGGCACGTTGATGATGCGCGGGGTCGGGATCTCGCGCATGCCGGCGATCTGGTTGGCGTCGCCGCGCAAGGCCGCGCCATGCTCGGGCACGAACACGATCACCGCGCGCCGGCCCGATTGCGCCACCATCTCGATGACCTTGTCGATGTCGCCCAGCAGCCGCGACAGCCGCAGCGGATAGGACTCCAGGCTGGACAGGCGGTTGTCGGTCATGCGGTTGCCGTCGTGCAGCGTCACGGTGTTGTAGTACAGCGCCTGCGGCCCGCCGCCGGCCTGCTGGCGATCGCGGAACCAGCGCTGCAGCACGTCGAAGTCGCCGATGACGGGCGAGTTGTCGAACGAGCGCATCGCCACCGGCAGGCCGGTGTTGGGGGGCGGCGCGACGCCGTCGACGCCGATCTCCTTCTGCACTTCCTTCAGGAAGTTGTCGAAGTGGCCGTCGTGGTTGAGCAGCATGCGCGTGGAGAAGCCCGCCTGCGCCAGCGCCTGGAACAGGTGGCACTGGGCCGGCGCCGGGTCGTACAGCGCCTTGTGCTCCGCCTGGCCGCAGGCGGCGCGCAGCACGCGGATCGCCGCCGGCCCGCTGTAGCTGGCCGCCGAGCTGAAATTGGTGAACAGGAAGTCGAAGCGCTGCAGCAGCGGGTTGTCGCGCGCGCGCGCCGTGTCCAGGTCGTCCCATGACAGCGAGCAGACATGCAGCACGATCACGTCGTACTGCGTGTCTGGCGTGGCCGCCATCCGCGGGAAGCTGACCTGGCGCAGCGCTTCCTGGTTGCGGAACGCGGCCAGCCGGGCATCCGGGCCGCTTGCGGCGACCTCGGCACCGCCAGTGCCCAGCGCAGCGCCCGTGGTCAGCGCCGCGGTCGCGGTGCCGGCGCGGGCGCCCGCGATGCCGCCCGGTCCGCCGGCGCCGTACAGCGCCTGCCACAGCGGAACCGCGACCAGCGCACCCAGCACCAGCGTTGTCACCCGCACCCAGCGGTTCACGAGCCAGAAGATCACCAGCGCGGCCAGCGCGACCAGCAGCATCTCGCGCGTGATCACGCGCTGCGCCAGTTCCAGCATGTACGCGGGCGTAAACGCCTGCAGGCTGGTGAACTGCGAGACCACGCGCGCGAACGGCGGCAGCTCCGATTCGCGGTACATCAGCGCGGCGCCCGCCACCACCGCCAGCACGTGCCGCAGCGCGGACAGCGCCGGATGGCGGATGCGCACCACCAGCACCAGCGCGAACAGCAGGTTCAGCAGCCATTGCGGATGCAGCCGGCCGATAAAGAACAGGTACAGCTTGGCGATGAAGTAAAGGTTCCAGATGCCCATTGTCCGAAGCGTGGCGTGGCCGCGTTTCCGTTGTGTTTGAGTTCAGAGCCGTCGCGGGCGCACGCGCTCGGCCAGCGCCGTGGTGGCGCCGCGGAACGCATCGACCAGCCGCAGCAGCCCCTGGTAGCCCATCTCGATCACTTCCTTGAGACCGCGCAGCGGCACGTCCACCGGTTGCTCGTCGACCCAGTGGATCCAGGCGTCGGCGCGGCCGAAGGTGCACTGGACCAGTTGCTGCTCGGTGCGCGCGTCCATGCCGTCGAAACGCACGCCCATCTGCCGCTCGACATTGCGCGTCACCACCGCCGGGAAATGGTAGCTGCGGGTGCCGCGCGACAGGCACACGCCGACGTGCGTGCCGGGCTCGACCCTGGCCTCCACCGGCAGCGCCAGGCCCAGCCCGCCCAGCGAGTAATTCTCGGTCTTGCAGGCGAGCGTGCGGCCGTCGGGCAGCAGCAGCGTCGCCGGCACGCGCATCGGGATGCGGTGCGACACGCGCACCTGGCGCGCCTCGCGCGCCACGCCGATGGCCGCGCCCAGCATCACCAGGTTGGCCAGCGCCCAGCCCAGGTTCATGATGATCGCCGAGGGCTCGAAGGCCGGATCGAACAGGATGCGCCCCAGCCCCAGCAGCAGCGCGATCACGTTCAGCGCCAGCAATACCAGGTAAGGCTTGGAAATGGTCCAGTCCAGGTATTCCTCGCGGATTTGTCCGCCCTTGGCCGTGACGTTGAACTTGCCCAGCTTCGGGTTGATGAACGCCATCGTGGTCGGCAGCACGATGTACCACGCCAGCACCGATTCATAGACCTCGGCCCAGAACGAATGCCGGTAGCGTCCCTGCAGGCGCGAGTTGGTGATGTTGGCGACGAACAGGTAGGGCAGCACGTAGGCCATGATCAGTACCGCCGAGGTATGGATCACATGCAGCCCGAAATACAGGTACGCGATCGGCATGGTCAGGAAGATCAGCCGCGGCACGCCGTAGAAGAAGTGCAGCATCGCGTTGGTGTAGCACAGGCGCTGGAACAGGTGCAGGCCCTTGCCGAACATCGGATTGTCGATGCGGAAGATCTGCGCCATGCCGCGCGCCCAGCGGATGCGCTGGCCGATATGGCCCGCCAGGTTCTCGGTGGCGAGCCCGGCGGCCTGCACGATGCGGATATAGGCGCTGTTGTAGCCGCGGCGATGCAGTTTGAGCGCGGTGTGGGCGTCCTCGGTCACGGTCTCCACCGCGATGCCGCCGACTTCTTCCAGCGGCGCGCGCTTGATCACCGCGCACGAACCGCAGAAGAAGGTGGCATTCCAGAAGTCGTTGCCGTCCTGGATCAGGCCGTAGAACAGGCTGCCTTCATTGGGCACGCGGCGGAAGGTGTCGAAGTTGCGCTCGAACGGGTCCGGCGAGAAGAAATGGTGCGGCGTCTGCACCATCGCGCATTTGGGGTCGGCGAGGAACTCGCCCATCGTCATCTGCAGGAAGGAGCGCACCGGCATGTGGTCGCAGTCGAAAATCGCGACGTACTCGCCCTGCGTGTGCCGCAGCGCCGAATTGATATTGCCCGCCTTGGCATGCGCGTGCTCGGTGCGTGCCAGGTAGCCCACGCCGGCGTCGCGCGCGAAGTCGCGCACTTCGTCGCGGGCACCGTCGTCGAGGATATAGATGCGCAGCTTGTCCTGCGGCCAGTCCAGTCCCAGCGCGGCATAGACGGTCGGCTGCAGCACCCGCAACGGCTCGTTGTAGGTGGGGATCAGCACGTCGACGGTAGGCCAGCTCGCGGTATCGGCAGGCAGCGGCGCCGGCTGGCGGTTGAGCGGCCAGATGGTTTGCACGTAGCCCAGGAACAGCACGATCCAGGTATAGACCTCGGCCGCGAACAGCAGGTAGCCGAAGACAGCCTCCGGCACGCTCTCGAACTGCAGCGTGGTCGTGATGCGCCACCAGATATAGCGGCCGGCCATCATTACCGACAGCGCGGCCATGGCCAGCGTGGCGGCGCGCCCCGGGATGCGGCGCAGCACCAGCAGCCCCAGGATGATCAGCACGGCCAGCAGGAGCTGGTCGCGCAGTGGCAGCGGCGTGGTGCACAGCAGGATGCCCGCGGCGGCGGCCAGCGACAGCGGCGCCGGCATTAGCCACGGCACGCCGGACAAGGTGGGCGACAGCGACTCGAGGCGCAGTCCCACGCGCTTCCAGTCGATGCCCGGCAGCCGCGCCAGCAGTCGCCGGCGCAGCCGCTTGGCGCGGAAGTAGACCGGCTCGAGCCAGCTGCGGAACCAGCGGCGCAGCGCGCTCGGCTCGGGCGGCGCCTGCGGCTTGCGGCGATGGTGCACGTCTGCGGCGAGCGGCACCAGTGCGCGCGGGGGCCGCAGCAGCGCCCGGCTCAGCCAGATGCCGGGGCCGTGCCGGTGGCGCGGGATGTCCAGGCGCTGGCGCAGGCGCCGGCGCATCCAGCTGGCGGTGAGCAGCGCCAGGTCGGGGCGCCCGCGCGGCGGGGTGCGGAAGAACACCCGCAGCAGCCACAGGCTGACCGGGGCCTCGGCGGCCACGCCCAGCTCGCGCGCCAGCGCGCGGCGCAGCGCCTGGAACCAGTCGGCCGCGCGCTGGCGCAGCGGCAGGGGCAGCAGCGCGCGCATCATGTCCGGTCGGCCTCGGCGGCCATCTGGCGGGCGCCCATGTCGCGCACGCTGGCGGGTCCGGCGTTGCCGCGCACGGCCAGCAGGCTCCAGCCCGATACCCACGAGGCCAACCCCTGCAGGTCATGCGCCGCCTGCGAGTACGGCGTGCTGCGGCAGAAGCTCTCGCCGCGGGCAAAGGCTTCGGGCACGGCGGCGTCCTCGTGCACTTCATACGGCAGCAGCTCGCCGTCCAGCGTGGCGCGCAGCAGCACCGAGATATCGGTATGGAGCTGGCGCGCCGGCTGCAGCCGCGTGACCGCGCAGGCCACGGCGGCGCCGCTCTCGCGCAGCGCCGCGCGCAGCGGCGGCAGCGTGGCGCAGGTCTGCGGCTGCGGCGGCACCAGCACCAGCACGAGATCGGCCGCGGCAATGGCCTGGCGCGCATACGGCGACGGCCACGGCGCGCTGTCGACCAGCGCCAGCGCATTGGCAGGCAGGTCGACCTGGGCCAGCAGGCCGCGCAGCCAGTGCGGATCGCGCTCCATCCGCTCGGCCATGCGGCCTTGCTCGGCCGCGCTGCCGGGATCGCCCCACGGCACGAACAGCACGCCGTCGTCGCTGCGCTGACCCGCCTCATTCCACCTGGCGCTGTTGCACAACCCTGCGCCGGCCGGCGCGCGCAGGCCGAAGTGGAAGCCAAGCACCCCGCGCGGGTCGCATTCGACGGCCAGCGCCGGATGGCCGTGCCAGGCCAGCAGCGTGGCGAGTTCGGCGGTGACGGTGGTGCGGCCCGCGCCGCCGACGGTCGAGACGATGGCCACGGTCTTCATTCGCGCTCTCCGCTCGCCTCGCGCCAGCGCCGGCCGCGGATCACCACCGGCTGCAGCTGGGGCGGCAGCCGCACCGCGCGGCGCGCGCGCGGCAGGCGCCAGCGCGGCAGCAGGCGCAGCAGCCGGAAGTGCCAGACGACCCAGGCCACCGGCACGGCCAGGATCAGCCCCCAGATGAAATAGCCGAGAAACAAGTCCATGGTGTTTCCTGTCGATCTTGCCTAGCGTTGCGGCTTCAGCGGGATGGCAAACGCCTGTGGCTGCGCGCGCCGGCCACGGCGCGCGCGCGAGGTCGCGGGCAGCGGGATCGGCGCGTCCTGCGGCGGCAGTTCCGCCGGCGCCGCCACCGGCGACGGACCGGGCTGGCTGGCCAGCCAGCCGCTGTAGTCCTGCACCGGGCGCTGCGCGAGATCGGATTCGAGCCGCTTGAGCGAGCCCAGGATCGATTCGGGATCGCCGCAGCGCAGCTCCCCGCCGAACAGCTCGGACATCGGCCGCACAAACACATGGCGGCACGCGGTCTCGACGTTCTCCATGCGGCAGGCGAAGAAGAAGGCGTAGACCGCGTTGCTGCCGGCGGTGCACAGGTCGCCGGCATCCTGCATCTGGCACGCGCGCAGCGCGTCGACATGCGCCACCTCGGGCAGCAGCGGCAGCTCCAGCAGCACGTGCGGCAGCCGGATCACGCTGCTGCGTTCGAGCGTGGTGCGCACCAGCGAGACAAAGTCGGCGGGCGGCACGTAGCCCGTGGCGGCGGTGGCTACCACCGCGGACAGCGCGTTCTTGTAGTCCGGCAGGATCGGGCGCGAGAACACCTGGCCCTGGATCGCCTCGATCATGGTCTGCACGCGCGCGAACGGCGTGTTGCGGTGGATCACCAGGCTGGCGCCCAGCGTCAACATCAGCAGCTCGTAGCGCTGGCGCAGGATCTCGTGGTCCTCGCGCACCACGATCTTGAGCGCCTTGCCGCCGTCATGGCGCAGCTGGTGCACCTGGCCGGCCAGGGTCTCGAGCTCGGCGATCTGGCCGTAGTGCAACACCACGGTGGCCGCGACCGCTCCGGCGGCGGCGGCCACCGCGGCGGCGTTGTCGTCGACCACCTGCCAGTGCGCGGGGATCCAGCGTTCGCGCAGCACGGCTGCGCGGCTGACGATGAACCGGTCCTCGTCGGGGGCCAGCAGCGTCGGCGCCTCGCCGGGCGCGATGGCTTCGTCGGCGCCGCTGCCAGCCACCAGGCCGCGGTCTACCGGCGAGAAGCGCAGCGGCACCATCTCGGGCGGCAGGATCGCGTCCTTGTGGCGCCAGAAGCCGACTTCCCAGACAAAGTGCCCGTGCTGCTGCGCCAGCCGCGCGACGCCGGCGAAATGCCGGTGGAACCCCGCCAGCGACGCCAGCTGCAGCGTTTCCGTGCCGCCGGGCGGCGCCATCACCAGCAGCACGCCACAGCTGTTGCTTCTGCACCATCGTGCCAGCAGCTCGCCGTCATCGGCCAGCGCGACCGGGTCGTCCCAGCGGAAATACGCCTGCGCGCCTTCCACCAGGAACTGGCTGCCCTGTGCGCCGCACTGGTCCACCATGGCCTGCAGCGCTTCGGTCAGCACGGCGATGCCGGAGCGGCCGGGCACGCCACGCAGCGTGCAGACGTTGGCGCGCGGATGCAGCGTGCGCGAGCGTTCGATGTCGAGGCCGTGCGCGCGCAGCATGTCGGCGATCCCGGCCGGTTCGCGCGGGGACAGTACCGTGGTGCGTGCGCGCAGCAGCCGTGCCGCGCTCTGCCAGAACAGCGCGTCGCAGGCGGGCGTGGCGTCGGCATAGACCACGTGCACGGCGGTGGGCTCGAGCGCCGCCAGCGCCGGCGGCAGCGCATCGATGGCCAGCGCCGGGCGCGCCTGCAGCCAGGCGCGCGGCTTGTTGCGCGTGCGCGGCGGCGGCGGGGCGGTGGGGCGGCTGGCGTCGTTCATCGTGTCGGGATGGCTCAGTAAGTCGAATACGGCCGCACCGGGGTGGGCGGGTAGGGCACGGGGCCCTGTTGCTTGTCGAAGATATAGCGCACGTAGGCCTGCGCGCGGATTGGCGCGTAGTCGCGCGAGCGGTCGATCTCGAACACCGCGCCGGCGACCCAGTGCGGGGCAAGACGGTACTCGATCGCCGCGCCGATGGTATAGCTGAAGCCGCCGCCGGAGCCGCCGCCATAGGTGGCATTGCCGGAGAGTTCCTGCAGCCGGGAATCCGTCGGGTAGTACGGCATCGACTTCTCATACGTGCTCGACAGCCCCACCGAGCCGCGCACGCGCCACGACAGCTTGTCGCGGCGCCCGGTCCAGTCCAGCGGGATGCCGAACGACAGGTAGCGCTGCGGGCTGTAGTAGCCGCCGTGGCCGAAGCTGTAGTAGCGCTCGTTCTCGCTGTAGCGCCAGTAGTTCAGCACCAGGCCGCTGGTGAGGCGCTGGTCGCGCCGCACGAAGACGGGCACGTCGAAGCCGGTGCGCACGGTGAACTCGCGGTTGGTCAGGACATTGTGACCAGTGTAGATGCCGTATCCCAGATCGGCGAACAGGCCAAAGCGCCCCACGTCGCGCGCATAGCGCACATGCACGCCGTTGCGCACCACGCCGCCCCAGGTGGCCGCGGGCGAGACCACGCCGGTGGCCGGGTCGACATGGGCGGGATCGGTGGCGCCGGCGTACGACACCAGGCTGCTGGTGACGGCGCGGCGCGAGACGTCGATGGTGGTCGATGCCGGCCCCATCTCGCCGCGCCAGCGCAGCCCGCCGACGATGTTCTGCCGCAGGAAGCCCAGCGGCGTGGTGCCGATGTCGGCACGCCAGCTGTTGTAGGCGCCGTTGAACTCGTAGCCGGCCGCCAGCGCCACGCCGCGGTCGTTCTGGCCGATCGGGCCGAGGCCGGTGTTGCCGAGCGCGCGGATGCGCCCGAAGTCGCGCGAGGCGGACAGGTTGTCGGCGGGCAGCGTGCCGGCATCGAGCAGCACCGTGTCGGCATGGAAGAAGGTGTGGCCGGTGTAGCCGTGCGGAATGCGCACGTACAGCGGGATCTCGGTTGCCAGCAGGCGCGAGATGCCGGGATCGCCGGTCTTGTGCGAGAACAGCACCGCCGAGGCCACCTGGCCTTCGCGCCGGGCTTCGAGCGAGGCCAGCGCGCGGCCGGCCGCGGTGCCTTCGGCGCCCTCGGGGCCCGGGCTGACGCCCTCGCGCTGCTCCAGCACGCGCGCCTCGCGGTACAGCGCCGCGGCCTGGTCGAAATCGCCGCGCGACTGCGCGATGCGCCCGGCCTGCACCGCGATGTCGGCGCGCCCGGGATAGCGCTGGCGCAGCGGGCCGACCACCGCCACCGCCTCGTCCTCGCGCCGCATCGCCGTGAAGCGGCGCGCGATCGACAGGCGCGTGTCGATGTCGTCCTCCGGGGTATCGGCGAGCACCGCGCGCACGATCTCCAGCGCCTGGTTCTCGTCGCCCTGGCGCTCCAGCATGTTGGCCACCATCAGGCGCGCGCCGGCGTCCGTCGGGTTGGCCGCCAGCACCTGGCGCGCGGCGTCGGCGGCGCCGGCATAGTCGCCGCGGGCCTCGCGCAGGTCGGCCAGCGCCAGCAGCCAGCGGCGCTCGCGCTGCTGCGCTGCGGGCACGGCCATCAGCGTGCGCTGCGCCCCGGCGAAATCGCCCTCGGCAATCAGGCGGTCGCTCTCGCGCACCGCCAGCCGCAGCGACTGGTCGTCGAGATCGGCGCGCTGCGCGGCGTTCAGGCCGGGACGCGCGCGCACGTCGGCGATCCACGCGCGCAGCGCATCGTCGCGCCCGGCCGCGGCCAGCAGTTCGCCATAGCGGATGCGCACGTCGATGGCGGGGTCGTCCGGATGCGCGTCGAGCCAGTCCGTGACCAGCTTCAGGCCGGTGTCCGGCTGGCCCAGCGCGATCCATTCGCGCCCGACCGAGGCCAGCATCTGCGGATCGTCGGGCACCTCGGCTGCGGCCGCGCGCAGCCGGGCCATGGCTTCGTCTTCGCGGCCCTGCGCGGACAGCTGGCGCGCTTCGCGCAGCAGGCGCTGCGCGGCCAGGTTGCCGGACAGGCGGCGCATGCCGTCGGAGCGCTCGGCGTCCGGCACGCCAGCCAGCAGCGCACTGGCGGCGTCGATGTCGTCGACCGAATTCAGGTAGAGCGCCGCGGCATAGCGCATCTCGGCGTTGCCGGCGGCGGCCACGCCTTCGTCCATCACGCGCCGGGCCAGCACGGGCAGGCCCAGGTCGCGGTAGGCGCGTGCCAGCGTGAAGCGCGTCCAGGGATCCTGCGGCGCCAGCCGGATCGATTCTTCCAGCCGTGCCAGCGCCGGGCTCTGCTTGCGCTGCGCCAGCAGCTGTTCGCCCTGCAGCGCGAGCAGTTCGGCGCGCAGGCTGCGCAGCTCTTCGGCCGAGTCCTTGAGGCGGCTTGCGGTGCTGGCGATCAGTGGCCCGGTCTCGTCGCCACGCCCGCTTTCATTGAGCAGCCTGACCAGCGTGCGCAGGCTGCCGATATCCGGCTCGGGGCCGGCAAGGTTGGCGCGCAGCAGGCGTTCGGCCTCGGCCGGCTGGTCCTGCGCGATCAGCGCGTCGGCGAGGATGGCGCGGGCATTGGCGTTGTCCGGCTGCTGCTGCAGCGCCTGGCGCGCCAGCGCTTCGGCCTGCGCCGGCTTGCCCTGGGCATTGGCCTCGCGCGCGCGCGCCAGCGTGCCCCAGAACGTGGCGGTGCCCTGCAGGCTGCGCCATTTGCCGCGGTTGCCGGGATCGAGCTCGGCGGCGCGCGTGAACAGTTCGCGCGCTTCGTCGTGGCGTCCCTGGCGCAGGCGCACCAGCCCCAGGTTGCCAAGTGTCTCGCCTTCGTTGCGGCGCTTGCGGTTGGCGCTCTCCAGCGCGGTTTCGGCCTCGCGCACATTGCCGCGCGCCAGCTGCTTCTCGCCCTCGCGCCGCGCCTGGTAGGCCGGGCTGGCCTGCTCGCGCTGGCGCGCGGTGCCGTGCTTGCCCAGCTCGGCCAGCGTCTGGCGCGCGGCGGCGTCGTCCGGCACTTCCTGCAGGTAGGCCTCGTACCACTTGTAGTACGCGGGATCGTCGCTGACGTTGTAGAGCGTGCGCCGCCACATCTTCAGCGCGCCCTTGCGGTCGCCGTCGGGCCGCCGGGCAATGCGCTGCAGGATGCCGAGCCCTTCCTGGCGCGTCGCCTCGCGGTCGGTCAGCAGGCTGGCCAGTGCCATCTGCAGGCGCAGGTCGTCAGGGTTCTGGCGCACGCGCGTGCGCAGCTCGGCAATGGTGGCGGTGCGCCCGGCGGGCGTGCCGGCCAGGATGCGGTAGTAATCGATCGCCAGCTCGCCGCGCGGGGCGCCGTGCGGGAACAGCCTGTGCAGTCGGGCGATCGCTTCGTCGGACTTGCCGGCGCGCGCCAGCAGCCGGATGCGCGCCATCTCGGCCTTGTCGCGCGTGGCGATGCGCCAGGCGTCTTCCAGTTCGAGCGTGGCGGGATGGCCGGGGTTGGCCTGGCGCAGCCGGCGCAGGATCTTCTCGGCTTCGAGCGGGCGGTTGGAGCGCAGCTCGATCTGGCCCATCAGCATCAGCGCGTCGGGCTGGTTGGGATCGATCAGCAGCGCCTTGTCGAGGATGCCGCGGGCCACGTCGGTGCGGTTCTTGGCTTCCCACATGCGTGCCGCGGACAGCAGCTGCGCCAGTTCGGGCGAGGGCTTTGCGGCCTGCTGTGCCTGTTGGGCCAGCGCCGGCGCGGCCGCCATCGGTGCCACCGTGGCGGCGCCGAGCAGTGCCGGCAGCAGGATCGGGTTCAGCGCGCGGGGCATCCGGTCTTCCATGCGGGCAGCAGCGCGCCGTCTTGGGCGAAGCGGTACTGGCCGTCGAGATAGCCGAGCCCGAACAGCGTCAGCACCTGGGTGTAGTAGCCGGCCTGGCCGCCGGGCTCGCGCTGCGCCAGCTCGCGCGTGCGGCGCGCCTGCGCGGCGGCCTGCTCGGCGCGGCCGAGCGCGGCCAGGTAAGGCGCCACCGCGGCGCTGAAGCCGCCGTTGCCCGCGTTGGGGCCGGGCTGGCCGGTCTGGGTATCGATGCGCTCGGGCGGGTAGCCCCTGGCCGCGACATAGTCGGCCAGCGGCGTGAAGGTGCGCAGCAGCGCGGCGCGCTGGGGCTCGTCGGCCGGCAGCGTGCCGGCCCACAGGTAGACGCGGATCGCGTTGTAGGCGCTTTCGGCGCGGGTGGCCGCGTCGGGCAGGAAGCCGCGGCCGGCTTCGTATTCGACCCAGTCGGGTGAAAAGCCGCGCGGCGCGGTGTCCAGCATCAGCCGCGCCGACGTGCCGACCATCTGCTGCCACGCCGGCTCTTCCGGCAGCGCGGCGGCGAGCCGGCGCATCACCTGCAGCGGCACGTAGCTGGGGTTCAGGCGCCAGCGCTTGTCGCCCAGCCTGAAGCCCTGCGGTCCCGGCAGCACGGTGCGGCCCAGGCCGGGCAGCAGCGCGGTTTCCTCGCGCAGGATGCGGCGCGCCAGCAAGGTGCCGAGCGCGGTGAAGCGGCGCTCCTGCCACAGCCGGCCCGCTTCCAGCAGCGCGTAGGCGATCCACAGGTCAGCGTCGGATGCCGGGTTGCTGTCGATCACGCCCCAGCCGCTGCCCGGGTTGTCCACATGGCCGGCGCTGGCTGCCTGCGCGGGCGTGAGCTTGCCCCAGATCCACGCGGGCAGGCGCGAGGCCAGGTCGCCCTGCGCCAGGTTGTTCTCGGTCCAGGCCAGCAATTTCTCGAAGCTGGCGCGGTCATTGGCCACCAGCGCGAAGAACAGGCCATAGGCCTGGCCTTCGGACACGGTCGCCTGCTGGTCCGAGCTGCGGTCGATCACGCGCCCGTCGGCGCTCATGAGGTGCTGGCGGAAGGCATCCCAGTCGGCCCACTTGCAGGCCGGTGCGGGCGCGGCATTGGCCGCAATGGGGGCCAGCGCGGCACAGGCCAGCGCGCCGGCCGCCAGCCATCGGCCCAGCCCTGTCAGCGTGCGCCGCATGTCAGCTCCCGCCGCGCCGCGCCGCCAGCCTGCCCAATGTCCAGAACAGCGACAGCGCCACCACCAGTCCGGCCAGCAACCCGCCGATCGCCATCAGGCTCGGGAAGGCCGACACCCGCACCCAGATGCGCGCATACCACGGCAGGTCGCCGACGTAGTAGCGCTCGCCCAGGCGCAGGCCATCGACCTGGTCCTGCCGGATCACGGTCAGGTCGCCGCGCATCTGCGCCACCTTGCCGGGGTTCTCGAGGGCGTCCAGCACGTCGGCCACGCGGCGGTCCTCGGTGGCGGTCAGCGCGACCACGGTATTGCCGTCGGCCAGCGGCGATTCGAAGCCGACCAGCGCCGCCACCGGGCCATCGGCTGACAGGATGGCGCGCCCCACCGGCGTGACCGGGTCTTCGCGCACGCCGGCGAGCCAGTTCGACCGGATGCTGGTGCGCTGGTCGCGCAGCGAGATCTCGGTCTTGCCGCGCGCGATCAGCAGCGGCAGCGACTTGCCCCATTTTTCCAGCGTGGCGGCGCCGCTGCCGGTGCCGATCAGCAGCAGGTTATGGTCGCGCACGGTATCGATCTTTGCCGTCGGCACCACCGTCACGCGCAGCGACGGCAGGCCGGTCCACTTGCCCATGTGGCCCAGCAGCGACAGCAGCGCTTCCTGGTCCGTCGCGGTCGGCGCGTCGGGCACGACCACGGCGGTGTCGGCGAGATCGGCCAGCCGGGTGAAGGGATAGCCGCTGTTGGCGAAGTACGCCAGGTTGGGCAGGCCGGTGTAGTGGGAAAATTGGCTGAAGTCGATGGTCGAGTCGGGATCGATCGCCGCACGGGCCACGTCGGTCGCGGTGGAGCTGCACAGCGCCGTCTTCTGCGAATCGATATGGAACTGGAACTGCATCTGGTTGTTGCTGCCGACGCGGAACGCCGGGATGCCGACCCGCTGCGCCGCCGACGCGGTGGTGCCCGACAGCAGCGGCACGCTGACCACGTTGTGGTCGTCGGTGCTGGCCAGCGGGCGCAGCCGGTACGAGCGCACCAGCTGGTCGTTGATGTCGATGCTCAGTACCGAGTCGTTGTAGGTGGGCGGCGCGGTGTAGCGGTAGCGCAGGTTCAGCGGCACGTTGCTGCGGGTCCAGTCGTACAGGTCCGCCGGCACGCGCAGGTTGACGCGGATCGGGTTCGGGTTGCCGCCGGCGACCTGCAGGTCCCGCGGGTCCTCCACCAGTTCGCGTAACAGCACCGGGCGGTCGGTCGGCGCCCACGCCGGCGCGTCATAGGGCCGGCGCGGCTTGCCTATGTCGACCGACTCCACCCGCGCGCTGTTGCCGGCCATGGCCACCTTGCCCAGCACCAGGGCATTGACCGCGGTCTGCAGCTCCTGCGCATTGCGGCCGGCCACCACCAGCAGCTTGCGGTCCGGGCTGGCCGGGTTGGGCATGAGACTCACGGTGGGGCCGGCGATCGCCGGCAGGTTAAGGCCCGCCGGAATGGTCTGCGGCGTGACGAAGGCAATGGCATCGCTGCCGGCCGGCGCGGTCCGCGCCACGGGGAAGCGCGCCTCGCGCCAGGCGGCCAGCGCGCCCAGCCACGATGCCGCCACGCCGGCGGCGCGCAGCGTCGCGCTGTCGGCGCCGGCCGGCAGCACGAACGGCACGGTCACGCGGCGGTTGTCGCGGCGGTCGAAGAACGGTGCCGGCAGCAGCGCCAGGTTATCCGGCAGCGACACGCGCGAGGTATTGAGCGTCAGCGTGGTGGCCGGGCTGATGTCGGCCCACAGGCTCGAGTGCAGCGGGTCCTCGCAATGATCCAGCGTGTAGTGCGCGATCAGCCGCACCCGCAGGTGGTTGAAGTCGGTGAAGAAGCGCGGGTCGATATCGAGCTCGCGCGTGACCAGTCGCCCGGCTTCCTTCTCTTCCAGCGGCAAAGTCGCGATGACCTCGTCGTTCAGCGTCAGCTTGATATGCGACAGCGGGAACACCAGCGCCGGCGAATAGGTAAACGCCAGCTTGAGCCTGGCCGCCGTGACCACTTCATCGAGCCGCACGCCGATATCGAGCTGGCGCGCGTGGTCCACGCCGCGCAGCGCGATCGGGCCGTAGGCGCCCATCTGGCGCAGGGTGAGGACGTGGGTGGCGGAGTTGGCCGGCGCGGTTGCGGCAGGCGTGAGGAGCGTGGCTGACGGCCTTGCGGCAGGCACGGACGCGGCGCCCGCGGCCGGAGCTTGCGCGCCCGCCGGCCACGAGAGGCATGACAGGGCGAGCAGGCCGGCGGCGGCGTGTAGCGGGGGCCGGTGGAAGCGGGGCGGGACGGAGCGGGTCATGGGCAGGATGGCAGTTCCTTTGCATGCTTCCAGGGCGGACGGCCCACGCGGCGCGGGAACTTTGATACCCGCCGCGATGGCACGGCGCAATGTTGCGGCAACTGGTACGGCTTCTGGCTGATAACGGTCGCGCAAGTGTAGCTGCAAATGCACCCCGGGGCTCCACTTTGCGACAGCGCTCTAAAAAAGATTCAACGGCGAATAAAAAAGGCGGAAAAGCCACCCTCTTGCCAAAGGGGACATTTCCGCGCGGTTTGGTAGGAGAAGCACCGGCGCGGAAGCACGGCAAGTCGCCCGCGCTTCACTCCGTCCACTCCGGCGTGCCACTTACCCGCAGGAATCGTCTGCCCGGCAAACGCCGTGCAGCACCATCTCTCCCATCAGGTCCAGGGTTGGCTGGTCGGCGATCGCCTCGCGCATGGCATCCAGCGCGGCGTCGTGCGGATCGGCGGGGTTGCCGGCCGCAAGCGGCGTGTCATGCCAGCGGCGCGGCACGGCGGCGGGATCGATGCCGACACCGGCGCCCTCGGCCAGCGCGTCAAGCACCGCCTGCTCGGCCGCCGCGATGGCATCGGCGCTCAGGCGCGCCGCGTGCTGCGGGCCGAAGCTGTCGAAGGCTTGCGCCGGCGGCCCGTCCAGCAGCTTCCACAGTGCCAGTTCGGTCAACGGGGTGCAATTGACGGTTTGCCCGGCCAGCACCAGGCCGTGGAGCCGCTGCCGGTTGGCCTCGCCCTGTGCCTGCCCGCCGTCGCAACGCACCATCACCGCGCCGTCCGGCACGCTGTGCAGGCGGAAGGCGCCGCTGGCGTCGGCGGTGGCCTGGCGCACCTGGCCTTGCGTGTCGCGCAGCTGGACCGATGCGCCTGCCAGGGCCGCGCCGACCGCGGCGGTGCCGCCGATGTCGCGCGATTCGTCATCCCCGCATGCCGCCAGGGCCGCCACCGCGCCTGCGAGCACGAGGTGGCGCCAGTTTCCAGGTTGCTTGCCCATGATGTCTTCCTCAGTGTCGTCCTCAGGGCGCCAGCGCGGCCAGGTCGCGGTGCGAGCGGTTGAACAGGCCGCGCGCAAGCGGCGTCGGGCGGAAATCCACGTCGAGCGGCGAGATGGTGATGAACTTGGCCAGGAACGCCGGGGTCTCGGCGGTGCGGGCGAGCGCCTTCAACTCGGCATCCGCTGCGCCGGCTTCGATCGACACCGTGTTGTCGGCATTGCGCTTGTATGCGGTGGTGAACGAATCCACCGTGCCCGGCACGGTCAGGCGCACGCCGGCCGGGGCCTGGCCGCCCGCGGTGATCGGGTAGTTGATGCTGAGCGGATTGGCCACGGGCAGCAACGGCTGCCCCGCGCGCCGCGTGGCCTCCAGGCTGGCGATCACGCGGGCCAGGAAGGCCCCGGCCTTGGGAAAGGCTGCCAGCGTTGCCGGAAACCCGCTGCGCGCCTCGGCAAAGTCGACGCCGACGCTCAACGCGATGGCCGGCACGCCGCGCCGCGCGGCGAACAGCACGTTCATCACCGTCCCCGAATGCGGGATCGAGTCCGACAGGTTCTCGCCGAAGTTGGCGCCGGAGACGACGAGGTCGGGCGTGAAACCGCTTTCCGGGCCGACGATCTTCAGGCCCATGGCGGTGGCATCGACCGGCGAGCCGCTGCCGATGTAGTCGGCATTGGTGGCGTTGAGCGCGCCGCCGGCCACGTAGGTGGGCTTGACCCGGTGCACGCAGTACGTGTCGGCGCCGCCGGCCAGCGGTTCCACCACCAGCCGCGTGCGTCCGTCGGGCACGGCATAGGCGGCACCGGAGCCGCTCTGGTTGCTGGCCGGGCCAACCGTGATGACGCGGTGCCCGGCATCCTGCAAGGCCTTGCGCACCGCGGTGATACCGGGCGCGGCGCAGCCGTCGTCATTGGTCAGCAGCACATTGAGCGCCTGGGCGGGGGTGGCCACAGCGGCCAGGGCCGCGGCAGCGAGACTCAGCCGCAAAGCGGCGGGAAGTCGAAGCATGGAACCAGTTCCTCGTTCTGATGGTGTGGAAAGCGCTGCATGGCCGCGGCGCCGGGTAAAAGTAATGAAGCGAACCGATGAAGCGGCGCCCTACGCCGCGAGCAATCCCCGCGCGCGCGCCAGCGTGATCGCCGTGTCCTCGATCATGTCTTCCTGGCCGCCCACCAGGCGCTGCCGGCCCAGTTCGACCAGGATCTCGCGCGCGGGGATGCGGTACTTGGCCTCGGCGCGCTTGGCGAACAGCAGGAACGACGAATACACGCCGGCATAGCCCAGCGTCAGCGCGTCGCGGTCGATGCGGATGGGCTGGTCCATGATCGGCACGACCAGGTCTTCGGCCACGTCGGCGATGCGGAACACATCGACGCCGGTCTCGATGCCCATGCGCTCGCACACCGCCACCAGCACCTCCATCGGCGTGTTGCCCGCGCCGGCGCCCAGGCCCGCGGCGGCGGCGTCGATGCGGGTGGCGCCGGCGGCAATCGCGGCGAGCGAGTTGGCCACGCCCATGGCGAGGTTGTGGTGGCCGTGGAAGCCCAGTTCGGTTTCGGGACGCAGCGCCTGCCGGACCGCGGTCAGCTTTTCGGTGACGTCGTGCGGTAGCATGTGGCCGGCCGAGTCGGTGATGTACAGGCAGTTGGCGCCATAGCTTTCCATCAGCAGCGCCTGCTGCACCAGCACCTCTACGGGCGCCATGTGCGCCATCATCAGGAAGCCCACGGTATCCATGCCGAGCCGGCGCGCCATGCCGATATGCTGCTCGGACACGTCGGCCTCGGTGCAATGGGTGGCGACGCGGATGGTCTGCACGCCGATGTCGTGCGCCATGCGCAGGTGGTCGACGGTGCCGATGCCGGGCAGCAGCAGCGCGGACACGTGCGCGTTCTTCAGTTCGCCCAGCACCGCGCGCAAATACTCTTCATCGCTGTGCGCCGGAAAGCCGTAGTTGACCGAGGCGCCGCCCAGGCCATCGCCGTGGGTCACTTCGATCAGCGGCACGCCGGCGGCGTCCAGGCCGCGGGCGATGCCCTTCATCTGTTCCAGCGAGATCTGGTGGCGCTTCGGATGCATGCCGTCGCGCAGGGTCATGTCGTGCAGGGTGATGCGTTGGACCATGGCGTGGCTCCTCAGGCAGTGGTGGTGGCGGTGGACAGCATCGCGGCGGCGATGCACTCCGCGGTGCGGGCGGCGGAGGCGGTCATGATGTCTAGGTTGCCGGCGTACTTCGGCAGGTAGTCGCCCAGGCCCTCGACCTCCAGGAAGATCGAGACGCGCTTGCCGTCGAACACCGGGCCGTTCTTCAGCGTGTAGCCGGGCACGTACTTGCGCACCTCGGCGATCATGTCGTGCACCGACGCGGTAATCGCCGCGACGTCGGGCGCCTCGTCGGTCAGGCAGTGGATGGTGTCGCGCATGATCAGTGGCGGCTCGGCCGGGTTGATCACGATGATGGCCTTGCCCTGGCGCGCGCCGCCCACGGCTTCGATCGCGCCTGCCGTGGTGCGCGTGAATTCGTCGATATTGCGGCGCGTGCCGGGCCCGACCGAGCGCGACGACACCGTCGCCACGATCTCGCCATAGGCCACCGGCTGCACGCGCGACACCGCAAACACCATCGGAATGGTGGCCTGGCCGCCGCAGGTGACCATGTTCACGTTCATCTCGTTGCTGCCGATATGGGCCTCGAGGTTGACGGGCGGCACGCAGAACGGCCCGATCGCCGCCGGCGTCAGGTCGATCACGCGCACGCCGCGCGCGGTCAGCCTGGCCGAGTGCCCGGCGTGGACGTAGGCCGACGTGGCATCGAAGGCGATGCGGATATCGTCGGCCTCCAGGTGCGGCAGCAGGCCGTCGATGCCGTCGCTGGTAGTCTTCAGGCCGAGCTCGCGCGCGCGCGCCAGGCCCTCGGATGACGGCTCCACGCCGACCATCCAGACCGGTTCCAGGATGTCGCTGCGGCGCAGCTTGTAGAGCAGGTCGGTGCCGATATTGCCGGGCCCGATCAGGGCGCATCGGATCTTGTTCATGGTGTCTCGCGTGGCAAGTGGAAGGAATCAGGAAGTCAGCAAGGGAGTCAGCAAGGAAGTCAGCAAAACGCGGCGCTGCAGCCGCCGATGCCGGTGATGTGCATGGACAGCCGGTCGCCGGCCTGGACCGGGATCAGCGCCGCGAGCGAGCCCGACAGGATGGCCTCGCCGGCCAGCAGCGGGATGCCGAAGCTGCCCAGCGTGTTGGCCAGCCAGGCCACCGCATCGGCGGGATGGCCGAGCGCGGCGCTGCCCAGGCCCGTGGCTACGCATTCGCCGTTTTTCTCCAGCGTCATCGCGCAGGCGGCCAGGTCGAGTCCGTGCGGGCTGACGCGCTCGTCGCCGAGTACGTAGACGCCGCAGGATGCGTTGTCGGCGACGGTGTCCTCGATGCGGATGCGCCAGTCGCGGATGCGCGAGTCAACGATCTCGAAGCACGCCGCCACCGACTCGGTCGCGTCGAGCACGTCCTCGCGCGTCACGCCCGGCCCGCGCAGGTCGCGCCGCAGGAAAAAGGCGATTTCGCCCTCGGCGCGGGGCTGGATCAGCGTATCGGTCGGAATGGGCTGGCCCGCCGCGTAGTGCATGCTCTGCAGCAGGATGCCGAAGTCCGGCTGGTGCACGTCCAGCATCTGCTGCACGGGCTTGCTGGTCACGCCGATCTTCTTGCCGGCGACGCGGTCGCCCGCGGCGAGGCGGTGGGCAATGAAGCCTTGCTGGATGCGATAGGCGTCGTTCACATCCAGCGCCAGGCCGCGGCCGCTCAGTGGCGGCACCGGCGAGCGCGTGACGAGCGCGTGGTGGAGTTCTTGGCTGAGCGTGGCGATCTGGTCCGGGTGCATGGGGAGGAACGGGTTGCGCTGCCGCGGACCTGCCGCGGCAGCCAGGGACGAAGCAGGCGTCAGAACGAATACTTGGCGTTGAACGCCACGTAGTCGCGGTCAGCCAGCGGACGGTTGGTAATGCTCGGCCCGCCGATGAACGCCGCGTAGGTCAGGTTGAGCTCCAGGTTGTTCAGGTACTTGAAGGTCAGCCCCACGCTGGCGCGCCGGTCGCCATAGCCCATCAGCGTGCCGAAGGCGCCGGCCACCGCCGAGCGGCCGCTGAACTGGTGCGCGTAGGTGAGGGGCACGGTCAGGTCCCAGCCATCGAACACGTTGTTGTAGGTCAGCGACCAGCCGAGCTGGAACGCCGCCGAGTTGCGCGTGTTGGTCAGCTGGCTGAAGCCCATCACCGGATCGACGCTCAGCACATGCAGGTAGGCGACTTCACCGAGCAGCGACTGCGAGTTGGCGAGGAAGGTCGGCCCCACCGAGTAGATCGCGGACAGCTGTCCCTGCAGTGCCTTGCCGCGCGAGGCGGTGGGCGAGCCGGCCACGTCTACCAGCATCGGGATGCCGTCCTTGTAGCTGACTTCGCCGGCGATGTTGGCGCCGAGCACCTGGGTGGAGAAGCTGGCGCCGGTCAGGTTGATGCCGCCGAAGAACTTCTCCTGGTATTGCAGCGTGGGGAACAGCGAGGTCACGACGCTCGGGTTCTTGTCGTGGTAGCGCAGCTGGTAGAGCCCGAGCTCGGTGCCTTCGAACACGCGCCAGCGCGCGCCCACGCCCCACTGTCCCCAGTCGGACGGGCGCACGTCCGGCCCGCGCGGGATGCGGAAGCCGGGCCCGATGATGAACTCCGCACCCGGGCCGACCACGTCGCTGGTGCTGAAATAGCTGCCCGGCGCCGACAGCTGGTTCGGCTTGAAGGTGAACTGGTAATAGCCCATCAGGCTGAACGACGGCGTGACCTGCAGCTGCAGCGAGGCCTGCGGCACCGGCAGCAGGATGTCCTTGACCTCTGCGCCAGGCACGAACGCCTTGGTGGCGTCCGCTGGCCCCTGCGCGCCGGCGATATTGGCGAAGAACAGGCTCTCGCCCCATGCCACCACCTGGTTGCCCAGCTTGAAGCTCAACTGCGTGCCGCCGACCGGCGTGGCGCCGTAGACATAGGCATCGAGCAGCTGGGCGCGATGCTCGTGGTAGTCCTGCGCCGATTCCGTGAACTGGTTGAACGGGCCGCTGTGGTTGACCGTGAACGGCGCGTTGTTCGAGTTGGTGCCGCGGTAGGCCCAGTCGTAGAACACGCTGCCGCGCACCAGCGCGCCGAAGGCGCCGTGGCGCAGATGTGCCTCGCCCAGCAGCGACACGCGGTTGGCGATCATGTCGCCGGGCTTGAAGTTGCGGTCGCCGTCGTCGCCGTTGATATTCGCCGGGCTCAGCAGCGTGTCGCTGCGGTGGCCGGTGCGCACGGCGGCGCCGTAGGATGCGGTGACGCTG
Organism: Cupriavidus sp. L7L; assembly: GCF_004353535.1. NCBI lineage: Bacteria > Pseudomonadati > Pseudomonadota > Betaproteobacteria > Burkholderiales > Burkholderiaceae > Cupriavidus > Cupriavidus sp. L7L. Next base: position 69,451 of record NZ_SMNY01000011.1, read on the forward strand.
TAGTCGAGCGTGGTGCCGCGGCCGAATTCGATGGTGTCGCCGGCATGCGCGGCAGGCGCGAGCAGCGTGGCCAGCGTAGCCAGTGCCGCGGCGGCGATCGGCCGCAGCCGGCTGCGGCGCTTCACTGGGCCGCGTGGTGGTTGTTGCATGGTGGTCTCCCCTTGGTTTCGGTGGTGGTTCATGGCCTGGCACTTCGAATGGCGCGCATCTGGCCGCAAGCGTAGAGAGGGGGAGACCTGCACAAATCGGCAGAACGGACTAGGCGGTTTCCCTACGGCACGCGGTTGAGCGATGCCGCGTCGAGAAAGGCCGGGCGTTCGCCGCCGCCATCGATCACGAGGTTGGCGCCCGACACATACGACGCCTGCGGCGAAGCCAGGAACAGGCATGCATTGGCGATGTCATCAGGCTGTGCCAGGCGGCCCAGCGGCACTGTCGCGGCCATCGCGCGCAGTGCCCCGGGATCGCCGTAGTGCTGGTCGCGCGAGGTGTCGGTCAGCACCATGCCCGGACTGACCGCGGCAACGCGCACGCGCGGCGCCCATTCCACCGCGAGGGTGCGCACCGCGTTGAGGATGCCGGCCTTGGCGGCGCCATAGGCCGCGGTGCCGGGCGAGGGCCGCAGCGCGCTGACGCTGCCGACGAACAGTTGCGTGCCGCCGCCGGGCTGCCGCTGCATGCGGGCATTGACGCGCTGCGCCAGCTGCAGCGGTGCCACCAGATTCAGCCGGATCACCGATTCCAGCAGGCGTGGCGAGGCTTCGGCGAGCAGCGCGTACGGCGAGCCGCCGGCGTTGTGGATCACGACGTCCAGCGTGGGGCTGGCCTGCGCGATCTCGGCCAGCATGGCATCGGCCTGTTCGAGGTCGCGTATGTCCGCGGCGATAAAGCGGGCGCTGCGCCCGTCTGCGCTCGGCAGCTCGCCGTCGTGCGCGGGCGCGGTGCGTCCGCAGACGAAGACCTGCGCGCCCGCGCGCAGGAAAGCCTCGCTGATGGCGCGGCCGATGCCGCGCATGCCGCCGGTCACCAGCACGGCCTGGCCGGTGTAGTCGAATCCTGTCATGGGGTCCCCCCTGATGCATGGAGGGCCCATCGTAGGAGAAGTGGAAGGATCGCTCTTAGTCCGAATGAACGATGCCCGGCAGGCCGTGGCTGCGCAATATCGCTGCACGATTCCACGGGAGACGCCCTCATGTCCGCTACGCCACAGCAACCGCCTTCATCCCTGCATCCCAACCTGCCGGTCGGGCGCTTCGTCACCACGTCCGGGGGCCTGCGGCTGCACAGCCTGGACGCTGGCAGTGGCGAACCCGTGGTCTTTATCCACGGCAGCGGCCCGGGCGCGAGCGGGCACAGCAACTTCCGCTTCAACGTGCCGGCCTTCGCCGCGGCGGGCTTCCGTACCGTGGTGGTGGATCTGCCCGGCTATGGCTTGTCGTCCAAGCCGGATGACGTCGAATACACGCTGGATTTCTTCGTCGCCGCGCTACGGGAGCAGCTGGTGGCACTGGAGCTGCAGCGCTGCGTATTGGTCGGCAATTCGCTCGGCGGCGCGATTGCGCTGAAGTACGCGCTGGACTATCCCGAGCATGTGAGCCGGCTGGTCATGATGGCCCCGGGCGGCGTGGAAGAGCGCGAGACCTACTTCCAGATGGAAGGCATCCAGCGCATGGTGTCGCTGTTCACCGGCGGGCACATGAACCCGGACACCATGCGGCAGCTGCTGCAATTGCTGGTGCATGACGCCAGCCTGGTCACCGACGCGCTGGTGGACGAGCGTATGGCGGTGTGCCGCGAGCAGCCGCGCGAGGTGCTGGCCACCATGAGGGTGCCCAACCTGACGGAGCGGCTGGGCGAGATCCGCTGCCCGGTGCTCGGCTTCTGGGGCACGGAGGACCAGTTCAATCCTGCTTCGGGCGCGATGAAGTTCCTCGGCGGCTGCGCCGATGCCCGCTTTGTCATGATCAACCGCTGCGGGCACTGGGTGATGGTCGAGCACGCCGCGTATTTCAATCGCGAATGCCTAGGCTTCCTGGCCGATACCGCGCAGGCCGTGGCGGCATAATTGGCGCGCATATCCATACAACGACATCTCAGGAGACATCATGGAATACCCGTATAGCCTGTTCGACCTGCGCGGCAAGGTAGCCGCCATCACCGGCGCCGCGCGCGGCATCGGCGCGGAAACCGCCCGTGTGCTGGCGGCGGCAGGCGCGAAGGTGGCCGTGCTCGATGTGCTGGAAGCCGACGGCAAGGCCACCGCCGAGGCCATCTGCGGCGCAGGCGGCGAGGCCGCGTTCTGGCAGCTCGACGTCACCAGCGAAAGCGACGTGGCGCGCGTACTGGACGCGGTGGCGGCGCGCTTCGGCGGGCTCGACATCCTCGTCAACAACGCCGGCATCGAAGGCCCGAACGAACCGACCCACCAGGTGACGCTGGAGCAATGGCAGAAGGTGATGGCGGTGAATGTGACCGGCACCTTCCTGTGCACCAAGCATGCCATCGCGCACATGGAGCGCGCCGGCAGCGGGGCCATCGTCAACGTGTCGTCGATGTATGGCATTGCCGCGGGGCCGGACGTGCCGCCTTACCATGCGTCGAAGGCCGCGGTGCGGATGATGGCCAAGACCGATGCCATGCTCTATGCGGCCAAGGGGATTCGCGCCAACTCTATCCATCCCGGCTATATCCGCACGCCAATGCTCGAGCACGTGGCCCAGGCCTCGGGGCAGGGCGAGGCGCTGTTCGACTATCTCGGCGGCCTGACGCCGGTCGGCCAAGTCGGGCAGCCGCGCGACATCGCGGCGGGCATCCTGTACCTGGTCTCCGATGCCGGACGCTATGTCACCGGCGCCGAGCTGGTGATCGACGGCGGCTACACCGCGCGCTGACAGGACGAGGAGAGCACGATGCCCGATAGCGCCGCGATGAAAGCCACGCTGCTTGCCTATGTCGACCGCTTCAATGCCGGCGATGCCGAGGGCATCGCCGCGCTCTACGCGGACGATGCCACGGTGGAGGATCCGGTCGGCGCGCAGCCGCTTGCCGGCAAGCCGGCCATCCTTGCCTTCTACCAGCACGCCACTTCGCTCGGCGCGCGCCTGGAGATGGTGGCGCCGCCGCGCGGTTCGCACGGCAATGCCGCGGCGCTGACCTTTGCCGTGCATGCGCGGCTTGAAGGACGGGCGGCACGCATCGACGTGACCGACATCATGACGTTCGGCGCGGACGGGCGCATCCAGAGCATGCGCGCCCACTGGGCGCCGGACGACGTGCATTTCCTCTAAGACGACACCGCACCCACCGCACCGATGGTCCGGCGTAGCCGAGACGATGCCGTAGCCACGCGCGGGCGCATTCTTGCCAGCGCGCAGCAACTGATGCGCCAGCGGGGCGTGCATTGCGTCACGCTGGAGGATGTGGCCCGCGCCATCGGCATGACGCGCGGGGCGGTGTATGCCCATTTCCGTTCGCGCGCCGCATTGATGGGCGCGCTGCTGTCCTGTGCCGAAGCGGATCTTGCCGAACGGCTCGCACCGCTGGCCCGGCGCTCCGCCGGCGCGGCCACGGACCTGCTGGAGCCGGCGCTTGCCGCCTTGCTCGATGGCGATGATGGCGATGGCATGGCATGCCATGTCAGCCTGCTGGCGTTTCTGCTGCAGCACAAGTGCGGCACCGCCTGCGAGCTGTGTCCGCTGCGCGCGCGCGTGTTGCAGGGTGCCAATACCCTGCGCAACGCGCTGGCGGCCCGGATGGCCGAGCCAGCCCAGGCTGGCCTGCTGGTCGCGCACCTGTGGGGCTTGCTCAGCGCCCATGCGCTGCAGCTGGCGCCGTCCGGCTTGTCCGGGTGCGCGGCATCGCTGGCGCGGCTGTATGCGGCACCTGGTATGCAACGCGGTGCATGCCCGGACGGGGCCACCGGCCCGGCATTTCCTCGGGATACCCCCTAGTCTGCTCGGACGAAGAGACGGCGGCGAGCGCCGCCTACGATGCTGTCAAAGGACCCGGAAAGGGTGCGGAGGAGACAGCGATGAAGCGGCTCGGATTGCGTTGGGCGGCCGGGCTGGCCGCGGTAGGGGCCGGCCTGGGAGTGGCCTGGGTGCTTGCAGGCGGGAATGGGGTCGCCGTGGCATACGGCGGCCACGATGAAGCCCGTGCCGCCGGCACGGCGGGTCCGGATGGGTGCGATGCTGCCTGCGTGCGCAGCCGGGGCGTTGCGGCCATGGTGGTGCTCAGCCAGCGCCCGCCGCAATGACGGCGGCGGGGTGGTCTTCCACGCTATGGGTCAGCCCTGGCGCTGCGCGTGCAGCGCTTCGGCGCGCGCCTTGACATCCCTTGCCACCTGGTCGAAGCCCTGTTTTACCCAGGCGCCGTGTTCGCGCATGATGGTTTCGGCGTTCAGGCCCAGGAACAGGTCGGTGGTGAAGTAGCGGGTGCGGGCGGGTGCGATTGCTTCTATGTACTGGTCGCGGCGGGCGGCGTCCTTGTTTGCGTCGGTGGGGCGTTGCTCCCACGACAGCAGGCGTTCCGGTTCCCATGCCACGAGGTACTCATTGACCGGGATGATCTGGTCGGTGCCCGGGATGCGGACTTGCATGTGGACCATGTCGCCAAGCTTCGCAGTGGTTTCCAGGCCGGGGCAGAAGGTGTTCCATTCCGCGTAGCGGCGGAAGTCGGTCAGGACTTCCCATACCAGGGAAGCGGGGGCTTCGATTTCCACGGTGATTGAGGTGACCAGGTTTTCTGGCTTGGCCATTCTGTTGTCTCCTTTCATTTCTTTGTTTGGGAATCCAACACTAGGGCTGGGCTGTGCGGGGCGCATACCCTGAATGGACGAGTCTGGGTGGACGATGATGATTTGGTGTTGCTGGGGGATACTGGGGGTATGCTCCGCGAGTCTCCGGATGCTGTGAGCTTGGTGCCGGCCTTGGGGGTGATGGTCGGCATTTTTTTTATGGAATGTTGGCTTGCGGCTCGGCATTGACGCGATTGTTGAACGAGCCCAGAGCTGTGGGTGCCTCACCCCATCCCCACCACACTAGACAACAGCATCTTCACCAACACCGCCTGCCTTGTCGCCCCGGTCTTGGCAAAGATCCCCCGCAGGTGCGCGCGTACCGTGTTCTTCTTCACGCCGAGCCTGACGGCTGCTTCATCCAGCGTCAGGCCATCGACCATCAGCAAGGCCAGCTCGATCTCCGTTGGCGTCAGGTGGAACAGCTTGCGCAGGCTGGCGTGCGTGTTGCGCGGCGACCCGGCCGGGTCGCGGATGAATACCGCGACCGCGGGGCGGCGGGCCTTGTCTTCGGTGCGGTAGCTGAGGGGAATGGGCCGCACCAGCACGCTCAGCGGCGTGGCCGCCGCGGGGCGGCTGAGCAGCGTGACTTCGCTGCGCGAGGTGGCCAGTGCGTGGGCTTGCGCGGCGTCTTCGAGGATCTTGCGGAAGCGGCGGTTTTCCACCGGGCAGTGTGCGTGCAGCGTGCCGCCGGACAGATGGAGGCCGTCGCGCTCTTGCAGCAGGCGCCTGGCGACGTCGTTGCTGCGAATGGCCTTGCCGTGTTCGTCGAGGATGATGGTGCCGACCAGCAGCCGGTCCACGGCTTCCGCGTACAGGGCGCGCTCGGATTGCAGCAGGTCGAGCGCGGCATGCAGGTCGACCGCGCGCTTCAGGTGCGGCAGCAGGCCTTGCAGCAGCGCCCTCTCGGTGGCGCCGAAATCCTGGCCGGCCTCGCCGCGGCTGATGAACAGCGCGCATTCCACGCCGTCGGCGGTGACGAGGTTGGCGGCGAGGATATAGCGCAGGTCCAGCGGCGCGAGGTACTGGGTATAGAACGGGTGGGCCAGCCACCCGGCTTCGCCGAACAGTTCATCGGCGCTGAAGAGGCGGTCGGGATGGAGGTCGAGGAAGGGGCACAGCGCGTAGTACTGCTCGCTGTACGAGGGTTCACCGGGCAGGTGCGGGCCGTAGGCGGAGGCGTTGACGATCAGGCCGGGGCGGTCGGTGGCGGGGTGGCGCAGCACCAGCGTGACGAAGACGGCCTCGAGGCGCTGGCGCACGGTTTCGAGGAAGCCGGCCCAGGGGACGGCTTCGGTGGGGCCCTGGTAGAGCTGGGCGAGCAGGGCGCTGAGTTCGGCGGCCTGCAGGGAATGTGGCAGCATGGTCGAGGCGTGTGGGTTGATGGCCGGTGTGCTCCCTCTCCCGCAGGCGGGAGAGGGAGCAAGCAGTCGGCCATGCAAGCGCATTGGTCCCGGGTGGGCGCGGTCAGGATCTCCGGCAGAAACTCGGATTCACCCATCGTACCCACCCCCACCACGGCCTCATCGTCCATTCAGCCTAAGTCCTATCCCGCAGCCACGCCACGATCCGTTCCGCCGCCTGCTCAGCCGTGTCGGCGGTGGTGTCGATGCGCAGCTCGGGCCGGTCGGGCGCCTCGTACGGCGAATCGATGCCGGTGAAGTTCTTCAGCTCGCCGCGCCGCGCCTTGCGGTACAGGCCCTTGGGGTCACGCTGCTCGGCCACCGCCAGCGGGGTATCGATGAAGACCTCGACGAATTCGCCGTCGCCCGCCAGCGTGCGCGCCATCTCACGCTCGGAGCGGAGCGGCGAGATGAACGACACCAGCACGATCAGCCCCGCATCGAGCATCAGCCTTGCCACTTCAGCCACGCGCCGGATGTTCTCGACGCGGTCGGCTTCGGAGAAGCCCAGGTCCTTGTTCAGCCCATGGCGCACGTTGTCGCCATCGAGCAGGTAGGTGTGGTGGCCGAGCGCATGCAGACGTTTTTCCACCAGGTTGGCGATGGTGGACTTGCCCGCGCCGGACAGCCCGGTGAACCAGACGATGCGCGGCGACTGGTGCTTGAGCGCGGCGTGGGCGCGGCGGTCTACGTCGATCGCCTGCCAGTGGACGTTCTGCGCCCGGCGCAGCGCAAAATGCAGCATGCCGGCGCCGACGGTGTTGTTGGTCAGGCGGTCGATGACGATGAAGCCGCCCAGTTCGCGGCTGCGCGCATAGGGGTCGAACGCCACCGGCCGGTCCAGGTGCAGGTTGCACACGCCGATCTCGTTGAGCTCCAGCGTGCGCGCGGCCAGGTGTTCGAGCGTGTTGACGTTGACCTTGTACTTGGGCTGCGCGACCGTCACGCCCACGGTGCGCGTGCCGAGCTTGAGCAGGTAGGGGCGGCCGGGCAGCATCGCATCCTCGCTCATCCACACCAGCGTGGCTTCGAACTGGTCGGCCACCGCGGGCGGGTCTTCCGCGCACGCGAGCACATCGCCGCGGCTGATGTCGATCTCGTCGGCCAGCGTCAGCGTCACCGCCTGGCCGCGTGCCGCATGCTCGCATTCGCCATTGGAGCCGACGATGGCGGCAACGCGGCTTTCCCGGCCCGAGGGCAGCGCGCGCACCCGGTCGCCGCGGCGGATTTCGCCGGCGCTGACGGTGCCGGCGAAGCCGCGGAAATCCAGGTTGGGCCGGTTGACCCACTGCACCGGCAGCCGGAACGACTCGTCCTGCACGGGTGCGCTGTCGATCGGCACGGTTTCCAGGTGCTGCATCAGCGTCGGGCCCTGGTACCACGGCGTGCTGGCGCTGGGCGCGGTGATGTTGTCCCCACGCAGCGCGGACATCGGGATGCAGGTGATATCGGTCAGCCCGATCTGGCGTGCGAATTCGCGGTACTCGGTTTCGATGCGCGTATGGACCTCGCGCGAGTAGTCCACCATGTCGAGCTTGTTGACCGCCAGCACCACGCGCCGGATGCCCAGCGTTGACACCAGGTAGCTGTGCCGGCGCGTCTGCGTCTGCACGCCGCGGCGCGCGTCCACCAGCAGGATGGCCAGGTCGGCGGTGGATGCGCCCGTGACCATGTTGCGGGTGTATTGCTCGTGCCCCGGCGTGTCGGCGACGATGAACTTGCGCTTGTCGGTGGCAAAGAAGCGGTAGGCCACGTCGATGGTGATGCCCTGTTCGCGTTCGGCGGCCAGGCCATCCACCAGCAGCGCGAAGTCGAGGTTGTCGCCCTGCGTGCCCATCTTCCTCGAATCGGCTTCGAGCTGCGCCAGCTGGTCCTCGAACAGCATCTTCGACTCATACAGCAGCCGGCCGATCAGCGTGCTCTTGCCGTCGTCGACGCTGCCGCAGGTGATGAAGCGCAGCAGGCTCTTGCCTTGCTGGGCATGGAGGTAGTGGGCGATCTCGCTCTGCGTGCCCGCGGGCTGCGCCATCGGCGGCGCGGTGTCGATCAGCGTTGCCATCAGAAGTATCCCTCCTGCTTCTTCTTCTCCATCGAACCGGCCGAATCGCTGTCGATCAGCCGTCCCTGGCGCTCCGACGTGGTCGCCAGCAGCATTTCCTGGATGATGCCGCCGAGCGTGTCGGCCTCGCTCTCGATCGCGCCGGTGAGCGGGTAGCAGCCCAGCGTGCGGAAGCGGACCTTGCGCATCCGCGGCGTTTCGCCGGGGCGCAGCGGCAGGCGCTCGTCGTCGACCATGATCAGCGTGCCGTCGCGCTCGACTACCGGACGCTCCCTGGCAAAGTAGAGCGGCACGATCGGGATGTCGTTGAGGTAGATGTATTGCCAGATATCGAGCTCGGTCCAGTTCGACAGCGGAAACACGCGCAGGCTCTCGCCTTTGCGCTTGCGGGTGTTGTACTGGCGCCAGAGTTCGGGGCGCTGCATCTTCGGGTCCCAGCGGTGCTGGGCGGTGCGCACCGAGAACACCCGCTCCTTGGCGCGCGACTTTTCCTCGTCGCGGCGCGCGCCGCCGAAAGCGGCGTCAAAGCCGTAGTGGTCCAGCGCCTGCTTCAGGCCCTGCGTTTTCCATACGTCGGTGTGGACGGCCGAGCCGTGCTCGTGCGGGCTGATATTGCGCTCCACCCCTTCGGGGTTGATATGCACGCGCAGGTCCAGGCCGAGCCGGTCGACGGTCTGGTCGCGGAACGCGATCATCTCGCGGAATTTCCACGTGGTATCGACATGCAGCAGCGGGAACGGCGGCCGCGCGGGATGGAAGGCCTTCATCGCAAGGTGCAGCATCACGGCGCTGTCCTTGCCGATGGAATAGAGCATGACGGGGTTTTCGCATTCCGCCACCACCTCCCGCATGATGTGGATGCTCTCCGCCTCCAGTTGCTCCAGGTGGGTCAACATCGGGTTCTCCTCTTGGTTTGCCGGCCCATGCACGGATCTCGCGGTGGCCTGGCATGGCCACAAGGTAGCGAGCCGGGGCCCCGCGCCACTTCGTCCGGGCGGACTAGGAAATCTCGGGCCGCGGCATGCAATTCCTAGTCCGCCCGGACGAGGAAGCGCTGGGCCTGCACTGGGTATCGTTGCTTCGCCGACGAACCACGGGAGCAGGCAGATGGCGACCTCCGCCGAAGACCAATTGCTGAGCGGCCACACCTGGGCCGAGTTTTGCGAAGTGCTCAAGCGCAGCGGGCAGCAGATCCTGCGCCCCGAAGCGCCGACCGACGCGCTCACGCGCGCCGAGGGCTTCCGCTACCTGAGCCGCTTGCTGCGCATTGCGCTGGAGATGCATGTGGAGTTCGCCGATCCGGCGTTTCCCGGCTTCTTCTCGCCGTCGCACGAGACCGCCAAGATCGGCGCTGACAATCCGGACAACCTGTACCGCTACGCGCGCCTGGACGGCAATGCGGCGTACCGCATCCGCGGCCGGCGCGGCACGGTGGCGTACCTCAGCTTCGGCACGCAGAAGGGTGGCTACGAAACCGATGGACGCATGGTCCAGACCGGCTTTATCGACAGCAGCCAGCTGGCGGTGGCGGCGGACGGCAGCTTCGAGATCGTCCTCAGCGCTCAGCCGCAGCAGGGCAACTGGGTGCGCATGGAGCCGGCCACCAATGCGCTGGTGGTGCGCCAGACCTTCCTCGACCGCAAGGCAGAGACCCCGGCCGAACTGCATATCGAACGCGTTGACGGCAACGGCAAGCCGCCCGCGCTGAGCGCCGAGCGCCTGCACGGCGGCCTGCTGCGCGCCGCCGGCTTTGTCGAAAGCACCGCGCGCATCTTTGCCGACTGGGCCAGGGGCTACGGTGGCCACGTCAACGCCCTGCCGCCCGCGGACCAGGCCGTGTGCCAGGCGGCGGGCGGCGATCCCAACATCTTCTACTACCACTCCTGCTGGCAGCTCGCGGATGACGAGGCGCTGGTGGTCGAGGTCGACCGGGTGCCGGACTGCGAGTTCTGGAACTTCCAGATCAACAACTACTGGATGGAGTCGCTCGACTACCGCTACCACGACATCTGCATCAACAAGCACGGCGCCCGGCTCGATGCCGGTGGCGGCGTCACCGTCATCCTCAGTGCGGGCGATCCGGGTCTGTCCAACTGGCTTGAAACCGCCGGCCATCGCAACGGCACCATGTGCTGGCGCTGGGTGGGCGCGGCGCAGCCGGCGCATCCGCGCACGCGCGTGGTCAAGCTCGCATCGCTCAGGGAGAACAACGCATGAATGGCATCAACGTGAAGGGCCTGCTTGCGCAGGCGAGCGAGCAGGCCGGCGGCCTGGCCGACTTCGGCCCGGGCAACTACCGCGAGGCCCTGGACGTGCTGTCCGATTCGCTGGCACGCGAGGCCGGCCTCTCGCAGCAAGGCGAGCAACTGCTGCAAGCCAAGCTGCAGGCCCAGCTGGTGAACCGGCTGGTGATCCAGGACTACTGCCGGCGCCATCCGGGGATCCTGCAGGAGCGCGTGGAAGACCCGCTGGTCATCGTCGGGCTGCCGCGCACCGGCACCACGCTGCTGCAGCGCATGCTGGCTACCGACGCGCGCTTCTGCTCGGCGGCGTGGTGGGAAACCCGCTACCCCGCGCCGCTGCCCGGCGAGGACGTGCGCGATGCCAGCCGGCGCATTGCGCTGGCGCGCGACGAAGTGGCGCAGATGATCCGCTTCATCCCGGACATCCTCGCCATCCATCCGCTCGACGCCATGGCCGCCGACGAGGAATTCATGCTGATGGAGCATTCATTCCTGTGCGCCATGGACTCCTACGCCAACGTGCCCGGCTACACCGGCTGGCTGGCGTGCCAGGACCGCACCGAGGTCTACGACTACCTGAAGACCATGCTGCAGTTCCTGCAGTGGCAGAAGCGCCAGCGCGGCGAGGGGACCGCGCAGCGCTGGGTGCTGAAGACCCCGCAGCATTTGCATACGCTGGAAGTCCTGTTCCGGGTGTTCCCGGGCGCGCAGGTGGTGCTGACCCACCGCGATCCGGTCCAGACCATCCCGTCGATGGCCAGCATGGCGCATACGTTGTGGAGGATGTACGCCGATGCGCCGGATCCGGTCGCGGTAGGCCGCCAATGGAGCGAACAGATGCGGCGCGGCACCGATCACGCCATGGCCGTGCGCGACGCCATGCCCGCCGGCCGCTTCCTCGACGTGCGTTTCGAGGACACGGTGCGCGATCCCTTCGGCGTGGCGCAGGCGGTCTATCGCTTCGCCGGCATGCCGCTGACCGAGGCCGCGCGCGCCGGCATGTGGGCATGGATGGAAAGCAATCCGCGCAACCGGCGCGCGGCGCATGCCTATACGCCCGAGCAGTTCGGGCTGAGCCAGGCACAGCTGGCACGCGATTTCGCCGGCTATCGCGCACGCCATGTGCTGAGCCGCGACTGATACCGAAAACACACCGAGGAGACATCCACATGCTGCTGAAAGACAAGATCGTGATCGTATCGGGCATCGGCCCGGGTCTGGGCATCAAGCTGGCGGTAGAGGCCGCGCGCGAGGGCGCCCGCGCCGTTGCCATCGCCGCGCGCACCGCCGCGAAGCTGGACGAGGCCCAGGCCCGCATCGATGCACTGGGCGCCGACTGTGAAGTGCTGAAGGTGGTGACCGACATCACCGACCGCGCCCAGTCCCGCCATCTCGCCAGCGAGACCGTGCGCCGCTTCGGCCGCATCGACGCGCTGGTCAACAGCGCCTTCCAGCACGGCAATTTCCCCGAGCCGGTGGAAGCCGCCGACCTGGAAGTCTGGCGCCAGGTGTTCGACACCAATGTCTTCGGCACCATGACGCTGACGCAGGAGGTGGCCGCGCTGATGAAGCCGCAGGGCGGCGGCGCCATCGTGATGATCAACACCCAGGCCACGCGCAAGCCGATGCCCGGCGAATCGGGCTACGCCGCGTCCAAGGGCGCGCTGGCGGTGGCAGTCAAGTACCTGGCGCGCGAACTGGGGCCGCATGGCATCCGCGCCAACAGCATCTTCATGGGCTGGATGTGGGGCGCGCCGGTGCAGGGTTATGTGCGCCACGCCGCGGCCGAACAGGGGGTCGCCGAGGACGCTATCATCGCACCGGTGGCTTCCCAGATTGCGTTGGGCCGCATGCCGACGGACGACGACTGCGCGCGCGCGGCGCTGTTCCTGGTGTCGGACTACGCCCGTGCGATCACCGGGGCCTCGCTGGATGCCAACGGTGGCGACTTCATGCCCTGACCGGCCGGACCGACTGCTCTACTGCCAACTGCCATGACCCGCTACTTTGCCTTCAACGGCGACGCCGACGGCCTGTGTGCCCTGCAGCAGCTGCGCCTGGCCCGTCGTTTGCACCCCGGCGATGCGACGCTGGTCACCGGCGTCAAGCGCGATATCCGCCTGCTCGAGCGGATCGACGCCTGTGCCGGCGATACCGTGACGGCGCTGGACATCTCGCTCGAACAGAACCGCGACGGGCTGCTGCGGCTGCTCGCCGCCGGTGCGCAGGTGGACTACTTCGACCACCACCACGCCGGCGAGCTGCCGTCGCATGCCGGTCTGCGTGCGCATATCGACGAAAGCGCTGCGGTCTGCACCAGCATCCTGGTCGACCGCCACCTCGACGGGCTCCACCGGCGCTGGGCGATCACCGCCGCCTTTGGCGACAACCTCGGCGACGTGGCGCGCGCGATGGCGGCGCTGGCGCGGCTGGACGCGCGCGAAACCCTGATGCTGGAACGGCTCGGCACCTGCCTGAACTACAACGCGTATGGCGAGTGCGTGGCGGACCTGCATTGCGATCCCGCCGAGCTGGCGCAGCACATGCTGCCGTTCGCCGACCCGCTGGATTTCGCCGCGCAGTGCGCCACCTACGCGCTGCTGTGCGATGGCTACGAGGACGACATGGCCCAGGCGCGCCGCCTGTCGCCCGTGCATGAAGTCCCCGGCGCCGCGCTGCTGGTGATGCCGGACGCACCGTGGGCACGGCGCGCGATCGGTGTGCTGGCCAACGAGCTGGTGCGCGGACGTCCCGGCGATGCGATCGGCCTGCTGTCGCCCAAATCCGGCGGCGGCTTTGCGGTCAGCGTGCGCGTGCCGGCGCACAGCATCACCGGTGCGGCCGACTTCTGCCGCGCCTTCGAGACCGGAGGCGGCCGGCGCCTGGCCGGGGGCATCAACCACCTGCCCGACGCCGAAGTGGAGCGCTTCACGCGCAGCTTTGCCGACTGCTTCGGCGCGCCGTTCAACCAGGCTGGCCCGGCGGGACAAACTCCGTAACCTCCAGGTCGAAGCCGGTGACCGCGCGGTAAGGCACCGGATGGCTGAGCAGGCGCAGCTTGTGCGCGCCCACATCGCGCAGGATCTGCGCCCCGACCCCCAGCGCGCGCTGCGCGAAGGCCGGCGCCGGCGCGGCGGCAGGCGGCGCGGCCAGCCGCGCCAGCCGCTGCTGCGGCGATTCGCGCTCGTCCAGCAGCACCAGCACGCCGCAGCCCTCGGCGCCGATGCGGGCGAGCGAGCGTTCCAGGTTCCAGGCGGGCTGAGAGGTGGACTGCGCCGGCGTGCCGAAGGCCAGCACGTCGCGCTGCATTTCCACCGCCTGCACGCGCGTCAGTACCGGCCTGGACGGATCGGGCTCGCCCAGCACCAATGCCAGGTGCAGCGCGTCGGCAGGGGCGTCGTGGTACGCGTGCACGGTGAAGCGCCCGAACGGCGTATCCAGCCCGGTCGAGCGGGTACGGCGCAGCGCGCCTTCGGTCAGCAGCCGGTGGTGGATCAGCCCGCTGATCGAGACCGCGGCTAACCCGTGGCGTTGCGCAAACGCCAGCAGGCCGGGGCCGCGCAGCAGGTCGCCGTCGTCATCAAGCAGCATCGCATAGGCGCCGGCGGCGACACGCCCGGCCAGCCGCGGCAGGTCGGAGCAGGCCTCGGCAAAGCCGGCGCGGCGCAGCACGCCGTCGGCCTGCGCTACCACCGGAAAGATGTGTCCCGGCTGGACCAGGTCTGCCGGTTGGGCGCGCGCCGCTGCCGCCACGCGCAGCGTCAGCGCCCGGTCCGCCGCGGAAATGCCGGTGCTGACGCCGGTGGCCGCTTCGATCGACACCGTGTAGCGCTCGCGCTGGCGCTGGCTGGCGGCCATCGGCGGCAACTGCAGCCGGTCGCGGCGCGCCTCGGTGATGGCCATGCAGACCAGGCCGCGCGCCTCGGCGGCCATGAAGTTGACGTCGGCCTCGGTGGTGCGTTCGGCGGTAACCAGCACGCAGCCGGTGGCCTCGGTGGTCTCGTCCTCGATCACCACCACGCGCTGGCCAGCGGCCAGTGCGGCAAGCACGTCGGCCATCGGCGGCAAGGCGTTGGCCGTGCTCATGCTGCCTCCTGCCGGCTGCTGCCGAACGCGTGGCGCAGCGCCGCTGCGGCCGCATCCAGTGCGTCGCTGGCGGCATCGATCACGCCCTGCATGCTGATGAAGCCATGGAACTGCCCCGGCCAGCGGCGCACGGTGGCGCTGTTGCCCGCGCGCTGCAGCGCTTCGCCGTAGCCTTCGCCCTGGTCGCGCAGCGGGTCGTACTCGGCGGTGATGATGGTGGCCGGTGGCAAGCCATGCAGGTCGCGCTGGCACAGCGGGCTGGCGCGCACGTCCGCGGCATCGGCGCGATTGCCGAGATACTGGGCGCGATACCAGTCCAGTTCCGCCGCGCTCAGGAAGTAGCCGGTTGCGCATGCGCGGTAGCTGGCGCTGCCGGTCGCGGTATCGGTGCAGTCCAGGTAAGGGTAGAGCAGCAGCTGGTGCCGCAGGGCAATGCCGCTGCCGCGCACCTGCTGGCAGGCTACGGCGGCGAGGTTGCCACCGGCGCTGTCGCCCGCCACGGCGATCCGCGCCGGATCCGCACCCAGTTGCGCCGCATGCGCAGCCGCCCATCGCACCGCCGCGACCGCGTCTTCCGCGGCGGCCGGGAAGCGCGCTTCCGGCGCGAGCCGGTAGTCGACCGACAGCACCAGCGCGCCGCTGCGGCGCGCCAGGCTGCGGCAGATGTTGTCGTGCGAATCGAGGCCGCACAGCACGAAGCCGCCGCCGTGGAAATAGATCACCAGCGGCAGCGCGGCGCTGTCGTCCGGCCGGTACAGGCGCGCCCGCAGCGGGCCGGCCGCACCGTCCAGGATCAGGTCGTGCTGCGCGGCGATGGCATCGCCGGGTGCGAATCCCGGCATGGCCGCCAGCGCGGCACGGTAGTCGGCGGCGCGCAGCGTGGAGAAGTCGGGGCTGGGCAAGGCGGCCATGGCATCAAGCATGGCGCGGGCCTGGGGGTCGAGCGGCATGGTGTCTCCCGGTTGCGGTTGAGGATTCAAGTTCGGAGCGCGATCTCAGAGCGCGAAGGCCGGCTGGCTGCCGGCGGCAATGCCTTGCGCGCGCGCCAGCGCGGCGTGCGCCGCCTGCTCGTGCGGCAGGATCCAGAAGCGGCCGGCCGACACGCCGTCGAGGATCACGCGCGCGACCTCGTCCGGCGTCATGCCGGCGGCAATGCCGCTGCGCAGCGCGCCGTTCATCTGGTTCACCTCCTGCGGCCCGGCGCCGTCCAGGCCCGCGGCAATGCCGGTGGCGACCGGGCCGGGGCAGACCACCGACACCCGGATCGGCAGGCCGGCCGCCTGCAGCTCCAGCGCCAGTCCTTCGCTGAGCGCTACCACGCCCTGCTTGGACAGCGTGTAGGGCGCCAGCCAGGGGCCGACCGCGAGGCCGGCCATCGACGCCACGTTGACGATATGGCCCGAACCCTGCGCCGCCATGCGCGGCACGAAGCAGCGCAGTGCGTACAGCACGCTCCACAGGTTGATGCGCAGCACGCGCTCGAAGACCTCCGGCGCCAGCTCCCAGCAGCGGCCCGTGGCCAGCACCCCGGCGTTGTTGACCAGCAGGTCGACACGGCCCAGGCGCAGGAAGGCTTCAGCGCACAGGTGCTCCATCTGCCGCAAGTCGGACACGTCGGTCGGGACCGCGATCGCGATGGCGCCCTGGCCGGCAAGCGCCGCGCGCGTCGCTTCGAGCGCGTCGGCGTCGATGTCCGCCAGTGCCAGCGCATAGCCCTGCGCCGCCAATGCATGCGCCAGCGCGCGGCCGATGCCGCTGCCCGCACCGGTAATCACTGCGGCCTGCTGCCGCGGGTTTGCCGCCATGGTGATGGTTCTCCGTAGGAAAAAGACGTGGAAAAAGGCGGGGATTGCCGCCCATGCACGACTTGTAGCGGCGCCGCGGCGGCGCGGCATCGTCTGTTTGGGTGGGGCGGCGCCACCTGGCGTCATGCGGATTCACATGGCGTCACATGGCATCCCAATGACGCCTAGGGGTTTGCCCGCGGCCGGATGGCCATGGGTTGGTCCTTAGTCTGTTTGGAGTATGTGTTTGCGCCGCCGGCGCGTGAGGATTGGCCTGTCCCTCGGGACTAGTCCGGCATGCGTGCCATGCCGGCGTGGACTAGGGCAAACCATGAAGGCAGGGGGCAAGCCGCGACCCCTGCGCCGTCCCTATAATCGGGGCACAAAAAAAGGGCCACAGAGCCCGCACAGGAAGGCCAGCCGACCGGCACGTCCGGTGCGCTGCGCACGCCACAATGGAGACAGAGGAAATGCTGATGGAGGTGAGCCACAATCAGGCAGCCGCGCACCTGTTCGCGCAGACGACGGTGTCGCTGTCTGACTTCAGCGCGTTGCTGGGCAATATCTACCAGGGACCGATGGAGCAGGTGCCATGGGGCAAGGCGCTGGAGCAGATCCGCAGGCAGCTCGACGCCAACTACGTCACGCTGATCCTGCGCTCGCCGGCCACGGACCGGCGCGGGCTCATGATCAATGCCTCGGAGCATGGCGGTTCGACCCTGCCGGGCGAGACCTCCTACAACAACTACTATTACGCGCTCGATCCCTTCATCGGCCTGCCGTCGGACCGGGTGGTGACCATCGACGAGCATCTCGGGCCGGGCGTCTGGTGCCAGAGCGAGATCTACCTGCAGTTCCTCAAGGACGTCGGCATCCGCTACATCCTGGGCGCGGACCTGCGTACCGACGACGGCGTCGAATGCCGCTTCCGTGTCTGCCGCAAGCATGAGGGCCGCGATTTCTCGGCCGCGGACAAGGCGCTGTGCACCGCGCTGCTGCCGCACCTGAAGCGCGCGGTGGACCTGCATTCGCGCCTCGACGTCGTGGAGTCGGAGCGCACCGTCTATGCCAGCGCCATCGACCGCATGCTGGTCGGCATGGTGATCCTGGACGAGACCGGCACCATCATCAAGACCAACGCCGCGGCCGACGAGATCCTGGGCGCCAAGGACGGCATCCGGATTGCCAAGGGCGGGCTGGACGTCGAGTACGGCCAGGAGAACCGCAAGTTCCAGCGCCTGCTGCGCCAGGCGATGATGGGGCACCTGGGCACCGCGCCGGCGGTGATGGAGGCGATGTCGATCACGCGTCCGTCCGGCAGCGCCAGGCTGGGCGTGCTGATCCGCACCATCCCGCTCAGCGAGTGGTCGGAGGACAACCGCAAGCGCCCCGCCTGCGTGGTCTTTATCCGCGATCCGGAGCGGCGCTCGCAGGCCTCGCACGATGTGGTGCGCCAGCTGTTCGACTTCACGCCGGCGGAAACGCAACTGGCGCTGCAGCTGGCCAACGGGCTCACGCTCGACGAAGCTGCGGACGAGCTCGGCATCAGCAAGAACACGGCCCGCGCGCACCTGCGCGCAATCTTCTCCAAGACCGGCGTGACCCGGCAGGCCACGCTGGTGCGCATGCTGCTGAGCAGCGTGATTTCGCTGGGCTGATGTAAGCGTCAGGGCTTTGCGCTGAGCACCAGCGCAAAGCCCTGCGGGGTCTGCAGTACCGCGCGGGTCTCATGCGGGCCCTGCGCCGCGGGCAGCGTCACGCTGGCCCCCGCACCCACCAGCCGCGCAATCGCCGCGGCAAAGTCTTTCCCCTCATCCACCTTGAACGCGAGCGCGGGCTGGTCGACCAGCCGTTCTTCACCGGCCACCAGCGCCAGCGTCAGCGCGCCCGCGTCCAGCGCGCAATAGCGGTCGCCGTCGCGAAATTTCACGGCGAGTCCGAGTCCTTGCGTGAAGAACGGCAGCGCGGTGTCGATGTCCGCGACGGGGTAAAGCAGCAGTCTGGCTTGCATGTGTCCTGGTCCTTTCGAAGGTCAAAAGCGGGCATCGTTGCCCGCGAATCATGATAGGGATGGGCCAGGCACTGCTCATAATCCAATCAGACGATGTTGCAACGCCTTGCGCCGCCCACACTGCAAGCACACAGGCCGCTTCCGGCCCGAGGCGCGGCAACCGGCGGCGTCCCGGCAGCGGTCCTGAACCATCAATGCCAGGGAAGGGGACTGCAATGCGTTTTTCGCTGATCTATGAAGCACAGACCGTCGATGCCTCGCGCGCCGGCGACCACAAGGTGTTCGATGAAATCATGGAACAGGTGGTGCTGGCCGAGGACATGGGCTTCGACGTGGTCTGGGCGGTCGAGCACACCGCGCTGACCAACTACGCGCACATGAGCGCGCCGGAGACTTTCCTCGCCTTTGTCGCCGGGCGCACGCAGCGCATCGGCATCGGCCACGGCGTGGTGTGCCTGCCGCCGGCGATGAACCACCCGGTCAAGGTGGCCGAGCGCATCGCCACGCTCGACATCCTGTCCGGCGGCCGCGTGCACTTCGGCGTGGGCAAGGGCGGCACGCAGCAGGAGGCGGGCACGTTCGGCTACGACCTGAACAGCCTGCACCCGATGATCGACGAGTCGATGTACCTGATCCCGAAGATCATGACGCAGGACGAGATCGAGCACGATGGCGAGTTCATCAAGATCCCGCGCCGCCCGATCCACCCCAAGCCGCGCCAGGACCCGCATCCGCTGATGTACCTGGCCTGCACCAATGCCGACACGCTGCAGCGCGCCGGCGCGCGCGGCATGGGCGCGCTGGTGCTCGGCTTTGGCGGCCCCGAGGATGTGGCGAAGAAGAACGAGATCTATCGCGCCGCGTGGGAAAGCCGCAAGGCCGAGGACCAGGTGGGCTTCCGCCC
This sequence comes from Cupriavidus sp. L7L, assembly GCF_004353535.1. Lineage (NCBI taxonomy): Bacteria > Pseudomonadati > Pseudomonadota > Betaproteobacteria > Burkholderiales > Burkholderiaceae > Cupriavidus > Cupriavidus sp. L7L. The sequence goes on from NZ_SMNY01000011.1 coordinate 88,736, forward strand.
GCACCAGCACCTGGCGGCGCTGTGCCCGACCATCGTGCTGGAAGACGGCCTGGCTGCGCGCAAGATCGGCATCAAGGGCCAGCGCTATTTCATGGAGTCGCTGTCGTACTGGTATGCCGGCGGCGAGCGCCCGGATCCGTCCGCGTGGGACGACGAGCATGTCACCGCCACCGACGCGCAGGGCAAGGCCGTCATCAATACCAGGTTCGCTTCCGAGAAGGTCTCGGTCGACTTCAGCGACCCCTCGATGATGATGCTGAACCCGAACCACGCCTACGGCACGGTGGAGGATTGCATCGGCTACGTGCAGCGGCTGATCGATGCCGGCGCCGACGAGATCCTGTTTATCTGCCAGATGGGCACGGTGCCGCAGTGGGCGCAGATGGAGACCATCCGCAATATCGGCGAGCACGTGATCCCGCATTTCCGCAAGCAGGGCCGCAAGCTGAGCGCGGTGGCGTGAACGTTTGCTGATCGATGGTTTGCTCCCCTCTCCCGCGAGCGGGAGAGGGGCCGGGGGAGAGGGGCCGGGGGAGAGGGCCGGCGCATCCACGAAGTGCCGCAGGAAACAGCTAGTCCCATCAGACGATGGCGCCACGCCCGCCCGATGCAAACATCAACGCCAGCCACAAGACAAAGCGAAAAGGAGACCGCGGTGCATCACGACAACAACCCCAAGGAACTGGCCGCACGCCTGATCGCGCGCGCCGAGCAGATGATCCCCGTGCTGGCGCAGCGCGCCGCGCAGGCAGAGTCCGAAGCGCGTATCCCCGCCGAAACTATCGCCGAGATGCAGGCCGCCGGCTTCTTCAAGGTGCTGCAGCCGCGCCGCTACGGTGGCTATGAACTCGACCCGCAGACCTTCTTCCGCATCCAGATGGCGCTGGCCAAAGGCTGCATGTCCACCGCCTGGGTCTACGGCGTGGTCGGCGTGCACAACTGGCAGCTCGCCCTGTTCGACGAACGCGCGCAGCAAGAGGTCTGGGGCAACGATCCCACCACGCTGATCGCCTCGACCTACATGCCGGTCGGCAAGGTCACCCCGGTCGAAGGCGGCTACCGTTTCTCAGGCCACTGGAAGTTCTCCAGCGGCAGCGAACTGTGCGACTGGATCTTCCTCGGAGGCCTGGTGCCGCCGTCCGAACCGGGCGGTGCCTACGATTACCGCACCTTCCTGCTGCCGCGCACCGACTACAAGATCGTGCGCAACTGGGATGTGCTGGGCCTGCGCGCCACCGGCAGCCACGATATCGTCGTCGATGACGTGTTCGTCCCCGACTACCGCACCCATCGCGCCGTCGATGGCGCCATGGGCACCAGCCCGGGCCTTGCCGTCAACGACGTGCCGCTATATCGCCTGCCGTTCGCGCAGATCTTCGTGCGTGCCGTGTGCACCGCGTGCATCGGCGCGCTGGAAGGCACCCTTGACGATTTCGTCGCCTACGCCGACGGCCGCGTCAGCAGCAACGGCGGCAGCAAGACCGCCGAGGACGGCGGTGCGCAACTGGCCTGCGCCAATGCCCAGGTGGCCGTCGACGAAATGCGCACCGTCCTCGAACGCAATTTCGACGAGCTGCTGGCCGTAGCGCGTGAAGGCGGCCAGGTGCAGACGCCGCGACGGCTGCATTTCCGCTACCAGTCGTCGCAGGTGGCCGAGCGCTGCGCGCAGCTCGCCAACAGCCTGCTGCGCTATGCCGGCGGCAACGGCATCTACCGCACCAACCCGATGGTGCGCCGCTTCCTCGACCTGCACGCGGCACGCGCCCACTACGCCAACAACCTGGACCGCTTCGGCCAGAACCTGGGCGGCGTGATGATGGGCCGCGCCAACACCGATTTCTTCATCTGAAGCCGCGCACCGGCAAGGGAACCCATCATGACCCAGAGCACAGCGCGCCTGCAGGCCAGGGAGTTTGACGTGGTGGTGGTCGGCTCGGGCGCCGGCGGCATGCTGGCCGCCTGCCGGGCCGCCGACCGCGGGCTGTCGGTGGTGGTGCTGGAGAAGAGCAGCCAGTACGGCGGCACCTCGGCGGTGTCCGGCGGCGGCATCTGGATCCCGCTCAACCATCATATCGCGCCGGCGGGCGGGCAGGACGACTACGCCAAGGCGCTCGAGTACATACTCGCCTGCACCGGCGACGACGGCGACCCGCGGCGGATCCGCGCCTACCTGGAGCAGGCGCCGCGCATGCTGCAATACCTGGAGCAGCAGGCCGGTGTGCGTTACTACACGCTGCCGCGCTACGCCGACTACTTCCAGAAGCTGCCCGGCGCGATGCCCGGCTACCGCGCGCTCGACCCGATGCCGTTCGACGGTGCGCGCCTGCGTGAGGAGTTCGACCGGCTGCGTCCGCCGTCACCCGGCACGCTGGTGGGCGGCCGCGTGGCCGTGACCTCCGGCGAGGCGCACGCGCTGCTGTGCCGCTCGCCCGGCTGGTTCGGACTGGCGGTGCGCCAGTTCGCCCGCTACTGGCTTGACTTCGGCTGGCGCCGCAAGACCCGGCGCGACCGCCGCCTTACGCTCGGCAACAGCCTGGCCGGCGGCCTGCGGCGGGCAATGATGGACCGCGCGATCCCGCTGTGGCTCGACACCGCGCTGCAAGACCTGGTCGTCGAAGACGGCTCGGTCCGCGGTGTGCGCGCCGTGCAGGACGGGCAGGTGGTGGAAATCCGCGCGCTGCATGGCGTGATCCTGGCCGCCGGCGGCTTCGAGCGCAGCCAGGCCATGCGCGAGCAATACCTGCCGCAGCCGACGCAGGCCGGCTGGAGCGCGACGCCGCCCAACAACACCGGCGACGCGATCCGCGCGGGGCAGGCCGCCGGCGCCGGCGTCGCCCTGATGTCGCATGTGTGGGGCGCGCCGACTGTGCAGGTGCAGGGCGAGGAAAAGCAGCGCGCGCTCTTTATCGAGCGCGCCATGCCGGGCTGCCTGGTGGTGAACGGGCAGGGCCGCCGCTTCGTCAACGAGGCCGCGCCGTATTCCGAGTTCGTGCCGGCCATGTACCGCGACCACGACAAGACCGGCTGCAGCGTGCCGGCGTGGATGGTGTTCGACGCCACCTTCCGCCACAAGTACCCGTGCGGGCCGATCCTGCCTGCCTCGGTGATGCCGGACCGCAGCATTCCGGCCGGCCTGTCCGGCATCCTGGTGCGCGCCGACACGCTGGCGCAGCTGGCGCAGCGGATCGGCGTGGACGCCGACGGGCTCGCCGGCAGCGTCGCCCGCATGAACCGCTACGCCGCCACCGGCGTGGACGAGGAATTCGGCAAGGGCGACAACCTGTTCGATACCTACTACAGCGACCCGGCGGTGCGCCCCAACCCGTGCCTGGCGCCGATCGGCAAGGCGCCGTTCTACGCCGTGCGGCTCGATGCCGGCGATATCGGCACCAAGGGCGGACTGGTGACCGACGCCAGCGCGCGCGTGCTGCGGGAGGATGGTAGCGCTATCGCCGGGCTGTTCGCCATCGGCAATACCAGTGCCTCGATGATGGGCACCAGCTATCCCGGCGCGGGCTCGACGCTCGGGCCCGCGATGACCTTCGGCTATATCGCTGCGGACGTGATCGCGCAGCAAGCGCGGCAGCCTGCCGCCGCGCCCCACGCTCAAACCGTACAGGAGGCCCTATGAGCACCAATCCGGAATCCAGCCAGACGCTGCGCGACGACATGCTGAAGGCGATGCGCCGCATGGCGCGCTCGGTGGCGGTCATCAGCTGCCGCGATGGCGAGCGCCGCTATTCGATGTCGGTGACGGCGGTCGATTCGCTGTCGGCGGATCCGCCATCGCTGCTGATCTGCATCAACCGCAACTCGTCGATCTATCCGCCGCTCGATGCCGGCACCGATTTCTGCATCAACCTGCTGGCCGCCGACCACCAGGACATCGCGGTCGATTGCAGCGGCCGCCTCAAGGGCGAGGAACGCTTCACCAGCGGCGAGTGGGAGGACGACCTGCTCGGCGTGCCGTGCCTGCGCAACGCCCAGGCCAACCTGGTGTGCCGGCAGGACGGCCGCTTCGACTATGGCACCCACGCTGTCTTCATCGGCCGGCTGCGCGAGGTGCGGCTGGCAGGCGAGGTGTCACCGCTGGTCTATGTCGACGGCGCCTATACCACCTCCGCGCCGCTGCGCGCGCTGTGTTCCGCCTGAGCCCCGGAGGCGCCAGCATGCATCCCGATTCCGTCACGCCGGTCTACGCACCGCTGCGGCTCGATGACCCGGACGCGCATCCGTGGCAGGCCGCCTGCGATGCCGTGGTAGTGGGCTTCGGCGCCGCGGGTGCCTGCGCGGCGCTGGAAGCGGCGCGCGGCGGGGCGCGCGTGATCGTCGCCGAGCGCTTCGAAGGCGGCGGCGCCAGCGCCAAGAGTGGCGGCGTGGTGTATGCCGGCGGCGGCACGTCCTACCAGGCCGCAGCGGGCTATGCCGATACGCCGCGGGCGATGGCGGATTACCTGCGCCAGGAGACCGGCGGCGTCGTCAGCGAAGGCACGCTGCAGTCCTTCTGCGAGCGCAGCCGCGACATGCTGGCCTGGCTGGAAGACGTGGGCGTGCGCTTTGCCGCCACCGTGCCGCCGCGCAAGACGTCGTACCCGGCGCAGCCGTATTACCTCTATTACTCCGGCAACGAAGCCGTGCCGGCGTACGCGCAGCATGCCGCACCGGCCCCGCGCGGGCACCGCGTGAAAGGCCCCGGCATGTCCGGGCGCACGCTGTACGGCGCGCTGCGCGGCGCCGTGGAAGCCCGGGCGGAAATCACGGTCATGCGCCAGGCCGCGGCGCGCCGGCTGATCGTCGACAAGGACGGCGCAGTCATCGGCATCGAGCTGTGGCAGGTGCCGCCGGGACGCCACCAGAAGCGCCACGCGCGCCTGGCGCGGCTGGCCGAGCGCCTGCACAACGCCATGCCGGGCGTTGCCGACCTGCTGCGCCAGCGTGTGCTGCAGCTCGAGCTGCGCCATGCGCAGCGCGTGGCAGTGCGCACCCGCGCCGTCGTGCTGGCCACCGGCGGCTTTATCTTCAACCGCGCCATGGTGGCGCGCCATGCCGGCAAGTACCTGCAGAACTGGCGCCTCGGCGCGACCGGGTGCGACGGCAGCGGCATCCGGCTCGGCGAATCGGCGGGCGCGGCCACGCGGCACCTGGAGCGCGTGTCGGCCTGGCGCTTTATCAATCCGCCGTTCGACTGGGCGCGCGGTTGCGTGGTCGACGCTCGGGGCGAGCGCATCGGCAACGAGGAAACCTATGGCGCCACGCTGGGCCACGCCATCTGCGAGCGGCATGGCGGGCGCGCCTGGCTGATCCTGGACCGCGCGCTGGCGCGCGCCGCACTGCGTGAATGCCTGGGCGGCCGCCTGTGGGCGTTCCAGGCCTTGCCCGCGGCGATGCTGTTGCTCGCCGGCGCCAGGCGTGCGTCCAGCATCGAGGCGCTGGCCGGCAAGCTGGGCATGCCGCCGGCCGCACTGCGCGCTACCGTCGACGCCTGCAGCGCCGCTGCCCGCGGAGAGATTCCCGACCCGGCCGGCAAGTCCGCGCCGATGTGCGCCTCGCTGGAGGCCGGGCCATGGCTCGCCATCGACATCTCGGCGAACTCCCGCGTCTTCCCCTGTCCGGCGATCACGCTCGGCGGCTTGTCCGTGGAAGAGTCGAGCGGCCGTGTGCTGGCCGTCGCAGGCGGCGCCCCCATTTCGGGCCTCTACGCCGTCGGCCGGACCGCGGTGGGCATCGCCTCCAACCATTACGTAAGCGGCCTGTCGCTTGCCGACTGCATCTGGTCGGGGCGCAATGCCGGCCGCCACCTGACACAACAGCCCGCCGGCGAGCGGCAGGCACACACCAACGAGGAGATTACCCATGAGCCGACGTACTGAAGGCAAGATCGCGATCGTCACCGGGGCCGCCAGCGGCGTCGGCAAGGAAGACGCCCTGCTGCTGGCCCGCGAAGGCGCGCGCGTGGTGCTGACCGACCTGAACGAGGAAGCGGGCCACGCGCTGGCGCGCGAGATCGGCGAGACCGCGCTGTTCGTGCCGCACGACATCGCCAGCGAAGCCGGCTGGCAGCAGGTGATGGCGCGCACCGAGCAGCGCTTCGGCGCGCCCGGCGTGCTGGTCAACAATGCCGCCATCCTGATGCTGGGGTCGGTCGAGGACGCGACGCTGGAGCAATGGCAGCGCGTGATGCGCATCAACGCCGACGGCTACTTCCTGGGCTGCAAGTACGGCGTGGCCGCGATGAAGGCGGGCGGCGGCAGCATCGTCAACATGTCGTCGGTGGCGGCACTGGGCGGCATGGGTGCGTTCTGCGCCTACAGCGCCAGCAAGGGCGCGGTGGCGGCGCTGACGCGTGCCGTCGCGGGCCATTGCAAGCAGAGCGGCTACCGCATCCGCTGCAACTCGATCCATCCGGACGGCATCCTCACGCCGATGACCGCTGCCTTCCTGCCGGGCGGCGCGGCGGCCCTGCCGGAAGAGGTGGGCGGCGCCGAGCCGATGCAGCGCATGTGCCATCCGCGCGACGTGGCCAACCTGGTGCTGTTCCTGGCGTCGGACGAATCGCGCTTCATCAACGGCGCGGAACTGCGCATCGACAACGCGCAGACCATCATGGGCGTGGCCTGACGCCACCCCCCGGCGAGAGAAGGAAATCATGGCGCCAGTGCAATTCCATCGGCTGCAGATCGCCGAAGTCATCACGGAAACGGAGCAGGCGCATTCGCTGGTCTTCGCGCTGCCTGACGGCTTGCGCGATGCCTTCGCCTATCGTCCCGGCCAGTTCCTGACGCTGCGCGTGCCCGTCGACGGCGTGCCGCTGCAGCGCTGCTATTCGCTGTCGAGCACGCCCGAGGTCGACCACGCCTTGCGCGTGACGATCAAGCGGGTGCAAAGCGGGCGCGTCTCCAACTGGATCTGCGACCACCTCGGCGCGGGCGATACGGTCGAGGTGATGCCGCCGGCCGGCGTCTTCACCCCGCCCACGCTGCATGGCGATTTCCTGCTGCTGGCCGGCGGCAGCGGCATCACGCCGGTGCTGTCGATCGCGAAGGCCGCACTGCGCCACGGGCGCGGCGCGGTGACGCTGGTTTATGCCAACCGCGACGAGCGCTCCGTCATCTTCCGCGAGGCGCTCGGCGAGCTGGCGGACAGCCACCCCGGCCGGCTGCGCGTGATCCACTGGCTGGACAGCGTGCAGGGGCCGCCGACGCAGCGCCAGGTCGAGGAACTGGTGCGGCCGTGGAGCCTGGCCGAGTGCTTTGTCTGCGGGCCTGGTCCATTCATGGACGCGGCGCAGGCGGCGCTGCAGCAGCTTGGCGTGCCGCGCGGCAAGCTGCATGTGGAGCGCTTCGTGTCCCTGCCGGATGTGGCAGCGGCCAAGACACCGGCGGCGCCTGTCCCGAACGAGCCCGCCGCCATGCGCGGCGCGGCGCTGACCGTGCAGCTCGACGGCGCAGCCCACCAGCTCAATGTCGCGCCCGACGAGACGGTGCTGGATGCGCTGCAGCGCGCCGGCGTCGCCGCCCCCAGTTCCTGCCGTGCGGGCCTGTGCGGCGCCTGCATGTGCCAGGTGACGCAGGGCGACGTGACGCTCGGCGAAAACCACGTGCTCGATCGCGCCGACCTCGACGCGGGCTGGACGCTGGCCTGCCAGGCGCGCCCCGCGAGCGACGAACTCCACCTGAAGTTCCCGGATTGACATGACCCCATCTGACACCATCGACGACATTGCGGTGCTGGCCGGCCAGGACGCCCAGGAAGCCGCCGCCAACGAGGATATCGCTGCCACCATTCCCGAGCTGGTGCGGCGCGCGGCGCTGCGCCACGGCGAGCGTATCGCCATCCAGGAGGACGGGCTGCGCCTGAGCTACGCCGCGCTGGATGCCTGCCGGACCGAAGCGGGCCGCGCGCTGATGGCGCTCGGCGTGCAGCCGGGCGACCGCGTTGCGGTATGGGCGCCGAACTTCTCGGAATGGATCATCGCGGCGCTGGCCACGCACAGCGTGGGCGCCGCGCTGGTGCCGCTCAATACGCGCATGAAGGGCGCCGAAGCGGGCGCCGTGCTGGCCGACAGCGGCGCTCGGCTGCTGGTCTGCGTCGACGACTTCCTCGGCGAAAGCTATCCGCAGATGCTGGCGCCGCATCGTCCCGCCACGCTGGAGCGGATGGTGATCCTGCGGCCGGGGCAGGGCAGGGCGCTGGGCGACGGCGAACTGGCGTGGGATGGCTTCCTTGCACAGGCGCAGCAGGTGGACATGGCGGCGTTCGCGCAGCGCGAGGCCGGCGTGCGCGGCGACACGCCGATGGACATCATGTTCACCTCGGGCACCACCGGGCGGCCCAAGGGCGTGATGACCGCGCACGCGCAGAACCTGCGCGCCATCGACGGCTGGGCGGCGATCACGGGCGTGCGCGCCGGGGACCGCTACCTGATCGTCAATCCCTTCTTCCATACCTTCGGCTACAAGGCGGGATGGCTTGCCGCCTTGTCGCGCGGCGCCACGGTGCTGCCGCACCTGGTGTTCGATGCCGAAGCCGTGATGACGCGCGTGGAGAACGAGCGCATTACGGTGCTGCCGGGGCCGCCGACGCTCTACCAGACGCTGCTCAACGCGCCGCGGCTGCGCGAGTTCGACCTGTCATCGCTGCGGGTTGCGGTGACCGGCGCCTCGGCGATCGCGCCGGTGCTGATCGAACGCATGCGCGAGGAACTGGGCTTTGACACCGTGATCACCGGCTATGGCCTGACCGAGTCGTGCGGCTTCGCCACGCTGACCCGCGCCGGCGACGATGCCGAAACGGTGGCCGGCACCTCCGGCCGCGCCATGCCGGGGATCGAGCTGCGCTGCGTCGACGCGCAGGGGCGGCCGGTCGCGACCGGCGAGCCGGGCGAGGTGCTGGTGCGCGGCTACAACGTGATGCAGGGCTACTTTGGCTTGCCGGAGGCGACCGCCGAAGCCATCGACGCCGACGGCTGGCTGCATACCGGCGATGTCGGCACGCTCGATGCGCGGGGCTACCTGCGCATTACCGACCGCATCAAGGACATGTTCATCGTCGGCGGCTTCAACTGCTATCCGGCGGAGGTGGAGAAGCTGCTGACGGCCCACCCGGCGGTGGCCCAGGTCGCGGTGGTGGGCATGCCGCATGAGCGGCTGGGCGAAGTGGGGCGCGCCTACGTGGTGCTGCGCCATGGCGCACGCCTGGATGCCGAGACCCTGATCGTCTGGGCGCGCAGGCACATGGCTAACTACAAGGTGCCGCGCGAGGTGCTGTTCGTCACATCGCTGCCGGTGAGCGCGGCGGGCAAGGTGCTGAAGTATCAGCTGCGTGAAGCCTGATCAACGGAGATTGAATATGACCGAGATTGCCGGCATTGCCGACCGCCTTTCACGGCTGGAAGCCGCGGATGCGATCCGGGCGCTTAAGCTGCGCTACCTGCGGGCGTGCGATGACAAGGATCCGCAAGCCATGCGGGCCTGCTTCGTGCCGGACAACGCGCATATCCACTATGACCGCATTGGCAGCTTTGCCGGGCGTGATGCGCTGGTGCAGTGTTTTGCGGAGCTGGCTTGCCGGCCTACGCTGCGGGAGATGCATTTTGCCGGGCAGTCGGAGATCCGGGTGCTGGATGAGGCGTCGGCGCAGGGTAGCTGGGATCTGGCGTATCTGGCGCTGGATGACGTCAACGGTTCGCGCACGTTCCTGACCGGGCGCTATGCGGATGAGTATGTGCGGATCGATGGGGTGTGGTTGATCCGGTCGACGGAGTTTACGACGGCGTTGCTGTCGCAGGGCAGCTAAAACCTCGCTTGTTTGCTCCCCTCTCCCACTGCGCGGGAGAGGGGAGCGTATGCGTGGGGCGTTGGCTAGCCCAGGCCCTACTCCACGATCGCAGGATGCACCGCCGGCGGACCGCCCAGCACCTCCCGGTACGAAGGCGGCTGCACCCCCTGCGCATCGACAATCCCATACCCCAGCGCGGCCTCCGCCGCGATCAGCACCTGGCCGGATTTCTCCATCAGCCCGGGATCGCGATACAGCGCCGCAATGACTTTCCCGGTGAATTCAGGGGTCTCCGCCACGGTGGCGAACGATGCGTACTTGTCGGGATGCTGTTCCCACACGCGCTGCGTGCGCGCGGTGCGCAACGGCCCCATCCACACCGAGACCGCCGCCACGCCGTGCGGGCGCAGGTCGACCGCCATGTCATGGGCAAACTTGTCGATGCCGGCCTTCTGCGCCCCATACGCCGGGCCATGCATATAGCAGTTGGCGCCAAACGACGACGTGAACACGATCAGCCCCCGCCCGCGCGCCGCCATCATCGGCGCCGCATGCCAGCTGGCCACGTAGCCCGAGCGCAGGCCAACGTCGAGAATCCCGGTCATCTCCAGCGGCTTCTGCCAGAAGGGGCCGGGCATGATGAGTTCGTCATGCAGGAAGGTGGCGTTGTTGACGAGGATATCGATCCGCCCGATCTCCTCGCGCACGCGCGCGAACAGCTGCGCCACCTGCGCATTGTCGCGATGATCGCAGGCGACCGCGATGCCGCGACCGCCCAGCGCATCGATCTCGCGCGCCGTGGCGTGGATGGTGCCGGGCAGCGGCGCGCTGCCTTCCTGCTCCGTACGCCCGGTCACGTACACCGTGGCACCGGCAGCGCCGAGCGCCAGCGCAATGCCCTTGCCGGCACCACGAGAGCCGCCCGTGACGACCGCGACGATGGGCTGTTCCGTCTGCTTCATTTCTGTCTCCTGTATCAGTGAAATGCGGGCGCCGTTGGGGCCGCCCGTCCTCGTCGAAAGCTTGGGGCGGGCGAGGCACCGCTACATCCTTCGTTCGGACTAAACGGCATCCGTACCGGTTACTACACGCGGACGATGGCCGGCTGCGCGGCAGGGTTGACGATAGTCGCCATCCCAACGACCGGTCGCGCATCCTGCCCCGGCCGGTCACAACCAAGGAGTGAGCCTGGCCATGTCCGATCTGGAGCACAAGCAAGCCATTCACGCGCTGACCTGCCGCTATGCGCAGGCGGTGGACCGGCGCGATTTCCCGCGCCTGGCGGATCTGTTCACCCCCGATGCGCGGCTCACCGGGCCAGGCTTCTGCATGGACGGACCGCAAGCGATTGCCGAGGGCATGTCGGCACTCGGCAAGTACAGCGCCACGCAGCACCACATGCACCAGCAATTGGTTGAGCTCGATGGCGATGCCGCCACCGGCGAAACCTATTGCGTCGCCAACCACTTGTATGAGCAGGACGGCGTGCAGCGCAAGCTGGACTGGGGCATCCGTTACCAGGACCGCTTCGAGCGATGGCAGGGCCGGTGGCGCATCGCAGCGCGCGAGCTGGTGGTCGACTGGACGCAGGACCTGCCGCTGCGGGGGGCATGATGACGACGAATCGTGTACTGGAAGGGAAGACCGCCCTCGTTACCGGCGGCGCGGGCGGCATCGGTGCGGCCAGCGCGCTGGCGCTGCTTCGCGACGGCGCGGCGGTAGTGCTGATGGGGCGGCGCCGCGAAGCGCTGGAAGCAGCACGGCGCGACCTGCTTGCGCAAGTGGCCGGCGCCGCGGTTGAAATCAACGTCGGCGACGCATGCCGCGAGGCGGATGTGCAGGCCGCGCTGCGGCAGGCCTGGGAGATGGAACGCCGCCTCGATATCGTGGTGGCGACGGTCGGCGGCGGCGGCTTCCGTCCCATGCTGATGCATGACACCGCGTCCCTGATGGCCGAACTGGAGCTGAATATCGCCAGCGCCTTCCTGGCGCTTCGTCACGCCTCGCCACTGATGGCGCCGCAAGGCGGCGCCATCGTCTGCATTTCGTCGAACGCGGCGCGCATGACCTGCCGCTGGCTGTCGGCGTACTGCGCCGCCAAGGCGGGCCTGGAAGCCTTCGTGCGCGCGGCGGCCGAGGAACTGGCCGGCTGCGGCATCCGCGTCAACGCGGTGCGCCCTGGACTGACCCGCTCCGGCGCGACCGGGCCGATGTTCGACAACCCGGCCATGCTCGACAAGTTCGTCGCGCAGATGCCGCTGGGACGTGCCGGCGAGCCGGACGACATTGCCAGCGCGGTGCGCTACCTGGCTGGGCCGGAATCGGGCTGGGTCACCGGCCAGAGCATCGCTGTCGACGGCGGCAGCGAGCTGCGCGGCAATCCCATCCTCGATGAAACCGTGGCGGCGGTGTATGGCGAAGCCGCGCTGCACGCGGTGCTGGCCGGCAGGATTCCCGACGCCGCGTGAAGCGGACCACACAAGGAGAGAGAAGATGGATCAGGTCAAGGGCAAGGTCGCGCTGGTCACCGGCGCGGCCAGTGGGGTAGGGCGCGCCGACGCGCTGCTGCTGGCTGCGCAAGGCGCGCGCGTGGTGCTCAGCGACGTCAATGAGGAAGCCGGGCAGGCGCTCGCCCGCGAGATCGGCGATGCGGCATTGTTTATACGCCACGACATCGCCAGCGAAGACGACTGGCGCAAGGCCGTGGCCGCGGCACAGGACCGCTTCGGGCGGCTCGATGTGCTGGTCAACAATGCGGCCATCTGCCCGCCGGGATCGATCGAGGAAACCTCGCTCGACTGCTGGCGGCAGGTCATGCGCGTCAATGCCGACGGGTATTTCCTCGGCTGCAAGTTCGGCGTGCAGGCGATGAAAGGCAATCCGGCCGGCGGCTCCATCATCGTGATGTCGTCCGTGGCAGCGCTGGGCGGCTTGCCGATGATGTGCGCGTACAGCGGCGCGAAAGGCGCCGTGACAGCGCTGGCGCGCAGCGTGGCCGTGCACTGCAAGCGCAACGGCTATCGCATCCGCTGCAACTCGATCCACCCCGACGGCATCTGGACACCGATGACGCAGGCGCTGGTGCCGGATCTTGACCCGGTGGCGCTGGGCATCGGCACGGACCCGATGGCACGCATGTGCCAGCCGGAGGATGTGGCCAACCTGGTGCTGTTCCTGGCTTCGGACGCATCGCGCTTCATCAATGGCGCGGAACTGCGCATCGACAACGCGCAACTGATCTCGGGGCTGTAAGACCCGCCGCGGCGGCCTGCGCGGGCCGCCGCGGTGCCGCCTTTAGCTGTACTGCGCCACGATTTCGCTCACCGTGCGCAGGATGTCGCGGCGGCGATAGCCGAGCAGGACAGTCTCGGCCGCGTCCGGCTCGTAGTAGAGCGTGTTGCCCCGGCCGAAGCAGATCGCCGAGTCAGGCAGCAACGGGTGCTCCTGGTCGATGACCGGCGGTACCGGGCGGCCGGCATCGCGGAAGAATGCGCCGAAGTATTCCTGGAAGGTCAGGTTCTCGTCGCCCACGAGGTAGGCCTTGCCATTCTCGCCGCGCAGCAAGGCACCTTCGATCGCTTCCGACAGCGACATGGCCGAGATGAAGTTGACGCCGCCCGGCGGCGCGAAGTCCGGCATCGGCGCAAAGCCGCCCCTGGCGTAGTCGGTATAGGCCTTGAACATCGGGACAGTCAGGCCCGGCACCGTGCCCACGACGAACGGCGCATTGACGCTGCTGACGCGGAAGGCATCCGTCGCCAGTGCGCGCACGCCTGCGTCGGCCAGCTTGCGCGAGCGGATATAGGCGTTGTCTTCGGCCAGTTGCGGTGCCGCCTGCGGATAGAAGCTGCCGACGTGCACCGCGACCCGGATGCCGGCATCGCGCGCGGCGCGGAAAAAACGCGGCACGCCTTCGACGTTGGCGCGTTCCCAGTGTGCCGCTTCGTCGCCGCCAGGCGGGACGTGGCGCACATCGTTGCCGGCGGCGAATACCAGCGCATCGAAGGCACCGAGCTGCGCCGCAGGCAGGTCGTTGGCGATGTAGTCGCAGCGCAGGAAGTCCAGCCCGCCCAGCGGCGTGCCGGGGGCGGGTCGGTTGCGGCCCGCGATGGTGACTTCGTGCCCGCGGCTGCGCAGGTGCAGGGCCGCGTGGCCCCCGATCATGCCGGCGCCGCCGACGATCAGTATCTTCATGCTTGTCTCCTTGGTTGGATGGTGTGGCCGGGTGGTGTGGCTGCGTGGCGCCGCCATCAGAGGTTCATGCCGTTGCCGCCGATGACCGGCATGTTGGTCCACGCGCCCTGCGGATCGCGGTACCAGCCGGCGGCGGCCAGCGCGCCGCCGTTGACATGCAGCGCCGTGCCGGTGATCCAGGCGGCGCGCGGGCTGGCCAGGAACAGGATGCCGTCGGCGATGTCCTGCGGCGTGCCGAAGCGGCCCAGCGGGATCCAGCGCGGGATATGGTGCTGGTGCTCCGCGGCGACCATCTGCGATACGGGGACCTGCGGCGTTTCGGTGGTTTCGGGGGCGATCAGGTTGACGCGGATGCCCGCGGGCGCCAGCTCCAGCGCCAGGCTCTGCGTGAAGCCGGTGATGGCAGCCTTGAAGGCGCCGTAGACGCTGCAGTACGGAATGCCGCGGAAGGCCTCGATCGACGACACGCTGACGATGCTGCCGGCTTCACTGCGCCGCAGCAGCGGCAGCATGGCGCGCGTGACGGTGAAGACGTGGCCGAGGTTGGCCGCGTAGAGGCTGGCAATCTCGGCGTCGTCATAGTGCTCGAACGGCTTGGCGATGCGCAGGAAGTCGCCGACGTTGTTGACCAGCACGTCGAGCCGCCCGAAACGCTGATCGATCTGCGCGGCCAGTTCGCGTACGGTGCCGGCGTCGGCGGCGTCTCCCTGTACCACCAGTACGTCGGCGCCGGCCTTGCCAAGCAGCGTGTGGGCATGGTCGGCGCGCTGCGCGTCGATCTCGATGATCGCCACGCGCGCGCCCTGGTCCAGAAAGGCTTGCGCGGTAGCGAGCCCGATGCCGGCGCCGCCGCCGGTGACCAGCACGGTCTTGTCGGTGAAATCCATCTCGGTTGCTCTCCTTCGGTTGCACTGCGGGAATGCGCGCATTTGATCCGCGGCTGGCGGGGCGAACATCGTCCGATTGCAGGTCAGGGAAAACACCGAGGGCTGCGCATTGGCGGGCAACGGGCGGGCAGCATCCCTATAATCTGCGCTGCCTCCAGGTGCCGCAGAGCGCCGGCAGGCACACACGTGGTGTGGAAACAGGAGACAAGGTATGTTGATGGCGACCGTTGAGGCGCAGGAAATGGCGTCGCCTTTGCTTGCGCAGTCAGGCCTGAGCGTCACGCAGTTCGGCGCGCTGCTGGCCGCGGTCTATGAAGGGCCGATGGAACCCGTGCCCTGGGGCCGCGCGCTCGAAATGCTGCGCAAGCAACTCGATGCCAGCTATGTGAGCTTTATCCTGCGCTCGCCCGCCAGCGACCGCAGCGGCCTGGCGGTGCATGCGTCGGCGCACGGCACCTCGCTGGAGGCAGAGGCTTCCTACAACAGCTACTACTACGCGATCGATCCGTTCATCAACCTGCCCACCGACCGCGCGGTGACGGTCGACGAGGCGCTGGGCGCGGGCAACTGGTGCCGCAGCGAGATCTACCGCCAGTTCCTGCAGCCGCTAGGCATCCGCTACCTGCTGGGCGCGGACATTCGTACCGAGGACGGTGTCGAGTGCCGCCTGCGCATCTGCCGGCAGGACGACACGCAGGATTTCTCCGAAGTGGACAAGGCGGCCTGTGGCGCCATCCTGCCGCACCTGAAGCGCGCGATCCGGCTGCATTCCCGGCTGGACGTGGTCGAATCCGAGCGCTCGCTCTATGCGGGGGCGATCGACCGCATGCTGGTGGGCATGGTGATCCTCGACGCCTCCGGCACGATCCTCAAGAAGAATCCCGAGGCCGACGAGATCCTGGCGGAGAACGACGGCATCCGCCTCAACGGGAACATCTTCGAGATTGCCTACGCCCAGGAGAGCCGCAAGTTCCAGTACCTGCTGCGCCGCGCGCAGATGGGACACCACGGCAGCGCGCCGGCACTGGCCGAAGCCATGTCCATCACCCGCCCGTCCGGGCGCGGCAAGCTCGGCGTGCTGATCCGCACCATCCCGCTCAGCGAATGGTCCGAAGAAAACCGGCACCGGCCAGCGTGCGCGGTCTTTATCCGCGATCCCGAGCGCAAGTCGCGCGCCTCGCACGAGGTGGTGCGCAAGCTGTTCGACCTCACCCCCGCCGAAACCGCGCTGGCACTGGTGCTTGCCGACGGCATGACCCTTGACGAAGCCGCGGAGGCATTGGGTACCAGCAAGAACACGGTACGCGCCCACCTGCGCGCGATCTTCTCCAAGACCGGGGTCACGCGGCAGGCCACGCTGGTGCGCATGCTGCTGAGCAGTGTCGTGACGCTCGGCTGAGCGCCAGCGTGTCGTCCTCCCTCTAGTCCGACTGGAGGATGATCGCCGCCATCCACGCGCCTAGCATGCACAGGACCAGCGGGCGCGGCAGCCGGATGGCACGTCATGCGGACGCAGCGAGGCATGGGTTCCGCAATCAATCCGGTTCCGCGCACGCTTCAACCTGTCCGGCCACGGCCGGCAACTTTACCAGGGAGCGTGGAGCATGGAAAAAGTCATCTATATCGTCTGGCGCGATCCGCGGAACGAGCCGGCGGAGTTCGCGCGCCGGTTGCGCACGACGCTGGCCGACAAGCTGCTGGCGCTGGGCGCGCGCGGATTGCAGGTCAACGTGGCGGATGACGCCGTGCTGCCTGCAGCGGGCCTGCGGCAGACGAACACCCGGCCGCAAATGGAAGGGCTGGTCTCGCTCTGGATCGACAGCGCCGTCGACCGCCTGCGCCAGCCGTTCGACCAGGCGGTCGAGGCCGCGGTCGGCCGCATGGCAGCGTACCTCGTCACGGAGTCCCAGCCGATCCGCAATACGCGTTTCCCCGTCGCGCCGGGGGAGCGCACCCCCGGCTTCGCGCAACTGGCCTTCCTGACGCGCCCGCCGCGGCTCACGCCGCAGGCGTGGCTGGATACCTGGCACAACCATCACACCCAGGTGGCGGTCGAGACCCAGGATAACTTCCTGTACGTGCAGAACGTGGTGGTGCGGCCGCTCAGCTACGCCGCGCCACCTTGCGACGCGATCGTCGAGGAATGCTTCCCCGACGCGGCAATGACCGACCCGCAGGCGTTCTTCGACGCCGTCGGCGATGAAGAGAAGTTCCAGCGCAACCTGCAGGCGATGATGGCCAGCTGCCAGCGCTTCATCGACTTCGACAGGATCGACGTAGTCCCCACCAGCCAGTACGTCGTCCGCCCCGCCAGCGCCTGAATCCGGCCCCGGATCGGCTAGTCCCACTGGACGATGTGCCGGGTGGCCGCGCACGGAAGAATAGGTCTCATCAGCCAGCAGTGGCAACGAACAGAGGAGACCGGCATGTTGGATATCCGTGCGCTTGGCTACATCGTGGTCGAGTCCACCGACCTGGGGCAATGGCGGCAGTATGCCGGGCAGGTGCTGGGCATGGCCTGTTCCGGCGCCCCGGGCGGCGCGCTGTACGTGAAGATGGATGAGCGCGACTACCGCTACCTGGTGGTGCCGGGCGCGCGAGACCGCTATCTCGCATCGGGTTGGGAGCTGGCCGACGAACTGGCCTATCGTCACGCGCTCGACACGCTGCGGCAGGCCGATGTCGAAGTCGTGCACGCCAGCCCCGCGGAGCTGGCGCAACGCCGGGTGCAGGCCATGGCCTGGTTCACCGATCCGTCTGGCAACCGCCACGAGGTCTCATGGGGCATGCGCTCGGACTTCCTGCGCTTTGTCTCGCCGGTCGGCGTGCCGCGCTTTATCACCGACCCCATGGGCGCCGGCCATACCGTGCTGCCCGCGCCGGCCTTCGACCAGACCTACGCCTTCCTGCGCGACGTGATGGGCTTCGGCCTGTCCGACATCTACCGCGTGCGCTTCAGCAGCGATCCCGATGAGCCGGAGAAGCGCATCCACTTCCTGCACTGCGCCAACGGCCGCCACCACAGCCTGGCGATCTTCGAGATGCCGTCGGAAGCCGGCTGCATCCACGTGATGGCCGAAGTGCCCGACATGGCCGAGGTGGGGCGCGCGCTCGACCGCGTGCACCAGCACGGCGTGAAGCTGTCCGCCACGCTGGGCCAGCACTGCAACGACCGCATGACTTCCTTCTACATGAAGACGCCGGGCGGCTTCGACCTCGAATACGGCCACGGCGGACTGGTGGTGGACTGGGGCCACCACGCCGCCTACGAAGCCACGCGCGTCAGCCTGTGGGGACACGACTTCAGCATCGGATACCGCTAGACACCATGACCAAGACAATCGACAAGACCATGAGCGCGGCCGACGTGGTCGGCCAGCTCGCCGATGGCATGACCATCGGCATCGGCGGCTGGGGCCCGCGCCGCAAACCGATGGCGCTGGTGCGCGAGATCCTGCGCTCGCCGCTGAAGGACCTGACCGTGGTCGCCTATGGCGGCCCCGAGGTCGGCATGCTGTGCGCGGCCGGCAAGGTGCGCCGGCTCGTGTTCGGCTTTGTCTCGCTCGACGTGATCCCGCTCGAGCCATATTTCCGCCAGGCGCGCGAGCGTGGCGCGCTGGAAGTGACCGAGCTTGACGAAGGCATGTTGCAGCTCGGCCTGCGCGCGGCGGCGGCGCGGCTGCCGTTCCTGCCGACGCGCGCATCGCTGGGCACCGACGTGCAGGCGAGGAATCCGCAGCTGAAGACCGTGCGCTCGCCCTATGCCGATGGCGAGGTGCTGCTGGCGATGCCGGCGATCGAACTCGACGCGGCGCTGCTGCATGTGAACGAGAGCGATGTGCTCGGCAACACCCGCATCGACGGCCCCGATCCGTTCTTCGATGAGTGGTTCGCCCGCGCCGCGCGGCGCTGCTATGTGAGCTGCGAAACGCTGCATCCGCGTCTTGAAGAGGAGGACCTGGCGCACGCCCGCAGCAACCCCTTCGAACGCTCGCTGGTGACGGGCGTGGTGCACGCGCCCGCCGGTGCTCATCCCACCTCGTGCGCACCCGCCTATGGCTGGGACCTGCCGGCGCTGAAGGCGTACTGTGCCAGCGCCGAGGCCGAGGATGACGGCTTCCGCGCGTACCGCGACGAGGTGGTGGGCGCCAGCGAAGCGGCCTACCTGGAGCGCATCGGCGGCCTCGGCCACGTGCATGACCTGCCGCTGCCCGTCCTTTGAACCGCCGTCTGAACCCGCCAACCCAAGGAGCGACCGTGAGCGCCACTTATGAATTCACCCGCGCCGAGCTGATGATCGCCGCCGCTGCCCGCGCCTGGCGCGACGACGGCGAGGTGCTGGCCACCGGCATCGGCACCGGCCCGCGCATCGCCGCCGGCCTGGCGCGGCTTGCGCACAACCCAGGGCTGCTGATGACCGACGGCGAGGCCTACCTGGTGGAGACGCCGGTGCCGCTGGGTCCGCGCGAGGCCGGCTACAAGGTCCGCGCCAGCGGCTGGATGGGCTATTCGCGCGTGTTCGACTGCCTGTGGGGCGGGCGCCGCCACGCGCTGGTGATGCCGACGCAGATCGACCGCTTCGGGCAGGCCAATATTTCCTGCCTGGGCGGCACCCATGCGCAGCCTAAGACGCAGCTGCTCGGCGCGCGCGGTTTCCCGGGCAACAGCATCCACCACGCAAACTCCTTCTTCGTGCCGGGGCACAGCACGCGCGCGTTTGTCGGCGGCGAAGTCGACATGGTCTGCAGCGCCGGCTACAACCCGGCGCGCCAGATCGAAGGCATGCGCAGTTTCGTCGACCTGCGCGTGATCGTCACCGACCTGTGCGTGATGGATTTCGGCGGGCCTGCCCATGCCATCCGCGTGCGCTCGCTGCACCCGGGCGTGAGCTTCGAGCAGGTGCAGGCGGCGACCGGCTTTGCGCTGGCAAACGCCCCCGGCGAAGCCTTGCCGGAAACGGAGCCACCGACGCCGGAAGAGCTGCGGCTGATGGCCCGGCTCGATCCGCACAACCTGCGCGCCACGATCGTGCGCGGCAACCCTTCCGGACGCGCGTGAAACTGACATGACATCGCCTGCCATCGAACCCATCAGCCTGGGCCCGAACGCCGAGGTGCTCTACCAGGTTACGGACGGCATCGCCACCGTGACCATGAACCGGCCGCAGTTCCACAACGCCCAGAACTCGAAGATGACGTATGCGCTGGACGAGGCCTACCGGCGCGCTTCCGCCGACGACGCGGTCAAGGTCATCGTGCTGCGCGGCGCCGGCAAGCACTTCTCCGCGGGGCACGACATCGGCACGCCGGGGCGCGACATCAACGAGTCGTTCGAGCGCGCCTCGCTCTGGTACGACCACGTCAACAAGCCCGGCGGCGAGTTCCTCTATGCGCGCGAGCAGGAGGTCTACCTGGGCATGTGCCGGCGCTGGCGCGAACTGCCCAAGCCGACCATTGCGATGGTGCACGGCGCCTGCATTGCCGGTGGCCTGATGCTGGCCTGGGTGTGCGACCTGATCGTGGCCTCGGACGATGCCTTCTTTGCCGATCCGGTGGTGCGCATGGGCATCCCGGGCGTGGAGTACTTCGCGCATGCCTACGAGCTGCACCCGCGCATCGCCAAGGAGTTCCTGTTCCTGGGCGAGCGCATGGGCGCGGAGCGCGCCGAGCGCATGGGCATGGTCAACCGCGTGGTGCCGCGGGATGCGCTGGAGGACACCGTCTACGGCATGGCCGCCAGGGTCGCGCAGATGCCGCGGCTGGGCCTGACGCTGACCAAGCAGGCGGTCAACCATGTGGAAGACCTGCAGGGCAAGCGTACGGCGATGGATGCGGTCTTTGCCTGGCACCACTTCGCGCATGCGCACAACGAGCTGGTCAGCGGCGACAAGCTCGGCGGCTATGACGCGCGCGCCATGGCGGCGTCGCAACGCAGCGGCGGCGAGGAGAAGGCATGAGCACCGGCATGAGCAACGCGAGCCTGCACACCGTGCTTTGCGACCTGCTGGGCTGCCGCTACCCCATCGTCCAGACCGCGATGGGCTGGGTGGCGGACGCGAAGCTGGTCGCCGCCAGCGGCAACGCCGGGGCCTTTGGCTTCCTGGCCGGCGCAACCATTCCGTCCGGCGAGGTCGAGCAGGAGATCCTGCGCGTCAAGGCGCTCAGCGACCGGCCCTTCGGCATCAACTTCCACATGTTCCAGCCGAACGCGGACGAAGTGATCGAAATGGCGATCCGCCACCGGCTGCGCGCGGTCAGCTACGGGCGCGGCCCTGACGCGAAGATGGTCGGCCGGCTCAAGGCGGCGGGGATCGTCTGCATGCCGACGGTCGGCGCCGGCAAGCATGCGGCCAAGGCCGTGGCGATGGGTGCGGACGTGGTCACCGTGCAGGGCGGCGAGGGTGGCGGCCATACCGGCGGCACGCCGACAACGCTGCTGCTGCCGCAGGTGCTGGACAGCGTCAGCGTGCCGGTGGTGGCCGCGGGCGGCTTCTTCGACGGCCGCGGGCTGGCCGCCGCGCTGGCCTATGGCGCGGCCGGCGTGGCCATGGGCACGCGCTTCCTGATGTCGGCCGAATCGCCGGTGCCGGCGCAGACGCTGGAGCGCTACGTCAAGGTGCGCGACCCGGGCCGGATCCGCGTGTCGCTGGCCATCGACGGGCTGCCGCAGCGGATGATCGACAACACGCTGCTGCTGGAACTGGAGAAAGCCGGCCCGTGGCGGCGCACCTGGCTGGCGCTGTCGGCCGCGCGCAAGTGGCAGGCGCGCACCGGCATGCGCAGCGCACAGATGCTGGCGACTGCCTGGCGCGCGATGCGCGAGCAGGACTACAGCGCCGCGCAGACGCTGATGGCCGCCAACGCGCCGGTGCTGATCCAGCGCGCGATGGTGGAAGGGTGTCCGGATGAAGGCGTGTTGCCCAGCGGGCAGGCAGCGGCGGTAATCGGCGCGATCGAATCGTGCGAGCAGATCGTTTCCGGCATGGCCGCGCAGGCGCAGGCACGGCTCGAGGCGCTGGCAGGAGCCGGACTGGCTGCAGCGGCCTGACCTACAGACAGAGGAGACCATGCAAATGAACCACAAGACCGGGCCGTTCCGCATCGACACCGCCGACGGCATCGCCGAACTGGTGATCGACCATCCGCCCGTCAACGCGCTCGACAACGCCGGCTGGCACGCGCTGGCGGCCGCCATTGATCGCCTGGGCGCGGACCCCGCCGTGCGCGTGATCGTACTGCGCGGCGAAGGGCGCGGCTTCTGCGCGGGCGTCGATATCAAGGAGCTGTCCGCACACCCCGAGCGCATCGTCGAGGTCAATGCCGGCAACTACGCCACCTTCCGCGCCGTGCACCGTAATCCCAAGCCGGTCATCGTGGCCGTGCACGGCTTTGTGCTCGGCGGCGGCATCGGCATCTGCGGCGCCGCCGACATCATCGTCGCGTCGGATTGCGCGCGCTTTGGCGTGCCCGAAATCGACCGCGGCGCCATGGGCGGCGGCGCGCACCTGCAGCGCATGTTCGGCGTGCAGAAGGTCAGGGCGATGTACTTCACCGGCGAGATGATCGATGCCGCCGAAGCGTACCGGCTCGGCGCGGTCGAGCGCGTGGTTTCGCGTGTCGAGCTGCGCGACGCGGCCATGACCCTGGCCCGCCAGATCGCCGCCAAGAGCCCTGCCATGCTGCAGCTCGCCAAGGAAGCGCTCAACGGCGTCGAAGACGGCAACCTGGAGGACAAGTACCGCTGGGAGCAGGGCTTCACGCTGCAGGCCTATATGAGTGCGGATTCCGGCGAGGCGCGCGCCGCGTTTGTCGAACGGCGCGAAGCCAGCTTTTCACAAGGGGCGCGCGATGCAGCTTGAATACACCGACGCCCAGCGCGCCTTCCGCGCCGAGGTGCGCGACTGGATGGCCGCGCACGTACCGCGTTCGCCGCTGGCCAGCTTCGACACCGGGGAAGGCTTTGCCCAGCACCGCGCCTGGGAAGCCACCCTCAACCAGGGCCGCTGGAGCATGGTCACGTGGCCGGCCGAACTGGGCGGGCGCGGCTGCGACCTGATCGAGTGGCTGATCTTCGAGGAGGAGTACTGGCGTGCCGGCGCGCCGATGCGCGTCAACCAGAACGGCATCTTCCTGCTCGGTCCGACGTTGATGGAGTTCGGCACCGCGGCGCAGAAGGCGCGCTTCCTGCCGCGCATGGCCTCCGGCGAGCATATCTGGGCGCAGGGCTGGTCCGAGCCAAACGCCGGCTCCGACATGGCCGCGATCCGCTGCAGCGCGATCCGCGATGGCGATGACTATGTGATCAACGGCCAGAAGATCTGGTCGACGCGGGCGGTTTGGGCGGACTGGCTGTTCGGGCTGTTCCGCACCGACCCGGCCTCGACGCGCCACCACGGGCTGACCTTCGTGCTGGTGCCGCTCGATACGCCGGGCATCACCGTGCGCCCGATCCGCCAGCTCAACGGCCAGACCGGCTTTGCCGAGATCTTCTTCGACGACGTGCGCGTGCCGGTGGAGAACCGGCTGGCCGCGGAAGGCGCCGGCTGGCAGGTGGCCATGGCCACTGCCGGCTTCGAGCGCGGACTGATGCTGCGTTCGCCCGCCCGCTTCCAGGAGACCGCCCGCGCGCTGGTCAGGCTGTACCAGGCCAACCGCGAGGCGGCTGACCGCGACCCCTCGCTGCGCGACGCGGTGCTGCGCGCATGGATGGATGCGGAGGCCTACACGCTCTCGACCTACGCCACCGCGAGCCGGCTGGTGCGGGGCGGCCCGAATGCTCATATCGGCGCGGAATCGAGCACGAACAAGGTGTTCTGGTCCGAGCTGGACATCCATATGCACGATACCGCGCTGGCCATCCTGGGGCAGGCCGCAGAAGTCGCGCCAGCGGGCCAGCCGCCGGGTTCTCTCGGCCACTGGCTGGATGGCTTCCTGTTCTCGCAGGCCGGGCCGATCTATGCCGGCACCAACGAGATCCAGCGCAACATCGTCGCCGAGCGCCTGCTTGGCATGCCGCGCGCATGACGGCACCCGGGGGAAACACCATGGATTTCGCATTGACCGAAGAGCAGGAACAGTTTGCCGAGGCGATCCGGCGCTTCCTGATGACCGAGATGACGCCCGAGCTGACGCGCGAGCTGTGGAGCACCGGGACCGGCCGCTCCGACGCGCTGTGGCGCCAGCTTGCCGACCAGGGACTGACCGCGCTGATGGTGCCGCAGGAGCAGGGCGGGCTGGGGCTGGGCGAGGTGGAATGGGCGCCGCTGGCGCAGGCATGCGGCTACTTCGCGCTGCCTGAGCCGCTGCTCGACACCGCGCTGGTGGCAACCGGCCTGCTGCGCGATGCACTGGCGCTCGGGCCACACCCGGCGCCCCACGCGGCGGCGCGCGAGCGCTGCGCCGCGCTGCTGGAGCGCATCGCCGGCGGCGATGCCCGCGTGGCGGTCGCGCATCCGCAGGAGCGGCTGGTGGCCGACGCCCATGTCGCCGACGCCATCCTCTGCGCGCAGGATGGCGCGGTCCACCTGCTGCGGCCAGACCAGGCCACGCTGACGGCGCGCACCGGCCTCGATCCTTCACGCCGGCTGTTCGAGCTGTCGTGGACGCCGGCCCCGGATACCGAGCTGATCCCCGCCGGCACTGGCCTGTGGGACATGGCACTGAACCGGGGCGCGCTCGGCGTGGCCGCGCAGCAGCTGGGCCTGACGCAGCGCATGCTGGACCTGGCGATCGACTACAGCGCGCAGCGCAAGCAGTTCGGCAAGGCCATCGGCGCCTACCAGGCGGTCAAGCACCTGCTGGCCGACGTGGCGATCCAGCTCGAGTTCGCCAAGCCGGTGCTGCTGCGCGCCGCCGCGGCGCTGGCGCATGGCTTGCCGCACGCAGGAATGCATGTCTCGCATGCCCGCGTCGCGGCCGCGCGCTGCGCATGGACCGCGGCACGCCAGGCCATCCAGGTGCATGGCGCGATGGGCTACACCTGGGAGCTGGACCTGCAGATCTTCACCAAGCGTGCCTGGGCCCTGGCGGGAAGCTGGGGCGACCGCGCCTTCCACAAGGCGCGCCTGGGCGCGCACATCCTGGACGGCGAGCATGCCCTCGGCGCCGGCGCCACGTTTGCCTGAATTGCCCGATCCCAAGGAGAACCATGACCATGAAAGACGCCTATATCGTTGATGCCCTGCGCACGCCCACCGGGCGCCGCAAGGGCGGACTGTCGCACGTGCACGGCGCCGACCTGGGCGGCTTCGTGCTGGCCGAGCTGGTGCGCCGCAACGGCATTCCCGCGGAAGACTACGACGACGTGGTGTTCGGCTGTGTCGACACCATCGGCCCGCTGGCCGGCAATATCGCGCGGAGCGCGTGGCTGGCCGCCGGCCTGCCGCTGACGGTGCCGGGCGTGACCGTGGACCGCCAGTGCGGCTCGTCGCAGCAGGCCGTGCACTTTGCCGCGCAGGCGGTCATGAGCGGCACGCAGGACGTGGTGATCGCCGGCGGCGTGCAGACCATGACGCAGATCCCGATCTCGTCGGCCATGCTGGCCGGGCAGGCGCTGGGCTTTGCCGACCCGTTCTCGGGCAGCAAGGGCTGGCAGGCGCGCTTCGGCGATGCGCCGGTGTCGCAGTTCCACGCCGCGCAGCGCATTGCCGAGCACTGGAAGCTGTCGCGCGAGGCGATGGAAGCCTATGCGCTGCAAAGCCACCAGCGCGCCGCGGCCGCGATCGAGGGCGGCCGCTTTGCCCGCGAGATCGTGCCGTGCGAGGGCGTGAAGCATGACGAGACGCCGCGCCCCGATACCACGCTGGCCAGGATGGCCGCGCTGGAGCCGCTGATGCCGGGCAGTGCGCTGACCGCCGCGGTGTCCAGCCAGACCGCCGACGCCGCCGCCGCGCTGCTGATCGTTTCCGAGGATGCGCTCAAGCGCTACCAACTCAAGCCGCGGGCGCGCATCGCGCATATGAGCGTGATGGGCGATGACCCGCGGTGGATGCTGACGGCGCCGATCCCCGCGACCAAGCGCGCGCTGGAGCGCAGCGGCTTGCGCCTGGCGGATATCGACGTGGTCGAGATCAACGAAGCCTTCGCCTCGGTGGCGATGGCCTGGCTGGCCGAGACCGGCTACGCGCCCGAGCGCACCAACCCCAACGGCGGCGCGATCGCGCTGGGCCACCCGCTGGGCGCCACCGGCGCGCGCCTGATGACCACGCTGCTGCACGAACTCGAACGCACCGGCGGCCGCTACGGCCTGCAGACCATGTGCGAGGGCGGCGGGCTGGCCAACGTCACCATCATTGAACGGCTGTAAGGAGACCGCCATGGGAATCTGCGACGGACGCACTGTCATCATCACCGGCGCCGGCGGCGGGCTGGGGCGCGCCTATGCACTGGCCTTCGGCGCCGAGGGCGCTAATGTGGTCGTCAACGACATCCGGCGCGAGGCGGCCGAGGCGGTCTGCGCGGAAATCCGCGCCGCTGGCGGCAGCGCCTTGGCCAGCGATGAAGACATCACGCAACTCGCCACCGCGCAGCGCATCGTCGATGCCGCGGTCGAGGCCTTCGGCGAGGTGCACGTGCTGGTCAACAACGCCGGCATCTGCCGCGACCGCATGTTCGTCAGCCTGACCGAGGCGGACTGGGACGACGTGATGCGTGTGCACCTGCGCGGCCACTTCTGCCTGGCCAACCTGCTGGCCAGGCGCTGGCGCGATGCGGCCAAGGCCGGCCGCGTTGTCGACGCGCGCATCATCAACACCAGCTCCGGCGCGGGCCTGCAGGGCTCGGTCGGACAGTCCAACTACGCCGCCGCCAAGGCCGGCATTGCCGCGCTGACGCTGGTGCAGGCCGCCGAGCTGGGCCGCTATGGCATCACCGCCAACGCGCTGGCGCCGGCCGCGCGCACCGGCATGACCGAGCAGGTCTTCGCCGACATGATGAAGGCGCCGGAAGGCGGCTTCGACTACTACGATCCGGCCAACGTCGCGCCGCTGGTGGTGTGGCTCGGCAGCGCGGACTCGGCGCAGGTCAACGGCCGCATGTTCGAGGCGGCCGGCGGCATGGTGTCGCTTGCCGATGGCTGGCGCACCGGGCCGAAAGCCGACAAGGGCGGGCGCTGGCAGCCTGCGGAAGTGGGCGCGGCGGTGGCCGGACTGCTGGCGCAGGCGCAGCCGCCCCAGGCGGTCTACGGCACCTGAGCGCGACGGCCATGGACTTCTCTCATTCCGTGGAATTTGGCGTCGAACACCAGATGGTCCGCGACAGCGCGCGCGACTACCTCGCCGTGCACAGCGATTCGGCGGCGGTGCGGCGCGCGACCGAGGCGGGTCCGGCGCACGATGACGCGCTGTGGCGCGCAATCGCGGGCGAGCTTGGCTGGTGCGGCATCGCGTTGCCCGAAGCGGTGGGCGGCGCCGGCCTGGGCGCACCGGGGCTGGTGTTGCTGCAGGAGCAACTGGGACAGCGCCTGGCTTGCGTGCCGTTCTGGTCCACCGCCTGCGTGGCCGCGCCGTGGCTGCAGGGCAGCATCGGCAATGGCGCGCAGTGGCTGGAACGCCTGGCCGCCGGCGAGTGCCGGGCCGCTGCAGTGCTCCCTGACGATGGCGGCTGGCACTACGACGGTGTCGCGATCACCGCGCTGGCAGGCGCGGACGGCTTCGTGCTGCGCGGCAGCGCCGGCCAGGTGGCCGATGCCGCTGGCGCCGACTGGTTGCTGGTGCCGGCACGGCTCGATGACGGCTCGCCCGCGCTGTTCCTGCTGGAACCCGCTGCGCTGGCGCAGGATGCGCGCTTCGTGCTGGCGCCGCTGGACACGCTCGACCGCACGCGGCCGCTGGCATCGCTGCGGCTGGACGGCCTGTCCGTTGCGCCAGGTGCCTGCCTGGTACGCGGGAACGACGCGGCGCAGGGCCTGGCCCGGGCCTGGTGGCACGGCAAGCTGATGTTGGCGGCGGAGCAGCTCGGCGCGGCCCAGCAGTGCCTGGACCTGACCGTCGCCTATGCGTCGGAGCGCATCCAGTTCGGCCGCGCCATCGCTTCGTTCCAGGCGGTCAAGCACCGCTGCGCGCAGATGATGGTGCTGGTCGAGGCCGCGCGCTCGGCGGTGTATGGCGCGGCGCAGGCGTGGGAATCGGAGCCTGCCGACCAGGCCCGCCTCGAAATCGCCGCCGCTTCCGTCGCGGCCGACGATGCCCTGCGCTTCTGTGCGCAGGAGGCCATCCAGCTGCATGGCGGCGTTGGCTTTACCTGGGAATATGACCCCCAGCTCTATTTCAAGCGCGCACAGGCTGCCGGCCACTGGCTGGGCGGCGCCCGGGCAGCGCTCGCATATCTCGCAGACCATGGCCCGCAAGCCTGGAGGACAGCATGAGCGCGCATGAAGAGCAGGCATTCCGCGCCGAGGTGGCGCAGTGGATGGTCGCCAACCTGGCCGGCGAGTTCGCCTGCCTGAAGCACCGCGGCGGCCCCGGCGACGAAGAGGCCTTCCCCAAACTGCGCAAGGCGTGGGAACGGCGCCTGGCCGAGGGCGGCTGGACCGGGCTGGGCTGGCCGCGCGCGCATGGCGGGCGCGAGCAGCCGGTGATGCAGCAGGTGATCTTCCACGAGGAATACGCGCGCGCCGGCGGCCCGGGCCGCATGGGTCATATCGGCGAAGGGCTGATTGGCCCGACCCTGATCGCCTTCGGCACCGCGGACCAGAAGGCGCGCCTGCTGCCCGGCATCCGCAACGGCACCACATTCTGGTGCCAGGGCTATTCAGAGCCCGGCGCGGGCTCGGACCTGGCCAATGTGCGCACGCGCGCGGTCCGCGATGCCGCCAGCGGCGACTGGCTGGTCAGCGGCCAGAAGGTGTGGACCTCGCTCGCGCACGACTCGGACTGGATTTTCGTGCTGGCGCGCTGCGAGCCCGGCTCGCGCGGCAGCAAGGGGCTGGTGTTCCTGATGCTGCCGCTGGACCAGCCCGGCATCGAGATCCGCCCGATCCGCCAGATGGGCGGCGGCGCGGAATTCAATGAGGTTTTTTTCGACGGCGCGCGCGCCGCGGCCGCCGACGTGCTGGGCGAGCCCGGCGACGGCTGGCGCATCGCCATGGCGCTGCTCGGCTTCGAGCGCGGCATCTCCACGCTCGGCCAGCAGATGCAGTTCACGCATGAGCTGGAATGGGTGGCGCAGGCCGCGCGCGACAACGGCAGCAGCCGCGACGCGCTGGTGCGCCAGCGCATCGCGCGCGCCTGGGCCGGCCTGCGCGTGATGCGCGCCAATGCGCTGCGCATGCTGGCCGGTGCGGCGCAGGCCGGGCAGGACGGCGGCACTGCCTTGCAGCGGGAGGCGCTGATCTACAAGTACTACTGGTCCAACTGGCACCGCGACCTTGGCCAGCTCGCGCTGGACGTGCTGGGCCCGCTCGCCAACGTGCTCGACCCCGGTGACACGCGCCGCACCCGGCTGCAGCAGATGGCGCTGTTCTCGCGCGCCGACACCATCTACGCCGGCACCAACGAAATCCAGCTCAACATCATCGCCGAACGCGGGCTGGGCATGCCGCGCGAGGCCCGAGGACAGTCATGACCCTGAACACCGAAGCTCCCGCAGTCCCGGCCTATGTGCCCGGCCACCAACTGCTCGCCGGCAAGAGCGTTCTGATTACCGCCGCGGCCGGCGCCGGCATCGGCTTTGCCGCCGCGCGCCGCTGTGCGGAGGAGGGCTGCCGCGCGCTAATGATTTCCGATATCCATCCGAAGCGGCTGGACGAGGCGGTCGAAAGCCTGCGCGCGGAAACCGGCCTGCAAGCCATTCACGGCCAGCTGTGCGATGTGTCCGACGAAGCGCAGGTACGCGCACTCGTGGCCGCCGCCGAGGAAGCGCTCGGCGGTACCGACGTGCTGATCAACAACGCCGGCCTGGGCGGCTCGCGCCGCCTAGTTGATATGGACGATGCCGAGTGGTCGCGCGTGATCGATATTTCCCTCACCGGCACCTTCCGCATGACGCGCGCGATGCTGCCGCATATGCAGGCGCGCCGGCGCGGCGCCATCGTCAACAACGCGTCGGTGCTCGGCTGGCGCGCGCAGAAGGAGCAGTCGCACTATGCCGCGGCCAAGGCCGGGGTGATGGCGCTGACGCGCTGCAGCGCGATGGAGGCCGCGGAATTTGGTGTGCGCATCAATGCCGTGGCGCCGAGCATCGCGCTGCACGACTTCCTGAAGAAGTCGGCGCCGGCGGACCTGCTGCGGCAACTCAGCGAACGCGAGGCGTTCGGGCGTGCGGCGGAGGTGTGGGAGGTGGCCAATGTGATGGTGTTTCTGGCTAGTGACTATGCGTCGTACATGACGGGGGAAGTGTTGCCGGTGAGCAGCCAGCGGGCCTGAAGGGCTGAAAGTTGGTGCCGGCGGTATGCGAAAGCGTTGGGGCTAGCCACCACCCCTCGCAGGCGCTCCCCTCTCCAGCGCGCGGGAGAGGGGAGCAAACCAGACGGGAGTGATGGACTCGTCGGCAAGTCAGGCCGCCATGGTGAAGAAACACAGGAAACAGCAATGTCAAGAATCTTCCGTTCAGCCGAAGACATCCACGCCGCCGTCGGCCAACCCCTCGGCGAAAGCGCCTGGACCCGCATCACCCAGGACCAGGTCACCCAGTTCGCCCACGCCACCGGCGACCACCAGTGGCTCCACGTCGACCCCGAACGCGCCGCGCAAGGTCCCTACGGCGCCTGCATCGCCCATGGCTACCTGACGCTAGCGCTGGTCAACCAGTTCCTGCCCGAGCTGGTCACCGTCGAAGGCATGAAGTTCGGCGTCAACTACGGCTGCGACAAGGTGCGCTTCCCGGCCCCGGTGAGGGTGGGCGCCCGCGTGCGCGGCGTGGGTGAGTTGATACGAGCCGAGCCGTTGCAGGGCGGCGTGCAGTCGGTGGTGCGCATGACGGTGGAGATTGAAGGCGAAGCCAAGCCCGCCTGCGTGGCCGAGACGATCAGCCGCTACTACTTCTGAAACAGGAATCCAGCATGAATGAAGCAGTCATTGTCGCCGTCGCGCGCACCCCCATCGGCAAGGCGTTCCGTGGCGCCTTCAACGATACCGAAGCCCCGGTGCTGGGCGGCCACGTGGTGCGCGCGGTGGTCGAGCGCGCCGGCGTGGACCCGGCCGAGGTGGACGACGTGCTGATCGGCGCGGCCGCGCAGCAGGGCACGCAGGGCTACAACCTGGGCCGCCTGTGCGCGGTCGCGGCCGGCATGCCGGACAGCGTGCCCGGCATGACCATGGACCGCATGTGCGGCTCGGGCCTGATGACGATCGCCGCGGGCGCCCGTGCGATCCAGTGCGGCGAGGCCGGCATCATCGTCGCCGGCGGCGCGGAGTCGATCTCGCTGACGCAGAACAAGCATAAGAACGGCTACCGCGCCCAGTCCGAAGCGGTGCTGGCGCGGCAGCCGGCCGCCTACATGGCGATGATCGAGACCGCCGAGGTGGTGGCGCGCCGCTACGGCATCAGCCGCGCCGAGCAGGATGCCTACGCCTGGCGCAGCCAGCAGCGCACCGCCGAGGCGCAGCGGCGCGGCGCCTTCGACGACGAGATCGTGCCGCTGGCAACGCGCCGCGCGCTGTTCGACAAGGCCGGCGCACTGGCCGGGCACGAGACCGTAACGCTGGCGCAGGACGAATGCAACCGGCCCGATACCACGGCTGCAAGCCTGGCTGCGCTCAAGCCGGTCTGGAGCGGCGGGCAGGCGGTGGCCGAGGGCGAGCACATCACCGCCGGCAATGCCTCGCAACTGTCTGACGGCGCCGCCGCGGTGCTGCTGATGAGCGCGGACGAGGCGCGCCGCCGCGGCCTGCGCCCGCTGGGCCGCTATCGCGGCATGGCGGTGGCGGGCTGTGCGCCGGACGAGATGGGCATCGGTCCGGTGTTTGCCGTGCCGAAGCTGCTCGCGCGCCATGGCATGACGGTGGCGGATGTGGGCCTGTGGGAGCTGAACGAGGCCTTTGCCTGCCAGGTGCTGTACTGCCAGCGGGAGCTGGGTATCCCGGATGCGCGGCTGAACGTGAATGGCGGCGCGATCTCGGTTGGGCATCCGTTCGGCATGTCGGGCGCGCGCATGACTGCGCATGCGCTGGTCGAAGGGCGTCGCCGCGGCGTGCAGCAGGCGGTGGTGACGATGTGCATTGGTGGCGGGATGGGTGCTGCGGCGCTGTTCGACGTCCTGTAGCAAACATTCAGCTTATGGAAGCAGCCCCGGCACGGACGGCCCGCCACGAGGCCACCTGCCACCGCTCCACACGGAGGACACATCATGAAACGACTGATCGGCCTTGCCATGTCGCTGGCGGTGCTGGCCACCGCGGTCTGGGCCTTCGCGCCGCGCCCGCTGCCGCCGTTCCCGGCCACCGCACTGCGCGCCGACGGCCTGCAGATCAACGGCATCGCCCGCGCCGGCGAGCGCCTGGTGGCCGTGGGCGAGCGCGGCAAGATCCTGTTCAGCGATGACCGGGGCGGCGACTGGCGCGTGGCCGCCGTGGACAAGCCCCAGGGCGCCACGCTGACGCAGGTGGCCTTTGCCGACAGCCGCCATGGCATCGCCGTCGGCCACAGCGGCCTGATCCTGCGCACGGAAGATGGCGGCACGCACTGGCAGCAGGTCGCCTTCGACGCGAAATCGTCCGACCCCTTGCTGGGTGCCCTGGCGCAACGCAACGGGCCGTGGTTCGCCGTGGGCAGCTTCGGGCGGTTCCTGGTCTCGCGCGACCAGGGCAGGCATTGGGAAGAGGCCGCCGGCAATGCCAACTCAGCCATGCAGGACCGCCATCTCAACGCCATCGCCGGCGACGGGAACGGAGGCCTGATGCTGGTCGGCGAAGCCGGGCTGGTGCTGCGCTCCACCGATGGCGGCAGCCGCTGGGAGCCAGTCAAGACCCCCTATGAAGGCTCGCTGTACGGCGTGCTGCCGCTGCGCGACGGCGCCTGGCTGGCCTTCGGCATGCGCGGCAATGCGCTGCGCAGCGACGACTTCGGCGCCACCTGGCAGGCCGCGGAAACCGGCTTGCGGACCTCGTTCTTCGGCGGCGCCGAATTGCCCGATGGCCGCATCGTGCTGGCCGGGCAGGGCGGCACGCTGGTGATGTCCGCGGATGGCGGACGCCACTTCGCGCCGTTGCCGGCCGGCAGCCCGCAGACGCTGGCCGCGCTGGTGCCTGCCGGCACGGACAAGCTGGCGCTGGGCGGCAGCAGCGGCCTGGCCGGCGCGACGCTCGCCGCAAATCGCTGAACCCCCGGTTGAACCCCCGCCTGACCGAACGCGAGAACGATCATGACCCGCCCCCAATCCTCCGGCCGCATGGGCCGCTTCGTCGATGCCTGCGCCAGCGTGCTGATGCACCGGCGCCGCCTGCTGCTGTTGCTGTGCCTGGCCGTGACCGTGGCGCTGGGCTTCTCGGCCACGCGCCTGCGGCTCGATCCCGGCTTCAACAAGATGATCCCGCTGCAGCACCCCTACATGCAGGTGTTCACCAAGTACGCGAGCACCTTCTCCGGTGCCAATACGGTGCTGGTAAGCCTGCGCTGGAAGGGCGACGGCGACATCTACAACGCCGCCTTCATGGACAAGCTGCGCCACGCCACCGATGAAGTGTTCTTCATCCCGGGCGTGGACCGCTCGCGCGTGTTCTCGCTGTTCACGCCCAACGTGCGCTACACCGAGGTGACGGAGGCCGGCTTCCGCGGCGACGTGGTGGTGCCGGGCCGTTTCTCCGGCGCGCCGGACGAGCTCGACAAGGTGCGGCGCAACGTGGCGCGCTCCGGGCAGATCGGCCGGCTGGTCAGCAATGACCTCAGGTCCGCGCTGATCCGCGCGGAACTGCGCGAGACCGATCCGGCCACCGGCAAGACCATCGACTACGGCTCCGTCGCGCGCCAGCTGGAGAAGATCCGCGCGCAATTCAGCGGGCAGGACGTGGAGGTCAATGTCGTCGGCTTTGCCAAGCTGGTGGGCGATGTCGAGGAGGGCATCGCCGGCGTGATGGCCTTCTTCGCGCTGGCATTCGCCGTCACGGCGCTGCTGCTGTGGCTGTACACGCGCTCGCTGCGCATCACCGTGCTGGCGCTGGTGGTGGCGCTGCTGCCGGTGGGCTGGCTGCTGGGGCTGCTGCCGCTGCTGGGCTATGGCATCGACCCGATGTCGATCCTGGTGCCGTTCCTGATCTTCTCGATCGGGGTTTCGCACGCGGTGCAGATGACCAATGCCTGGAAGCAGGAGGTGGTGCAGGGGCTCGATGCACTGGATAGCGCCGGCGCGGCCTTCCGCAAGCTGTTCATTCCCGGCACGGTGGCGCTGCTGACCAACGCGCTGGGCTTCATGGTCATCATGCGCATCGAGATCGATATCGTGCGCGAGCTTGGCATCACCGCCTGCCTGGGCGTGCTGCTGATGATCGTGACCAACAAGGTGTTCCTGCCGATCCTGCTGTCTTACACGCGGCTGGAGCCGTCGGCGCTGGCCCGGTCGCAGCCGCGGCGCGCGCACGGTGGCGGCGGGCTGTGGCACAAGTTCGGCGCGTTGGCGCGTCCGGCACCGGCACTCGGCGTTTTCGTCGCCGCGCTCGCCCTGCTGGCGGCGGGCGCGATCGAGTCGCGCGGCCTGAAGATCGGCGATGTCGGCAGCGGCGCGCCGGAGCTGCGCACGGATTCGCGCTACAACCGCGACAGCGCCAGCATCGTGAGCCAGTACAACATCGGTTCCGATGCGCTGACCGTGGTGGTGGAGCCGACCGGCTTCGACGACGGCTGCCTGCACTACCCGGTGATGAGCGCGGTGGAGCGGTTCGAGATGCATATGCGCGGCGTGTCCGGCGTGCAGTCGGTGGTCAGCGTGTCGTCGCTGGCCAAGGTGGTCATCGGCGCCTACAACGAGGGCAACCCGCGCTGGGAGGCGCTGCCGCGCAGCAGCGAGGGCCTGGGCCAGGGCGCCAAGGCCTACGACCCGGATAACGGCATGAACACTTCCAATTGCCAGGCTATCCAGGTGCTGATCTACACCGCCAACCACGAAGGCGCGACCATTGCCCACATCGTCCGCGAGATCCGCCGCTTTACCGCCGACGACAAGACGCCCAATGTCGCGTTCCGTCTGGCAGGCGGCAATATCGGCGTGATGGCCGCCACCAACGAGGCCGTGGAAGAGGCCGAGGTA
The DNA here is from genome assembly GCF_004353535.1 of Cupriavidus sp. L7L. NCBI lineage: Bacteria > Pseudomonadati > Pseudomonadota > Betaproteobacteria > Burkholderiales > Burkholderiaceae > Cupriavidus > Cupriavidus sp. L7L. Next base: position 123,769 of record NZ_SMNY01000011.1, read on the forward strand.
GCAATGCTGCTGGCGATCTTCGGCGCGATCACGCTGCTGTGCCTGCTGACGTTCCGCTCGTGGCGCGCCGTGCTGTGCATCATCGTGCCGCTGACGCTGGTGTCGGTGCTGTGCAATGCGCTGATGGCGCGCCTCGGCATCGGCCTGAAGGTATCGACGCTGCCGGTCATCACGCTGGGCGTCGGCGTTGGCGTTGACTATGGCATCTACCTGTACGAGCGCATCCAGCACCAGATCCGCGAGGAAGGGCAGGCGTTGCCGCAGGCCTTCGCCGAGGCGATGCGCCAGCGCGGCTCGGCGGCGCTGTTCACGGCGCTGACCATGTGCATCGGAGTCGGCACCTGGGCCTTTGCCGCGCTCAAGTTCCAGGCCGACATGGGGATCCTGCTGGCCTTCATGTTCCTGGTGAACCTGTTCGGCGCAGTGTCGCTGCTGCCGGCGCTGGCCGCGTGGCTGGGTGTCGAGGAGGAGGAGCGCGCCCGCGTGAAGGCAGGCGTTGCGGCAGATATTGCGGCAGGCGGAGACACGACGCCGCCCGCGCGTGCCCTCAAGTCCGATGTGGCTTGAACGTCGCGGATAAAAAGCGGAGAGACAGCATGCACGACACCCAGGCATCCGCAGCAACGGCTTTCACGCCGCTGCGCATCGGTCCGCTCACGCTGCGCAACCGCTTCATCAAGGCGGGCGCCAATGAAGGCATGACGCCGCACGGCTTGCCGACGCAGGCGTTGGCCAGGCACCACCGAGATCTCGCCGCCGGCGGCGTGGGCATGACCACGGTGGCCTACGCCGCCGTGGCCGACGACGGACTGACCTTCGCGCACCAGCTCAGCATGCGCCCGGAGCAGGTGCCATACCTGCGCGTGCTGACCGACGCAGTGCATCGCGAAGGCGCGGCGGCCTGCCTGCAGATCACGCATGCGGGGTCGTTCACCACCATGCGCCACGGCGGCAGCCGCGCGCCGGGCAGCGCCTCATCCGGTCTCAATGCCTTCGGCATGATGCACGGCGTGTATTTCCAGCGCGCCATGCGCGAGGCGGACATGGCGCGCGTGGCCGGGCAGTTTGCCGCGTCGGCCAGGCTGGCGCGCGAAGCCGGCTTCGACGCGGTCGAGATCCATATGGGCCACGGCTACCTGCTCAACCAGTTCCTGTCGCCGCTGAGCAACCGGCGGCGCGACGCGTTCGGCGGCAGCGTGGAGAACCGCACCCGCTTCCCGGCCGCGGTGCTGCGGCAGGTCAAGGATGCCGTCGGCAACGGACTGGCCGTCTGCTGCAAGCTTAGCGTCAGCGACGGCGTGCCGGGCGGCAACCAGCCCGCGGACTCCGCCGTGACCGCGCGCATGCTGGAGGCGGAAGGCGCCGACCTGCTGACGCTCAGCGGCGGCCGCAACGTGGAAAGCCCATGGGTGCTGTTCGGCAGCCCGATGCCTACGGCGCAGATGAAGGAAGCCGCCCCGACCGCGCTGGCGCGCTTCGGCATCACCATGCTGGAGCGCAGCACGCCGCGCGACCTGGCGTTCCGCGAGCTGTATTTCCTCGAGGCATCGCGCGTGGTGCGGCAGGCGGTGCGCATGCCGCTGGCTTATGTCGGCGGCGTCAAGTCGCTCGACAACGTGGCGCAGCTGATGGCAGAGGGCTTCGACTGCATCGCGCTGGCACGCGCGCTGATCCACGATCCCGCGCTGGTCGCCAACTGGCGCAGCGGCGCGGTGCGGCGCTCGGCCTGCGACAGCTGCAATGGCTGCGTGGCCAGGATCTACGATCCCGCCGGCGTCAGCTGCGTGCATGGCCCGGGCAACGATCCGGCGCTGACGCGCATTGTCGCGCTGCAGTAGTCCGATGGGACGATGAGGCAGCGGCCGGAGGCTCTTATCTTGAAGTTCCCACGGGATTTCAAGGAGACACCATGAGCCAAACCGGCATCAGCGGCTACAAGATCGAATCACGCCCGCCCGAGGCCCGCTACGCGCGCGGCTGGCACTGCCTCGGCCTGGCCGACGCCTATCGCGACGGCAAGCCGCACACACTCGATATCTTTGGCAGGCGCCTGGCGGCGTTCGCCGACTCTACCGGCGCCATCCGCGTGATCGACGGCTTCTGCCCGCACATGGGCGCGGACCTCAGCACCGGCACAGTGCAGGGCGACAACCTGGTATGCCCGTTCCACGGCTGGCAGTGGGGCGGCGACGGCGGCTGCAAGTCGATCCCTTATTGCAAACGCGTGCCGCCCAAGGCGCGCGTCGGCGCGTGGCAGACCTGCGAGCAGAACCGGCTGCTGTTCATCTGGCACGATCCAGAGGGCCGTCCGGCGCCGCCGGAGGTGGCGATTCCGCGCATCGAGGCCTGCTTCTCGCCGGAGTGGTCGGAATGGGCCATGGACGAGATGGTGATCCGCACCAACTGCCGGGAGCTGGTAGACAATATCTCCGACATGGCGCATTTCGGCACCGTACACGGGTCGCCGGTCGACTATTTCGCCAATCTGTTCGAAGACCACAAGGCCACACAGCTGATGATCGGGCGCAGTGCCCGGCTGTCGGGCGATGCGCAGCTGACGGCGTTGTCGACTTACTTCGGTCCGGCGTACCACATCACCGACATGAGCGGCCGCATGGGCGACCAGGAGATCCACTCCGTCCTGCTCAACTGCCATGTGCCGATCGACCTGAACAGCTTCGTGCTGCGCTACGGCGTGCTGGTGAAGAAGATTCCGGGGCTGAGCGACGAGCAGAACCGCGCCATGGCGCAAGCCTACGTCGAGCAGGCGCGCCAGGCCTTCTATGAGGACGTGGCCATCTGGGACAGCAAGATCCGCATCGACAACCCGCTGCTGTGCGAAGGCGACGGGCCGATCTACCAGATGCGTGACTGGTACCAGCAGTTCTACACCGACATCGAGCAGGTGCGGCCGTCCAGCGTGGCGCGGCGTGTGATCGAGCTGAACCCGGGCAATATCGTGCCGCCGGCCCTGCGGCACGTGTTCGAGGACTGACCATGAAAACCGCAGTCATTACCGGTGCCGCGTCCGGCATGGGCGCGGCCGTGCGGGCGCGCATGCTGGCCGACGGTTGCCGGGTCATCGGCGTCGACCTGCGCGACGCGGACATTCTTGCCGATCTTTCCACCGGGCCAGGCCGCGCTGCGGCGATCGATGCTGTGCTGTCGCATTCGGACGGCCGCATCGACCAGTTGATCTGCTGCGCCGGCCTGGGCCCGCATGTCGATCCTGCAACACTGGTGGCGTCGGTCAACTACTTCGGCGTGGTGGCGTTGCTGGATGGCTTGTTCGATGCGCTGCGCCACGGGCGGGATCCGTGCGCCGTGGTGGTGTCTTCCAGTTCCGCCACGCTGCAGTGCTGGGAGGGCAGCTCTTTGCGCGATGCCTACCTCGCCGTCGATGAGGCCGGCGTGCGTGCCTTGCTCGAAGCTGCCGCGGCGGCGGAAGCGACGCGGGACCAGGCTGGCTATATCGCCTATGCCAGCTCCAAGCATGCGGTGACGGCAGCTGCGCGGCAACGTGCCGGAGCCTGGGGGCAGGCGGGTGTTCGCCTCAACGTGGTGGCGCCGGGTGCGGTGGAAACACCGCTGCTGCAGGCGGGGTTGAAGGATCCGCGCTACGGCGATGCCATACGCGATTTCCTGCCACCGCTGGGTCGCCGTGCGCAGCCCGAAGAGGTGGCAGCGCTGATCGCCTTCCTTTGCGGGCCGCGGGCGGCCTATTTGCATGGCAACGTGGTGTTCATCGATGGCGGCCTCGATGCCGCGCAGCGTCCGCTGACGTTCTGAAGCGGTGGCGGCATGTACCAGTGCCGCCTGGTCTGCTCTCACACCACCGGCCGGAAAGCCTTGCCGTGGCAATTTACGGAAGAATGGGGGCGGACCAGTCAAGGACGGCTCCGAGCATCGCGACCAGCAGGGGCGATGCAGGGACGATCAGAAATCGAGCCCGATCTGGGCGGCGACGTTGGGCGAGCGGGTGCGGAACAGTTCCGGCTTCTTGACCGGCCAGCCGAGCGTCACCTCGTAAGTCAGCGCCGCATAGCGGTGCATGGCCCAGCGTCCGCGCGCACCGATCACTGCTCCCATCAGCGTCTGGCCCACCAGAAATTGCGCCGAGGGGCCGCTCACGTGGCCGGCGTCGAAGCCGACGAACGCCTCGTGACCAGTGTTGCCAAGTTGCCAGGCGAGGTCGTTGCGCCACGTCACGCCGTTCTCGGCGGCCAGCGTGAGCTGCTCATCGAAACCGCGCACCGAATAGCGATTGCCGATGGTGAAGTAGTCAGACGGCATGATGCGCGTGCGTGCATACTGCATGCGGACATTGGTCTGGTAACGCAGGCGCTGTCCCACCACCTGGAACGGCACCATCAGGCCGGCATTCGCCAGCACAATCTCCGATTTGCCATCCCAGGCCGGATCGCCCAGCACGAAGCCCGGTGCCTTCGAGTGCGCGGGCAGTGACCGGTGCCACGCCGCGCCGACATCGAACACATTGGCACCGAAGAACTGGCGGTGCGCGGCGCCGAATTCCAAGCCGACGAAATCCCGGTGCTGCACGGCGATGTCGATGCCATCCAGCGTGGTGCTCGCGCTCTTGCGGAACACCTTGCCATACAGGCTGGTCTTGCCCGAGGCATTGCGAAACGGCACATAACCGAGGCCTGCTTCGATCTGCGTGCTGCGCCCGCCGTAGACGATATCGCCCTCGAAGCCCGCCACGGTCTGGTGGTACTTCGACCGGTTGGCGTTGAAGAAGGCGTTCCAGTAGTCGAACGGGACGCTGTAGTTGATGGCCGACGAGCGCGTGCCGGCGGCACCGTTGCCGACATTGGCGTTGGTGTTGCCAGAGATCGTCAGGCTGTCGTACAGGAGCAGTGGAGAGTCCACCGTCAGCGTGCCGCCCATCTGGTACTTGCCGGTGTTCTCCAACCCGCCGTTGTCGCCGGTGAGCAAGGCATGCCAGCGCTTGCCACTGCCGGGCTTGACCACCACTTCGGTGTCGCCCGGATTCTCGCCGGGCACGAGGTCAATGGTGGCATCGGCCTGGCCTTGCAGGCGGCGCATGTTCTCCATGCCCTGATCGAGGTCGCGCTGGTTCACCAGCCCGGCCGGACCCGTTGGCAGCACGGTGCGCCACCAGCCGGGCGTGCCATCGGCCTTGACGCCGGTGATGCGCCCGGCCACCACACGCAGGCGCAGCGTGCCGCTGGCGAGGTTCTGCTCGGGAATCAGCACGCGCGTGGTCACGTAGCCTTGAGAGACAAGCCGCGACGAAAAGTAATCCTGGATCGCTTCCAGTCCCTTGCCGCCCACGCACTGGCCCGGCAGGATGCCGGCCTCGTTGCGCAGCCACTCGAAGTCCTCGGCGCCTTCGCATTCCACGGTCCTGATGGGGAAGCATGGCGTCTCGGCGGGCAGGATCAGCGGCCCCGCGGTGGCGGGTTCGGCTGGCGCGGGCGTTAGCACATCCGGGCGGGCCATGGCACGTTCACGCGCTGCTTCCTGCTGCTGTTCCTGGCGGCGCTCGATGGCGTCGTTCGGGGTGACACCCGGGAGGAACGGCAGGGCCTGCGCGAAGGCCAGCGATGGCAACGACAGCAGGAATGGGACAAAAGGGGAGACACCGCGCGCCTTGCGGCGCGCGTAGGAAGGAAATGACAACATTGGGGCCTGCCTATTCTTCCAACTCACGGCCCCGGCACACTCCCTCATCCGCTGGTGAACTGTCCTTGCCAACGAGAAGGGAGCCAAGGCCAAAGATCGCGAGGGCAAGCGCCATTAGCGAAAGCGCGTTTGCACTGGCAATCATCTGCAGTATGGTGACAAGGATCTGCATCAACATGATGCCGATACACAACTTCCAGGCAAGTTCGCTTGGATCGTTCTGTAGCTTGTGCGACAGATAAATCATCCCGCAGGACCAGAAGAAATTCTGAATGGCTGGAGAGGCATACAGCAAAAGGCGATTTTCGCCAAAAGGAATCTGCGTTGCGGGAGTGGAAAGTGCGGCAACCATCTGGAATGCAGCGGTGACGCCGAGCACTAATGCAAAAATATAAAGCGCAACTTGTGAAAGTGCGTACCGGTCCGATGTCAGAGCTGAGGGAGGTCTGATTAGCTTGTTGAAGAGTTTCATGCGGTTTCCCTTTATTCCTCATCCCACAGCCCGCGCTTGGTGGGTGGATAAGGTTCCCCCCTTTCCTCGCGGCCCAGCGCTCGAAGTTCTTTTATTAGCTGATACGTAATGCTGGCAAAGATTGTCAGAATGACCGGCATACCAACCAATATTGGCTTCCAACCTGCTCCCTGAGCAAAGGAAAACAACGCGATGACGCCGGGGAGTCCTAGAAGGGCCGTATAGGCTATTGCGGCCCTCAACATCATCTTCTTTCTGCTCGCATTCATTGGGTTATTTCTGCTTGTTTGCTTTTCCATACGCCTCGATTGCAGTCTGTGCCAGGCCGGACATTACCTGAATTAACTGATTCATCGCGGCGCCCGCTGAACCCAGCATCGTCGCATTAATCACAGACCCAAGAGTCGATCCTGAGGAGGCAATGCCCCCAGTTAGACCAGCATTCTGTCCCGGACTGAATATCGAAGATGCACCATATGCTGCGGTTCCTGCTAATCCTGCATTGAAGGCCACCGACGTTACCCTTGCTCCCACTTACCAAATTGGCTTGCAGAAAGGCCAACCGGGGTAAATGCCGCAGTCACTCCACCAACACCGAAGGACTTGCCAAAGCTCGGAGAGTCCTTGCTCAGTCCGGATGTAGAGCTGCTTGTTGTGGGCCTGGTTAGGCTACTTCCAGAAGGACACTCTCATCAGCCCTCAACTTAGCTACCCACACAAATGCTACTGTCCCAAAAACTAGCGCAGCGCCGCTCCAATACGCATACTTGGCTCGACGTGACATCTTCTTGTATTGATCACCCGAGGGTCCTGGAATTCCTACCATAGCGCTGTGCTCACTTTTCGTTAGATTTGATTTGGGTCGAATGACTCCAGGGTGTCAACCCTCCAGAAACCGGCCCAGGCGTACCAGTGATACATCCACTAGCGGCAGGGCTGAACGGACTTTGCGGAGACGTTGATGCTTGAGGCGCGAGCTAGCAAGTCTCATCCGATGCCATTCAGGTAGCACTCACATCGTCCAACGGGTGGTTGGAACTTACTCCTTCGGTTTGTCATCTTCCGCGTAAGTACGCTTCGCTCTACGCCAGGGTGATTCGCCAAACGGACGTAGCCCAAGCGCCTTCGCTCGGCCCGAAAAGCCAGCGGCCGCAACTGCAGTCAGTCCTATAGAAAAGCATGCCAGCTTGCCGAGATAACTCTCGACCAAATTGACACTTGCATACAGAAGAAATAGGCCGGAGCCAAGAAGCAAGGCAATTGACATCCCATTGAGATTTCCATTTTTCAAAAACTTCATCATTTCCTCAGACTCTCATTGATCTTCTTTTGCGCATCTTTGGACCAGTCTGACCCTTTCCCTGCTTCCAAGGCTTCGTTTACCACTGGAGCAAGTAGCTTTCCGTAGCCAGGAATTGCATTTGCGGCTTCGCCAAAACCAGCGGATACTGTATCGGCAGCGAGTGATCCGGCGTTCGGACGTACCGTTTGTTGCAGTACAGTCAAGGCATAACTTGCGGCCGTCGCCATCACTGACACTCCGTTTGCCAAGGGCACATGCGCACCGGGTATTGCCGCCGCCGCAGTCGCAGTGGAAGCGATTCGGCCAGCCTGTTGACCAGCCCAGCTTGCACCGTCCGCAAAATTCTCACGCCTGTCATTGACTTCCTTCTCACCCATAGCCTTGGGGAGCCCAGCTGCGCAATCGCCTTGGCCCGTCCCGCACGTGGCAGTGGGAAATGATCCAGGCGAGCCGCTATATTTTGTGACGTTGCTATAGTCCTGTCGGCTGGTGTAGGGGACATCGCCCTGCATCGCTTTCTGTTGCGACTGAATATAGGCGATGATCTCCGCGTCTCCTTGAGCCTGCACCTCCCGGATTTGCGTCGTCTGTGCAACCGATATCCATTGAACGCCACTATCGTAGGGCTTCGTTGTGGCGGCGTTGATTTGATCGGGACCACCCGACTCCAGCACATTGCCGCTCATGTCAACCCGATCCGACAGGCGCATCTGCGCCTCGATTTGGTCGGCCGTGTATTTTCCCTTGCTGTTGGCTGCCATTTTTTTGGCGAGTTCCCGCTCGTCCGGATGTACCTGACGGTTGAAGCGATCCACATTCGCCGCCGTCGCCGCGCCGGAGCCTCCGCCTACCACTGCGCCAATCCCGCCAGCCACAATATTCGCGACAATATTGCCGATTGCCTCATCCAGGCTGGCATTTCCGGTGCCCAGGGAATTCTTGACGCCATTGCTGATGTCCTTGCTGATACCGGAAGCCATCGAGGCGGCGCCGGCACCAGCCGCACCGGCGATGGCACTGCCGCCACCCAGGCCCGCAACCAGCGCACCGCCTGCTGCATGCAAGGCGACTCGGTAGTCGCCATTTTCCCCCCAGTTCTCGGCATCGGCACGATATTGCGCTGCCAGCGCCGCATCGCCGCGCCTCTCGGCCGCCTCGGCCTTTGCCAGTGCTTCCTTCTGCTTGGCACCCGCGACGTCGCCCACCGTCTTCGCCACCGCCTCGCCCGCCGCCTGCGCCGCCGCCATCATGTCCGACTGCTTACCGAGCACGTTCTTCAGGTCGGGATTCTTGCCTACCGTGGTGTTGGTACCAGCGGTGTCACGCTTGAGGTCCGCAAGGTCCTGCTTCTGGCTCCTCGTGTCGCGGATGATGATCGTGCCGTTCGCCACCGCGCTGTGCGCCAGGCCGTCCTGCCTGCCGCTTTCGTGCTGCGGAATCATGGGGCTGATGCCGCCAGTGTTCTTGCCCGAGGTCTGGCCGCTGTTCTTCTCGCCGTTCTGCGGACCAGTGGTAATGCCCCCAGACACGCCGAACGAGGTCGCGCTGTAGTCCGAGTGGTTCTGGATGTCGCTGAAACTGAGCGTGCCGGTATCAAGGTGATTCTTGTCCTTGTCGCCCGCGCTGGCGATCACCGCGCCCTTGATGGCGGTATTGCCCTCCACGCGGATGTCGAAGCCGCCGTCGCCCGCCTGGATGCCCGATTGTTCGCTCACGTTCGCATAGCTGCCGCTGGCCTTGCCCTTGCTCGCCGAGAAGCTGGCCGAGCCGCCACCCTGGCTGATACTGAAGCCTCCACCCATGCTTTCCTGCTTGGCGCGCATCTCCTCGGTGTCCTGCCGGCTGGCGATATTCAGGTTGCCGCCCACGTCGCCCACCACCTTGCCGCCACTGACCGTGGCACCCAGGATATTAGTGTCGTTGCCCGACACAAACGTGACGGATTCCTTGCCAGTCACATGGCTGTTGACCTGGGTCGTACCCTTGCTATCCGCATTGCCTTTGGACTTGGAGGCCGAGGCCGCTACGCCGAATCCTTGCGCGCCATAGGAGACACCGACGCTGGCGCTGCTCGACTTGTTGATGCTGTGGCTATCGTTTGTATCCGTGGCCGACACGATGTTGATGTCGTTCTTCGCACCCAGCGCCACCTTGTTGGCATCGATGTTCGAGCCGATGAGGTTCAGGTTGCCGGCCGTCTTGTTGCCATTGGCATCGACGCCGGTGGCAATGAAGGCCGTGGTACCTCCCGCCGACACGTTGGATCCGTTGTGACTGCTGCTGTCCTCGGTGAGCGTCTGCTTGCTCTGGCTGGTGCCCCACGACAGCGTGACGGCAGCGCCGGCAAGCGGGTTGCCCCCGGCCTGCGCCAGCGCGGCGCCGGTATCGGCCACGTCGCGCGCCGCCGCGATGCTCCACAGCGCCGAGGCCCGTCCGTCCTGGCTCTGGCTGGCCGAGCTGACCTTGTTGGCCGCGTTGATCGCTGCGCCGATGGCGCCGCCCGACACGCCCAGCGTGAAGCCGCTTTGCTTGACCTCGTGCGACTCGTCGTGGTGCTGGCGGTTCTGCGCGGCTTCGATGGTGACATCCGCGCCAATCCCGGTGATGTCCTTCGCAGCGATCAGGTCGCTGCCCGTGACCGTGAGAATGCTGCCGGCTTTCATGTGTACGCTGCCGTCCGTGGAGCCGACGAGGCTGCCCACCTGCTGCGTCCCGTTGTCGTTGACGGTGTCTTTCTGCTCGCGCTTGCCGTAGGAGAGGCCGGAACCGGTGGCGCCAAATCCAGTCCTCTTCTCCTCCTTGAAGCCGTAGGCTGACGAGGTGGTTTCGGCAGTGCCAATGGTAATGTTGCGCCTGGCGTCGAGGTTCACGTCATGTGTGGCCGCAATCGTGCTGCCCGAGGTGGTGAGGTCCCGGCCTGCCACCATGTCCACCGCGTCCCCGGAGAAGGTACTGCCAAGCGCCTGCGTGCGGCTTGCCGCATCGATGGTATGGGTGGATTTCTTCGAGAGGAAGCCGCCGCTTTGCATGGACTGCTCATCGCGTACTGCGGTGCTGGCCTCACCGGCCTTCAGGTTGATATCACGTCTCGCGCTGACAACAAGGGCGTCATCGGCGCTCACGTATGCAGCCTTTGCATTGACGTCCTGGCCGGCGACGAGCGTCACGTCGCCACCTGTGATCTGCGTGCCGATATCCGCATGGCGCGCAACGCTGGAACGGTTCTTCGCGTCCGCGACGGCGTCGAAGCTCTCAGCCACCTTCACCGTGTCCAGGTTGATGTCCCGTCCGGCACGCATGCCGAGGTTGTCGGTTGCCGAGATGCTGGCCGCCTGGCTATTGATGTCGCGGCCCGCCACGAGGGCTGCGTTGTCCGCCTCCACACTGGCGATCCCGCTGATGACGGTGCGGCTGGCACCAGACTTGCCGGCCATGTTGGCGGCCGATGCCGTGGTGGTGGTCAGGTTGATGTCACGGCCTGCCTTGGCAGCCAGGTTGCCAGCGCTGATCCTGCCCCCGAGGTTGTCGATATCCTGCTTCGCGTTCAGCGCCATGGCACCGGCCGACAGCGTGCCGCGCTCATTGCGGATATTGCCCGCGTCGATCAGCATCACGTCGCGCGCTGCGATGGTGCCGCTGTTCTTTACGTCCCCGTCGGTCCGGATCGCCATGTTGCGCGCCGTGATCAGCGTGCCGTCACCCTTGAGGTCGCCCTCGCGCACCTTCAGGTACACCTGCGGCACCAGCACCTGCTGCGTGGAGCCGTCCGGCAGCGTGACGGTCTGTTCCACCAGCCAGACGATGTCGGCGGTCAGCGCCCGCATCTGCTCGGCGGTCAGTGCCGTGCCGACGTTCAGGGAAAACTGCCTGGCGAACTCAACACCTGACTGCATCAGCGCCTTGTACTGGGCCTCATTGTCGGTGTAGTCGCCGGCGAAGCGCTGGCCAGTGCCGAGCAGCACCGCGTCCGCGACCAGTCGCGCCTCGTAGAAGCCATCGCCCAGGCGCTTGAGAACCCTAGCCGGTTCCCGCTCCAACTGGGACAGCATGAAGTCGCTGGACAGCCACTGGCGTTGGTTAGTGAAGCGCGAATCGGTTTCGATCAGGTAGCGTGCGCCGGGATCGGTGCGCATGACGAACAGCGCGTTGTTAGGCATAGACAGCGACGGCGTGACAGTGCGGATCACCTCGCCGCCCAGGCGGCCGCCGGTCGTACTCCCGCCTGGGTTGAGCGACACCTGGGTCAAGGTTGGCGCGCCGGCAATCGGGCCGGTGCCGGCCTTCGGATCGATGTTCGCACCGCTGCCGGGCACGGTATGCAGGTTCTGCTTTGTGGTGCCCGTTGCCAGCACCAGCGGCAGCGTCAACGCCACCGGCGGGATTTCCGCGGTGGTAGAGCGCCGGTCCGGTGCATTGACACCGTGGTTGATGTAGTGCCACGCCTGCGTGCCGGTGACAGCCTCGAAGCGGGTGCCGATATACCCTTCGTTGCGCACCGGTGCCGGCACGCTCAGTTTGCCGCCGATGGCGATCTCGCTCTTGTCGTTGACCACGACTCCATTGAGCGTGGCATTGCCGCCGACCAGCAGCCGTGCGGGATCGGTGTGCAAAACCACCTCCTCGCGCACTTGCGTCTGCTTGTCAACGGCATAGAAGTTATCGACGGTGCGCGCGTGGAAATCCTTGTTGAAGGCGACGATCTTGCCGTTAAGCGCTTCATACTTCGCAACATTGGCGCCTTGCCAGTCCACGTACTTCTGCCGCGCGGCGATGCACGCCGGCGGGGTATCGACCTCGCAGGGCGAGGCATAGGGCGGAGGCGCACTGTCGGGGCGCGCCACCTTCAGCTTGTCCCAGATCGGGTGGTCGGGCGGGTAATTGTACTGCTGCGTCACCAGCACCGGGTCGCCGTTGACATCCTTCTCGTAATGCGAGGTGTAGGCCAGCCCCACCGGCGACCACTGGTTTTGCGGCAGGCCGCCATAGGAGTCCGGGTAATAAAGGCTCTGCCACGGCATAACCGGACCCGCCTCACCGTCGGGGCGTCGCGACCAATCGAACGGCGGCCCGAACTCGGCGAACGGATATTGCTCCGAGGGCAGCAGCAGCACGCGTGCAGCGCCTTTCTGGTTGCCATCGCGGTACAGCCAGCCCAGGTCCGTGCCAGGATGGAAGTAATCGTCCTTGCCGCTCCAGTCAAAGATGAGCGTCGTGGCCGGGTCGATATCGTCCAGGGACCCCTTGAGGCGATAGGCCAGAGTCCTTTGGACGCCCGTGTCCGTTACCTGCGTTTCGAAATGGCTGTTTTCGTTGCGGATGCTGGCCGCGTTGATGTTGGCGTTGCGCGCCACGTCAATGGTGGCTGAGGCGTTGGTGAGCGAGGTGGCCTGTCCCGTGGCCTTGCCTTCGGCGTCCAGCGCACCACCGACGTTCAGGTCCTGCGACGACAGGATGTGCCCGTGCTCGCGATTGACGATGGCCGGCGCTCCCAGGTTGACATCGCCGGTGCGCGAAGCGATCACGCCGCCCTGGCCGGTCGTGTCGCTCTGGTCGTTCAGGATCCGCACGCCGGCGCTAATGGCAACAGAGTCCCCGAAGATGCGATCGGTGTTGGTGACCGTCGTTCCGGCCTGCACGCGCAACGCGCCGCCATCGATCAGCCCGCTGTTGGTGACCGCCGCGTCGGCGCGGATGGTATTGCTGCGGGCGCCGAACAGTTCCCCGTGGTTGCTCACGTTCTGCCCGTGGAAGCTGGCGTCCCGTCCAGCCACCATCTTGCCATCGTTGGTGATGTCGCCAATGGCGTTGCCGTTGACATCCTCGATGAAGACCTTGAGGTCCTGCGCAGCGGCCACAGTCTTGATGTTATGGAACCCGGTTTGAAGCTTGACAGCGATGTCACCCGCATTCGACTGCAGCGTGCCATCGCCGGTAAGGCTGCTGCCCTCGATGCCAAGCAGGCTGTTGGCGGCCAGCAGTCCGTCGGCGTTGGTGGTGGCGCCGACATTGAGTTGCGCAGTGCCGCCCGAGGTCACTTCGCCCCGGCTGTTATCCAGCTTCGTCGCGCCAACGGTCATGGCCGTGTCAGCCCGCAGGACGCCGTCGATGTTGTCAATGGTGCTGGCAGCAATCCGAACGGTGCCGCCTTCTATTCCCTTGGGGGCCGCCTCTGTGCCGCCCAGCGTGCTGCGGTTCATCACCGTGCTGCGGTTCATCACCGTGCTCGCCTGCAAGTCGACCATGCCGCCCGCGTGAGTAAAGCCCGCCGTGTGGTCGTAGGCGCCGGTTAGCAGGATCTTTGCATCGCCGTTCGTGGCAAGATAGCCATCCTGATTGGCGAGGCTGTTGCCGGTCACCGTCAACGGTCCGCCCGCGACGAACTTGCCTCCGGTGTTGTCGAAGGTCGTTGCCGTCACCGTGGCCGACCGCTGCCCGGATAGCGTACCGGCCCGGTTGCTGAACGCTCCCGTGGTGAGGGTCATTGCCCCATTGGCGACTGTCACGCCACCATTGCTGTTGTCGTACAGTTGCCCGTGCGTGTCGATCATCAGGAGCCCGGTGGACTGCACCACGCCCGCGCGGTTGTCAAAGAGGCCCGTGTCGGCCTTGAGCGCCTGGCCCGCCGAAAGCTGTCCGTGGTCGTTGACGATGGCGCCGCCGGCAACGGTCAGGTCCCTGGCCGCCAGCGCCTTGCCGGCGGTGTTGTCCAGTGCGCCATTCAGTGACAGGCTGTCCTGCACGGAGCCGATTACGCCGCTGCGATTGACGATGGTCGCCCCCGCCACAGTGGTCGCGCCAGTGCCGGCGATGGTGCCGCCGGTGTTGTCCACGGCCTGCGTGCTGGAGACACCCAGTGCGCCGGCACTGGTGATGGCGCCGGTCTGGTTCAGGATGCTGGCACCGTTGACCTGGCCGCCATTGGCGCCGGCCACGATGGCGCCGCCCCGGTTGTCCACCGTGCCGCCGGCATTGACGTGGACGGCGTTGGCTTCGAGCCGCGCGTTCTGGTGGGTGATGTCACCCGAGGCCGACAGGCTGGCGGTGTTGTGCGAGATGACGGTGCCGTGGCTCAGATCAAGCGCCGGGGCCGACAGGTTCGTGTCTGCGCCAGCCACGATGGTGCCGCTGGACTGGATGGCGGTGCGCGCGGCAAGGTTGGCCGTGCCCGCGCCGGTGACATTGGCATTGGCGTCGACCCCGGCACCGATGGTGCCCGTGTTCATGATGCGTTCGGCCGTGCCCAGCAGGTCGGTGCCGGCTGCCAACGTGCCGCTGTTGGTGAGATCTCCCGGCGTGTTGGCAGTGATGCCGCCGCGCGTGGTGACCGTGCCTGCGTTGTCGATATTCGAACCGGCAACCGAGGCGCCGCCTTCGGCCTGCAGGCGGCCGCCGGGCACGATGCGCACATCGCCATTGTTGTCGACCACGATATCGCCCGCGCGGGCCGTGATGCCACCGCCGATATTGAAACCGACGCCTTTCTCGGTACCGATGAGGCGTACCGAATTCGCGTACATCGAACCCAGCGCCGCGGCGTCCAGGGCGAACCGCGGCGCGGCGCCCGTGCCCGCCTGCGGCGTGGCGTTGAGCGTGGCATGGTCGATCTGGTTGGCGCCGGTGATGGCGTTCAGGCGCTTGGCCCACAGTTCGGCGTTAATGCTGATTGAGCGCGCCAGCAGATCGACCTGCGCCTGCGGGCTGGACAGGCCTGGGCCATCAATCCCGATATGGCCTTCCCGCACATCGAACCCGGTCAGGCTGCCATCGGCCCCAAACACCGGGCGCCCCGTTGAAAGCGTGAAGCGGTCTGCATTGATCACGCCGCAGCCCGAGCAGGTGATGCCCGCGGGGTTGGCCAGGACCAGGTTGGCGCGATTGCCGGCGATTTCCTGCGCCCCTAGCAATTGTGACGGATTGGGTTGCGTCACCTGAACCACGATATTGCCGGCACTGCTGTTGCCCAGCTGCACGTTGCCCTGAACCCAGCCCGCAATCCGGGTCTGCGAGTTCTGGCCGCCGTTGTTCAGCACCACGCCGGACGGGCCTACGTTGTACTGGATGAAATTGTTGACGCTGGTTCCACCGTTGCGTTGGGGCGGGGCGATGTTCACGACCGGGACGCCATTGGACGCGGCCCCGACCACCGGACGTTGCCCTGGCACATTCCTGTCCGCCTGGATCGGCAGCGTCTGCGCCGCTACGGGGACGCCCATCATTGCCGTCGTCACAGCGGTGAGCCATAGCACCGGCACGAACGCCGTTGTCGCGCCGCCGCGCGTTCCGCCATGGCGGCCCTTGGCGCATCCCGTCGCGCTTTCGCGAACTGCCACCAGCATGCCGCGAACGGCATTGAATACCAGCCGATAGAGTCTTGTGTTCATGATGGCTCTTGTCTTGCACAGCTTCACCCGGCGAGAACACCGTCCCCGGGCACTGGCATCGCGCTGCCCTCGTTGATGTGCACCGGGCCTGGATCGCCAGCGGTCAAAGAAAAGGCGGACGGGTTGAGGTCACCGCCAGAGCAGCGGTGCACGGCAGGAGGCACGCACCGCAATGTGCAAGGGTATCGACGGCAGGCCGATAAGTTGCTGGGACGAATCCGACTTTGAGACGGGAATTTCTCAAAGGTGGGCTTGCGGCCAATCCACGAGGGGCTTATGGCGCATGGCTACGCCGGCGCAGTGGCGAGGGAGGAGGAAGGAAGGGGAGACGTGGCGCGGCCGGGCGAAGACTCGCCCGGCCGGATCATGCGATGTGGTCAGGTACCCGATCCGCGCGCGGCGTCCGGGGAGAAGAACGCTTCGGTGAACTCAGGGCTGTTGTTCAGCTGGAACATCGGGCCTTCGTTGGTCAGGCGGTCCGCAAAGTAAGCGCCGGAAATCAGGTCATGGTAGAACACCGCGGTCGGATGATAGCGGCGCGCATCGTAGGCGTAGACCGAGGCCTGCAGGTTGGTGCGCCACAGCTGGCCGCGGCCATCGTAGTTGTCGGCGGCGAGGGCTTGCCAGGTGTCTTCGTCGAGATACAGCACGCGCTTCGCATACTGGTGCCGGAAGCCGGACTTGAGCGTTGCTTCCAGGATCCATACGCGATGCAGCTCATAACGCATGACGTCAGGGCTGGCATGGCCGTTGGTCAGCAGGTCCTTGTACTTGATCGACGTGCTCAGCAGCTTGTAGTTGTGGTACGGGACATAGATCTCCTTCTTGCCGACGATCTTCCAGTTGTAGCGCTCGCCGGAGCCGTTGAAGAGGCGGTCGTCATCCACGGTGCGGAAGCCGCCGGGGCCCTGCGGCTGGTCGAAGCCGAATTCCGGCGCCTGGCGCACGCGCCGCGTGCCCGGGTTGTAGATCCAGGTGCGGTTGGTGTCGGAGCCTTCCTGGTCCCACACGGCATAACCCACGATCACCTGGCCCCGGTCGCGCAGCGGCAGGTCGGTTGCAGTGCGGAAGAAGGAGCGCTCGTTGAGCGTGTTGTGCGGGTCGAACTTGCCGTTGTTGCGCGGCGAGAGGATGCTGTACGAGACCCGTCCCCATGCGATCGAGCCATTCGGGTAGACCACGGCCTGGTCGTACTGCGCCTTCTCGGTGCCGACGGCCGACGAGAAGCGCTGGTTCCACAGGAGCTCCATGGCCGTCTTCGGGATCGGGTAGGGCACTTGCGGGCCCGCGTCCTTCAGGCCGTTGGCATCGCTCGTCATCTTGACGGTGGTGGCGTAGGTGCGGACGTCCTTGTAGACGGTGTCTTCGTAGCGGAAGTCGCGATGGCTGGCGTACACCGGCATCTTGAAGGTATCGGGGTACTTCTTGAACAGCGCCTTCTGGCCGTCGGTCAGGCGTTCGGCATACTGCGCCACGTTCTGCGCCGTGATGACGAACAGCGGTTTTTCGTCGGCGTACGGATCGGGATAGCGATCGCCGCGCTGGTATTTGACGCCTGGCGGCGTGCCCAGCCACTTGCCGGACCATGCGGGCACATCGCCGTCCTTGCTGGCGGCCCGCTCCGCGCCCATCGGCGTCAGGTTGCCGTCAAGCTGCTTGAGGTCTTCGGGGGTGACCTTCGCCCACGCTGCCGCGGCCAGTGCCATGCTGGTCACCAGCAGGCTGCCGCGCAGCAGTCTATGTGTAGTGGATGTCATTGCAGTCTCGCTCCTAGGGGAATGGCCGGCGACGCCCGTGCCTGTGGTCACAGGGTAGTGACGGCGCCGCGGCCGGGAATCGTTGGAACGGACTAGTGGATTTCCCTAGCCTGTCGGAGCGAGGTGTAAACAAGAAGAGGCCGGGTAACTACCCGGCCTCATAGCAACCTGGCGGCCAGCGGCCGCTGGCCGGATCAGGCTTCCATCACTTCGCCGAAGCGCTGCAGGTGATAGTCGCTGTCGCCCAGCAGCTGGTCCAGCATGGTCAGGCGCTTGAAGTAGTCGCCCACGGACAGCTCGTCGGTCATGCCCATGCCGCCGTGCAGTTGCACCGCCTGCTGGCCGACAAAGCGCCCGGCGCGGGCGACCGTCACCTTGGCGGCCGACAGCATGCGGCGGCGCGCGGCAGGATCGGTTTCATCCAGCGCCTGCGCCGCCACGTAGGCCATCGACAGCGCCAGTTCCTTCTGCACCAGCATGTCGGCCATGCGGTGCTGCAGTGCCTGGAAGCTGGCCAGCGGCTTGCCGAACTGCTGGCGCGTGCCCAGGTATTCGCCGGTGATCTGGATCAGCTTCTCCATGGCGCCCGCGCCTTCGGCGCACAGCGCGGCGATGCCGTGCTCGAGGCCGACACCCAGCGCCGCCAGGCCGTCTGCGGCCTGGCCCACCAGTGCGCTGGCCGGCACGGTGACGTTCTGCAGCGACAGGTCGGCGGCGCGCAGGCCGTCGATGGTGGGATAGGCGGTCACGCCAAGGCCCTTGCTGTCGCGCGGCACCAGGAACAGTGCGATCTCGTTGCTGCCGGATACCCGTGCGGTCAGCAGGTAGGCGTCGGCGGCGGCGCCGTGCCAGACCACGCTCTTGGTGCCGCTGATCACGTAGCCGTCGCCGCTGCGCTCGGCGCTGGCGCGGGCCGATTCTGGGCGGTAGCGCGTGGTTGGCTCCAGGTAGGCCAGCGTGACGATGCGCTCGCCAGAGGCGATCGCGGGCAGCCATTCCTGCTTCTGCGCGTCGCTGCCGCAGGCGTTGAGGATGGAGGCGGCCATCACGCCGCTGGGCGTGACCGGCTCCAGCACCAGGCCGCGGCCCAGCTCGCGCTGCACCACTAGCTGGCTGGCGGCGCCTTCGCCGAAGCCGCCGAAGTCCGCCGGCACGGTCAGGCCCAGCACGCCCATCTCGGCGAGCTTGTTCCACACGCCGCGATCCAGGCTTTCGCCCTGGCGCGCGCTCTTGCGGCGGGCCTCGAAGGTGTATTCGGTATCGATGAAGCGACGCAGGCTGTCCGCCAGCATCTGTTGCTCTTCGCTGTAGGTGAAGTCCATGTCAGCTATCCCTTCAGAAACCCAGGATCATCTTGGAGATGATGTTCTTCTGCACTTCGGTCGCGCCGCCGTAGATGGAGGTCTTGCGCATGTCGTAGTACGTAGAGGAGGCGGGGGCGGCCCACTCGGGGCCGGACACCGGCTGCGTGGCGCCCGGCTCGAGCCACTCCGGCGAATACGGCCAGGCGTTGGGGCCGGCCACTTCCATCATCAGCATGCCCAGGTCCTGCTGCACTTCCGAGCCGCGGATCTTGACGATCGACGCTTCCGGTCCGGGCGTGCCGGCGGCCTGCGTGGCGACGCGCAGCAGCAGCATTTCCAGCGCCATGATGTCCATCTCGACGCGGGCGATCTTGTCGCGCATGCGCACGTCCTCGATCAGCGGGCGGCCGGCGCCATCGGTGGCCTGGCTGGCGTAGTGCTTGAGCTGGCGCAGCTCGCGGTGGCAGTGGCCGATGCCGGCAATGCCGGTGCGCTCGTGGCCGAGCAGGTATTTGGCGTAGGTCCAGGCGCGGTTCTCTTCGCCGACCAGGTTCTCCACGGGCACTTCCACGTCTTCGAACCAGGTCTCGTTCACGTCGTGGCCGCCGTCGAGCGTCTTGATCGGGCGTACGGTCACGCCGGGCGATTTCATGTCGATCAGCAGCATGGAGATGCCTTCCTGCGCCTTGGCATCGGGATCGGTGCGCACCAGGCAGAAGATCCAGTCGGCGAAGTGGGCCATCGTGGTCCAGGTCTTCTGGCCGTTGACGATGTACTTGTCACCCTTGCGCACGGCGCGGGTCTTCAGAGAGGCCAGGTCGGAACCGGAGCCCGGCTCGGAATAGCCCTGGCACCAGAAGTCTTCCACGCCCGGGATGCGCGGCAGGAAGCGCTGCTGCATCTCGGGGCTGGCGTATTTCATCAGCACCGGGCCGATCATGGTCAGGCCGAACGGCAGCAGGCGCGGCGCGCCGGCCCGGAACGTCTCGATTTCAAAGATCAGGCGCTGCAGCGCGGTCCAGCCGGTTCCGCCCCATTGCGTGGGCCAGGTGGGAGCGCCCCAGCCGTGGGCCTGCAGGATGCGGTGCCAGCGGACGTAATCGTCCTTCTCGACGCGCTGGTGGTTGAGCACCTTGTTGCGGATGTCTTCCGGCAGGCTGGCCTGCACGAAAGCGCGGACTTCCTCGCGGAAGGCCTGTTCCTCGGCGGTGAAACGCAAATCCATCTGAATGTCCCCTCGTTACGCGGGCGTCCGCTGCTGGCAAGCAACCGGTGCAGCCCTAGGTGTGCCGGCCGATTGTAGGGCGCGGGGCGTTCTCCATTGCTTTATCAATCATAAAGTCGCCCTTCGTGCCGGCGGAACCACCTGAGCCGGGTGGTGGCGGCGTGGACGAACACGGCCTTAGCCAATTCCAAATACCGCGACAGGCAGCCTTGGCGCAAACTGGCGCGGCCTGCTCAAGTGCGTCGGGGTGCATTCCGGCGCATTTGCCGCCGGCAAGCATCGCCAACCCAGCCGTATCCCGAACGAGCCAGCCGCATGTCTTCCTTCCGCCCCGAATACATCCACGATATCCCCCGCCACTGGGCCGCGCAGACGCCCGCCGCGCCTTGCCTGTTCGAAAGCGGCGCCGTGATCAGCTATGGCGAACTGTGGCAGCGCATCGAAGCGGCGCGCGACTGGCTGGCGGCGCAGGGCGTGGGCGAAGGCGACCGGGTCATGATGGTCGGCGAGAACTGCAACGAGATGGTGGTGACGCTGTTCGCCAGCAGCCTGCTGCATGCCTGGCCGATCCAGGTCAACGCGCGCTTGTCCGCGCGCGAAATCGACAATATCCGCGACCACGCCCAGCCGGCGCTGGTGCTGTTCACCGGCCATGTGTCCGACGTGGCCGCCGCGCACGGTGCGCGGCTCGGCGCGCAGGCCAGCGCCTGCCCCGTCTTTGCCGACGGCATGCTCGCACTGCGCGCAGCCAGCGCGCCGGAACGCGTGGCCAGCGAGCAGGCGCGCCAGGTCGCCACGCTGATCTATACCTCCGGCACCACCGGCGCGCCCAAGGGCGTGATGGTGCCGCATGTCGGCCTGACGCACTTTGCCCGCATCTCCGCCACCTCGCGCGACATGGGGCAGGCGGACGTGGCCTACGGGGCACTGCCGATGTCGCATATCTTCGGCATCGCCACGGTGCTGATGGCTACCCTTTACGCCGGTGCCAGCCTGTTCCTGCGCCCGCGCTTCGACGGCAACGACGTGTTCGAGGCGCTGGCATCGCCGGGCGTCACCATCCTGCAGGGCGTGCCGACCATGTTTACGCGCATCCTGGCGGTGGCGGCGCAGCACGGCGCAGGCCCGGGCAAGTATCCGCGCCTGCGCTACCTCTACACCGGCGGCGCGCCGCTCGATCCAACGCTCAAGCGCGACGTCGAGACGCTGTTCGGCCAGCCGCTGCACCATGGGTACGGCATCACCGAATATGCCGGCTCGCTGTTCATCACGCGCATGGACGCGCCGCGCGCCGATTGCTCGGCCGGGCACATCGTCGAAGGCGTCGAGATCGAGATCACCCACGATGCCGGCACGCCGCTGCCCGCGGGCGAGCGCGGCCAGATCCGCGTGCGCGGCCCGGGCGTGATGCTCGGCTACTACCGCAACCCCGAGCAGACCGCCGAGGCGCTGCTGCCCGGCGGCTGGCTCAATACCGGCGACCTTGGCTACCTGGATGCTGACGGGGCGCTGTTTATCTCCGGCCGCTCCAAGGACCTGATCATCCGCTCGGGCTTCAACGTCTATCCGATCGAAGTCGAGTCGGTGATCAACGCCTTCCCCGGCGTGCGCCAGTCGGCGGTAGTCGGGCGTCCCGCCAGCGACGGCAACGAGGAGGTGGTTGCCTTTATCGAGACGCAGGAAGGCGCCAGCGTCGATCCCAAGGCGCTCGACGCCTACCTGCGCGAAAGCCTGGCCCCGTACAAGCGCCCGGCAGAGATCCGCACCGTCGACGTCATTCCCACGACTGCCAGCGGCAAGCTGCTCAAGCAGCCGCTGCGTGCGCTGCTGGACTGAGCCCGAATCCTTTTACCGGGCTGGCGTGATACGCCGGCCCGGGCATTTCAGCCCTACCTGGAGGAGACAACAATGAAAACCTGGACCACACTGGCGGCACTGACCACGACCCTGCTGCTGCAGGGCGCGGCCTGGGCGTCGGACGCCTACCCGTCGCGGCCGGTCAAGCTGCTGGTGGGCTATGCCCCCGGCGGCCCGGTCGACACCGCCGCGCGCATCTACGCCGAGCAGCTGGGCCGCGTGCTCAAGCAGCCGGTGGTGGTGGACAACCGCGCCGGCGCCAGCGGTGCCATCGCGGCCGACATGACCGCCAAGGCGACGCCGGATGGCTATACGCTGTACTTTGTCGCCAGCCCCACCATGACCATGACTCCGCTGATCCAGCGTTCGGTCAACTTCAACCCGGTCAAGGATTTCACCTACATCGGCCTGATCACCGACTACACCAACGTGCTGCTGGTGAACAAGGATTTCCCGGCAAAGAACGTCGGGGAGCTGGTCGACTACGCGCGCAAGCATCCGCAGGATGTCTCGTTCGGCTCGGCCGGCGTAGGCGCATCGAACCACCTGTCGGCGGAACTGCTGGCGCAGATGAATGGCGTGAAGATGCTGCACGTGCCGTACAAGGGCAACTCGCCGGCGATGGCTGACGTGATGAGCGGCAAGGTGACCTTCATGTTCGATATCACCGGCACCGCCATCGGCCATATCAACGGCGGCAAGGTGCGCGCGCTGGCGGTCACGTCGAAGACGCGCAATCCGGCGCTGCCCACGGTGCCGACCATGATCGAGTCGGGGCAGAAGGACTATGACCTGACTGGATGGTATGCGCTGGTGGGGCCGCAGAAGCTGCCGGCGGATGTGGTCGACAAGCTGGTCAAGGCGCAGAAGGCGATTGGGGACGATCCGGCGTATCGCCAGCGCATGGCGGCGGGTGGGTATGACGTGAATGTCAGCACGCCGAAGGCGCTTGGCGACCGCATTCAGCGGGAGTTGGCGTTGTGGGGTGGGGTGGTGAAGAAGGCGGGGATTCAGGCGGATTGAGGGGGATTTTGGGGGCGCTACGGTTAGCTCGGCGTCCTTTCGCCGTGCCCGTGCATGGCGCCTTTGATTTGATGTTGTCGGCCGTTGAACCGCCTGGTTCCGCCCTCCTGGGCGGGTCACTTTTTGGCCGAGCGCCAAAAAGTAACCAAAAAACGCGTCGCCTGGGCGGCTGGCCATCAATTTGGCGGCGCGGGTGGTTCAGGCGATGGTGATTTCCGTTTGGCTTGGGTGCCCGTTCGAGCCTGCTAACGCCAGGTGAGTTAGGGATAGTGCCTGGCGTTAACCGGCTATTGAACAATCCCCATGCCGGGCGTAGGCCGCCTGCTGCATGCCATATTGGTGGGACGCCTTCGGCTGCGCTACGCGCGGGCCCAAGGCGGCAGCGCGACCGATCTCGTCCTGGCCATTGCCGCCACGCCCAGCGAGCGAAGCGATGCGGGTTCGTGCCATGGCACTTCACCCGCGAGACTGAGCCGCGCGCAGCGCAGCCGTAGGCGATGATGCGATACCGCGGGGAGCAGGCGGCCTACACCCGTCCTGGGGATAGTTCAAAAGTGGGTCTTCGTCAGGCACCCACACTCACTCACCTGGCGTAGCAGGGTAGAACCGCGACCACGCCTCACTGAGACCAACGCCGCCCATATGACCAGAAGCGCCAAATTGGCTCAGCCAGCCGCAGGCGACGCGCTTTTTGGTTACTTTTTGGCGCTCGGCCAAAAAGTGACCCGCCCAGGAGGGCGGAACCAGGCGGTTCAACGGCCGACAGCATGTCATCAACAGCGATAGCAGGCGCTAAAACGGCCGACAGCATGTCATCAACAGCGCCGCCCCCGCCTCTACCTTTACCCTTCTATCTCCACCCACCCCTGCATCGCCTGCCCACCAGCATCATCGCCCGTCCAAAGCACCAGCCGGCCAGCCTGCTCCGGATCGGCCGCGCCGCCAACGGTGATGGTGTCCTGATCAAACAGCGGCGCCAGCCCCCGGAACCCAAAACGCTTCACGCGCGCCTGCGGCTGCTCGCGTGCCACCAGGTCCAGCATCAGCATGGCCTGCATCGGCCCATGCACCACCAGGCCGGGATACCCTTCAACATCGCGGGTATAGCTGCGATCGTAGTGAATACGGTGGCCGTTGAAGGTCAGCGCCGAATAGCGGAACAGCATGACCGGGTCGGCCTGCAGCGTGCGCTGCCATTGCGCGGTGTGTTCCAGGCGCGGGCGCGGCGGCTGCGGTTTGGACGGGTCCGGCATGGCGCGGTAGACGATGTCGTGACGCTCGTTGATCGCAGTCTTGCCGTTGACGGTCAGTTCATGGTCGACCGCGACGAACCACAGTTCGCCGCTGCGGCCGGTCTTGTACTGCACGTCTGCGATGGTGGAGGTGCGCGTGACGGTATCGCCGATATGCAGCGGATGGCTGAAAGTCAGTTCGCTGCCGGCCCACATGCGGCGCGGCAGCGGCACCGGCGGCATGAAGCCGCCGAGGTGCGGGTGGCCGTCGCGGCCGATGTCGCGTTGCTGCGCGCGCGGCAGGAAATACAGCCAGTGCCACAGCGGCGGCAGCGGGCCGGCGGCGACGGCCTCGGGGTCGAGGTCGAAGGTCGCGGCCAGGCCGATCACCGGTTCGGGCGACAGCGTTTCGGTGCGCGATTCGCTGCGGCCGATCCAGCCGCGCAGGCGTTCGAGTTCGGAAGTGGCGTCAGTCATGGGCTTGCAGGTTCGGGTTGGACAGGAACGGCGGGGCGCTATTGCGCCAGCGCCAGCATGCGTTTCGCCTGCTCGATCACGGGCCGGTCGACCATCTTGCCGTCGACCTGCACGGCATGGCTGCCGCTGGCGGTGGCCTCGAGGACGCGGCGGGCCCAGTCGAGCTGTTCTGCGCTGGGCAGGAAGCCTGCGCGCACCGCGCCCAGCTGCGCCGGGTGGATGCACAGCTTGCCGGCAAAGCCGAGTTCGCGCGCGTAGGCGACGTCGCTGGCCAGCACGGCTTCATCCTTCAGCGCGGTGGTGACGCCGTCCACCGGCGGCGGCAGCCCGGCCACGCGCGAAGCCAGCACGATGCGGGCGCGCGCGAACGCCAGCGCGTCGCGGGTGTGGCTGCAGCCGAGGTCCACCGCATAGTCGAGCGAACCGAACGCCAGCCGTGCCACGCCGCTGGCCGTGGCCACCGTGTCGACCTGGTGCAGGCCGAGAGCGGTCTCGATGATGGCGACCAGCTCACCTTGCGGATTGATGGCGTGCAGCGCCTGCGCGATCTGTGCCAGCGCGGCGGCGTCTTCGGCCTTGGGCACCATCAGCCCGGCCAGCGCCGTGCCGGCCGGCAGCGAGCGCAGCCAGGCCAGGTCGGCGGGAAACGCGGGCGAGGCGCTGTCGTTGATGCGGACCATGGCGCGCGCGGCGGGCTTGCCCGCCAGCCACGCGCCGATCGCCTCGCGCGCGGCGGGCTTGGCGTCGGGGTGCACGGCGTCCTCGAGGTCGAGGATCATCACGTCGGGGCCCGCGGCGGCGGCCTTGTCAAAACGCTCCGGCCGGTCGCCGGGGACGAACAGGTAGGTGACGGCAGTAGTCATGCAGCGTTCCTCAGCGTGCGGCGGGCAGCCAGTCGTTGACGTTGGGCGCCTGCTCCAGTGCCCACACGCGCGCGATGATGGCGCGCATCTCGGCCTCGCTGGCACCGTTGCGGAACGCGCCCAGCTGCAGCGCCTTGGCTTCCAGCTCGGGGCGCGACAGGGTGTTGTCCGGGTCGCCCTTGGGCACGTCCACGCGTGCGGCCAGCGTGCGGCCGTCGGTGGTCTTCACCGTGACGCGGCCGATCCACTGGCGCGGGTAGGCGGCGTTGATCTCCGGGTCGAGTTCCATCGTGACCTTCTCCCGGAAGTCGACGACCTTGGCATCGCGCAGCGCGTGCTGCTCGAATTCCGCCAGGCCGGCGTGGCCGTGCACGGCGACCAGGCCCAGCACCGTGCCCATCGAGAACTTGGCCTGGTGGATGGTGACCGGGTTGACCACCGGGCCGAGCACGTCGATCGCGCCCTGGTGCACATGGGTGGTGACGCTGGCGACCTGGTCGGCGCTGAGGCCTTCGCGCTGCATCAGCACCTTGAGTGCATCGGCTGCCGGATGCGTGTGGCGGCACGAGGCAAAGAACTTGAACGAGGTCTCGGCGGTGGCCCAGCGCGTGCCCAGGCCGTCGGTCAGCGCGGCGGGATCGGCGTCGCTCGACATGCCGGCGGCCATGCCTTGCCTGCCTTCCAGGATCTGCTTCGCGCCGGTGAAGCCCGCGCGCGCCAGCCACGCCGATTGCAGGCCGTCGGCCGCGGCCTTGGCGGTGTGCAGCTGCTTGGAGTCGGCGGCGTCGCGCAGGAATTCCCACAGGCCTGCGGCCTGCGTACCGGCCGAGCCCAGCGCCTGGTTGATGCCTTCGGCATCCAGGTTGTAGAGCTTGGCCACGGCGGCAGCGGCGGCCAGCGTGCCGACGGTGCCGGTGGTGTGGAACACGGTGTAGTGCGAGCGGCCCATGAACTCGCCAATGCGGATGCCGGCCTCATAGCCGGCGATCGACGCCAGCAGCACTTCGGCCCCGGTCTTGCCTTCGGCCTGCGCCGCGGCCACCACGGCCGGGAACACCACCGCGGCCGGGTGCAGCACCGAGCCGTTGTGCACGTCGTCCTGCTCGACCACGTGCGACGAAGCGCCGTTGATCAGCGCGGCGAAGTAGGGCGAGGTGCGGCGGCGGTCGACCAGCACTTCGGCGTCGCCCTGGCCCGGACCCATGGCGGCCGCGAATTCCTGCAGGCGGCGCACGGCCGGTGCGTCCTTGCCGGCGATGGCCGAGGCGATCCAGTCAAGGAACAGGTCCTTGGTGCGCTCGATCACGGGCGCGGGCACGTCCGCCAGCTTGAAGTCGGCCAGGAACTGGCACAGCTGGCGGGTCGGGTAGTTGGTGTCTGCGGCTTGGCTCATGCAGGCTCCGATGCGGAATTGGATTTCGTGGAAATGGAAAAAGCCCGGGGCTCAGTTGCGAGATGGCCGGGCGTGGTGTGTTCGATTTCAGATGGTCTGCTTGTCGGCCAGCGCGGCGATGTCGCCATCGGCATAGCCGAGCTCGGCCAGGATCTGCCGGCTGTGCGCGCCCAGTGCCGGCACGTCGCCCATGACAGGTTCCACGCCCGACAGGTTGGCGGGCGGCAGCAGCGCGCCGATCGGACCGCCCGGGGTGGCCACTTCGCGCCAGCGCTGGCGTGCCTGCAACTGCGGATGGTTCCATACGCCCTCGATGTCGTTCATCGGGGCATTGGCGATCTGCGCCTCGTCCAGCAGTGCCTCGGCCTGCGCCACGGTCATCGACGCGAAGCGCGCTTCGATGATGGCGGTGAGCTCGGGGCGATTGCGCACGCGGGCCGTATTGCTGGAGAAGCGTTCGTCCTGCGCCAGTTCCCGGTTGCCGAGCACGATCTCGCAGAAGCTGGCGAACTCGCGTTCGTTCTGCACGCTGAAGATCACGCTGCCGTTGCCGGTGCGATGCACGCCATACGGGGCGATGGTCGGATGCGAAGCGCCGAAGCGCGCCGGCGGCTTGCCGCCGTAGTGGCCGAAGTAGAGGACCTGGTTCATCCACTCGGCCATCGCCTCGAGCATGGTCACCTGCACGCGCAGGCCCTTGCCGGTGCGGCCACGCTGCAGCAGCGCCGAAAGGATGCCGCTGTAGGCGTACATGCCGGCCGAGATGTCGGCGATCGAAACGCCGGCGCGCGACGGCTCGTTGGGGCCGCCGGTGAGGCCCACCAGGCCGGCGGCGGCCTGGATCAGCAGATCGTAGGCCTTCTTGTCGCGATAGGGGCCGGAGTCGCCATAGCCCGAGATGTCGCAGACGATGAGCTTGTCGTACTTGCCGTGCAGGCTGTCGAAGTCCAGGCCCATGCGCGCGGCCGCGCCGGGGGCCAGGTTCTGCACCAGTACATCGGCATCAGCCAGCAGCCGGTGCAGGATGGCCTGCGCCTCCTGATCCTTCAGGTCCAGGGTCAGGCTTTCCTTGCCCCGGTTGAGCCACACAAAGTACGAGGCCTGGCCGTGCACGGACTGGTCATAGCCGCGCGCAAAGTCGCCCACGCCGGGACGCTCGATCTTGATGACGCGGGCACCAAGGTCGGCAAGCTGGCGCGTGGCGAAGGGGGCCGCAACCGCGTGCTCCAGCGAAACCACGCGGATGCCGTCGAGCGGGCGGATGCCCTTGGAGTTATTGGGGGACATGCGAAAAAAACCTCAGAACGAACGCGGCAGTTCGAGCACGTGCTCGGCCACGTAGGACAGGATCAGGTTGGTGGAGATCGGCGCGACCTGGTACAGGCGCGTTTCGCGGAACTTGCGCTCGATGTCGTATTCGGCGGCAAAGCCGAAGCCGCCGTGCGTCTGCAGGCAGGCGTTGGCCGCTTCCCACGAGGCATCGGCGGCCAGCAGCTTGGCGATATTGGCTTCCTTGCCGCACGCCTTGCCGGCATCGAATAGCCGCGCCGCCTTGTAGCGCATCAGGCTGGCGGCCTCGACATTGACGTACGAGCGCGCGATCGGGAACTGCACGGCCTGGTTCTGGCCGATCGGGCGGTCGAACACGATGCGGTCGCGCGCATAGTTGCTGGCGCGCCCGACGAACCAGTAGCCGTCGCCGATGCACTCGGCGGCGATCAGGATGCGCTCGGCGTTGAGGCCGTCGAGGATGTATTTCAGGCCCTTGCCTTCCTCGCCGATCAGGTTCGCGGCCGGCACTTCGAGGTTATCGAAGAACAGCTCGTTGGTCTCGTGGTTGACCATATTGCGGATCGGCTTGACCGTCAGGCCCTTGCCGATGGCGTCGCGCAGGTCGACCACGAACACCGACAGCCCGTCGGACTTGCGCTTGACCTGGTCCAGCGGCGTGGTGCGCGCCAGCAGCAGCATCAGGTCGGAGTGCTGCACGCGCGAAATCCATACCTTCTGGCCATTGACGATGTACTTGTCGCCCTGGCGCACCGCGGTGGTCTTGAGTTTGGTGGTGTCGGTGCCGGTGGTGGGCTCGGTCACGGCCATCGACTGCATGCGCAGTTCGCCCGAGGCGATGCCGGGCAGCCAGCGGCGCTTCTGTCCCTCGGAGCCGTGGCGCAGCAGGCAGCCCATCACGTACATCTGGCCATGGCAGGCGCCGGAATTGCCGCCGCTGCGGTTGATTTCTTCCATGATGACCGAGGCCGCGGTCAGCGACAGGCCCGAGCCGCCGTAGGCCTCGGGAATCAGGGCCGACAGCCAGCCGGCCTGGGTCAGCGCCTGCACGAACCGCTCGGGAAAGGCTTCCTGCTCTTCCACGCGCTGCCAGTATGCCGAATCGAAGCCGGCGCAAAGGTCGCGCACGGCCTCGCGGATTTCGGGATACAGCAGTTCCGGATCCTGTTCTGCAAGCATGGGAGGCCCCGTCTATTTCGAATGGGGCCATTATTCCCGACCCCCCTGCCCGCCGAAATTCGGATTTGCGAAAGAGCGGCTTAGGGCCGCCGGAAGCGCTTGCGGCGCGCTGTGCACCTGGTTGCATAGCGCAAGACGCCCGGCTGTGCCGGGCGTCCGGGGGCGCTTCAGGGGCGCTTCAAAGGCAGACGCGCGGGCCTGCGGGTGGGTATCAGTGTACGAACAGCCAGATCAGGATCAGGACAAAGGCCGGGACACCAAGTAGCCAGGCAAGGATGTAGGGCATGGTGTAGCTCCTGTTTTGCACTAGTCGTGGTGATTCCAATATAGGGTCGGGCCCGTGGCGGCACTGTCGGGGAGGTTCCGCTTGCCGTGTAGGACGCCGCCGCACGGCCAGGTAAGGCGTAGCCGCATTCGGCTGCGGCCAGCGCCGGAGGCCAGCGGTGCGTGCTAGGCTCAGGTCTGTACCAAAGCACCTTGGGGGCGAGCGATGGACGGGGTCTGGTCGGAAATCTACGGCGCCCTTCGCGCCGAATTCAGCGATTTGCCCGACGCCGGCGAAGCCACCCGCCTGCTGGTGCGGCTGACCATGGCGGTGGTGCTGGGCGGGCTGATCGGCTATGAGCGGGAGGCCTCGGGCAAGGCCGCGGGGCTGCGCACCCATATGCTGGTGGCGCTGGGCTCGGCGCTGTTCGTGCTGGTGCCGCTGCAGGCGGGCGTGCCGCTGGCGGACATCAGCCGTGTGCTGCAGGGGCTGACCGCCGGGATCGGCTTCCTGGGCGCGGGTGCGATTCTGAAACACGGCAGCGAATCCGATATCAAGGGCCTGACCACGGCAGCCAGCATCTGGATGGTGGCGGCAATCGGCGTGGCGGCCGGCCTCGGGCGCGAAACCACGGCAGTCATCGCCACGGTTTTCACGCTGGTCATCCTGCAGCTCCTGCTGCGCTTGAAATAGCGCTTCGGGACACTACAGGCCGGTTCTCCCACCAGACTCCGCCAATCTCCTTTCAATGCGCGCCAGCGCACGCTGCGCCGGCGCGTACCGGCCTATGCTGTGCAAACGCTGTTCCGCGATGACGGGGCAGGCAGCAGGCAGGGGAGGGGGCATGAAATCATCGATCCGTGACGATGCGGCGCTGGCCGCTTTCGTGGGCCCGCGCTACGCGTATTACAGCGGCCGCTGGGCCCTGGCCGAGGCGCGCGGCGGCATGTCGTGGAACTGGGCGGCGTGCCTGTTCGGCCCGTTCTGGATGGCCTACCGGCGCATGTACTGGCAAGTCGGCGTCTATGCGCTGATCGTCTGCATGGAGCCGGTGCTGCACGCGCTATTCCGCGTCGACATGCCGCTGGCGCTGTCCCGGCCGCTGCTCTATGCGCTGGCGCTGCTGCTGGGCATGTATGGCAACCAGCTATACCGCTGGCACGCCGAAGCCACCATCCGGCGCCTGCGCGAGTACCACTGGTCGCCGGAACTGGTCCACGATTCGCTGGCGCGCTGCGGCCGCACGAGCTGGCCGGGAGTCTTCGCCATGGGGCTGCTGCTGGCGGTAATGGTGGTCTCGCTGCGCCCGCTGGCCGGGCTGGTGGCGCACTCCACCGGGCTGGTGGCCGGCTAGGACGCCGCGCTGATGCGGCCTCTGACACCCGCGCTTAGACCGGCTCGCGCGACGCGTCGACCAGGTACTGGATCAGGGTCTCGGCGAACTGGGGCAGCTCGCGTCCGGGGCGCCGGACCAGGCGCAGCTCGCGCTTGGCCCATTCGTCTTCCAGCTGGATAAAGCGCAGCACCTTGCGGCTGGCGTAGCGCCGCGCGCAGCTGTTGGGCACGATGGCAATGCCGGCGCCGGCCTCGACCATGCGGCACACCGCGTCGAAGCTGCCGACCTGGATGCGCAGGCTGATGCGCTTGCCCATGCCGCTGGCGATGCGGTCCAGGAACGACTGGATCGCGCTGAACTGGTTCAGCCCGACAAAGCGGCAGGTATCGAGCAGGTCGGCGAAATGCAGCCGCTTGAACGCCGGCAGCGGGTGGTTCACCGGTGCGATCACGATCAGCTCGTCGCTGCACAGGTGCATCACGTCCAGGTCCTGGGTCGCGACTTCACCCGCCACGATGCCGAGGTCGGCTGCGCCCGCGCTGATGGCCGACACGATTTCCTGCGACAGGTGCTCTTCCAGTTCGATATCGATGTCGGGATTCTCGGTCAGGAAACGCGACACGCCTGCGGCGAGGAAGGAATTGGTGGCGGTGGTATTGGCCAGCAGCCGCACGCGCCCCTTGATGCCCTTGGCGTAGGGCCGCAGGTCGGCGTGCAGGCATTCCAGCTCGCGGAAGACCTCGCGCGCATGGCGCAGCAGCGCATCGCCCGCGGGGGTAAGGCGCACGCCCTTGACCTGGCGGATCAGCAATTGTGTCTGGAACGCCTCTTCCAGCTGCTTGATCCGGGTGCTGGCCGCCGGCAGCGACAGGAAGCTGCGCTCGGCGGCGCGGGTCAGGTTTTCCGTCTCGCCGACGTTCAGGAAAAGGCGCAGATCGGTCAGGTCGTAATGCATGGGCTTCCGTCAGGCCAAAGGCCACTTTTGTGATTCGTGAATTCCAAAGACGCGGGTGCCAATTTATCGTATCCCACGTGGCATTGACATCCGGAATGACAGCACTCGGGCGTCGCCGGTCGCGCCGTGCCGATAATCGCACCGGAATTTGGACCGGACCGGCATGTGAACGGCGAATCCGGACGATCATCGCGCCGTACGCACGGTGATCACCCCGCCCACGGCGGCAGTGACCGGACGACAGGATTTCAGAAGATTTCAGAGGAGCAAGGCAATGAGCGGTTTGATGGCAGGCAAGGTCGCGCTGGTGACGGGCGCGGGTGGCGGGATCGGGCGCGGCATCGCGCTGGCAATGGCCGCCGCCGGGGCCAAGGTGGTGGTCAATGACCTGGGCGTGTCGATGACCGGCGAGGGCGGCGACACCGGCCCCGCGCAGCGCGTGGTGGAAGAAATCCGCGCCGCCGGCGGCGAGGCCGTGGCCAACACCGACAGCGTCTCGACCTGGAACGGCGCCAACGCCATCGTGCAGTGCGCGCTGGACAATTTCGGCCGCATCGACGCGGTGGTCAACAACGCGGGCAACCTGCGCGACCGCATGTTCTTCAAGATGAATGAAGAAGAGTGGCGCTCGGTGATCGACGTGCACCTGCATGGCACCTTCTTCGTCAGCCGCGCCGCTGCCAGCTACTTCAAGGACCAGGAGAGCGGTGCCTACGTGCACATGACCTCGACCTCGGGCCTGATCGGCAACCTGGGCCAGGCCAACTACTCGGCGGCCAAGCTGGGCATCGCCGCGCTGTCGAAGTCGATCGCGCTGGACATGCAGCGTTTCAACGTGCGCTCGAACTGCATCGCGCCGTTCGCGTGGAGCCGCATGACCAGCTCGATCCCCGCTGAAACGCCGGAAGAGAAGGCCCGTGTCGCCAAGCTGCAGAAGATGGAAGCCGGCAAGATCGCCCCGGTGGCGGTGTACCTGGCCAGCGACGCCGCGTCCGAAGTCAACGCCCAGATCTTCGCGGTGCGCGCCAACGAGATCATGCTGATGAGCCAGCCGCGCCCGGTGCGCTCGGTGCACATGAGCGAAGGCTGGACCCCGGAGAGCGTGGCCGAGATCGCCATGCCGGCGATGCGCAACAGCTTCTTCAAGCTGGAGCGCTCGCCCGACGTGATCGGCTGGGACCCGATCTGAGATGGCGGGGGCGCAATCCCTGCCCGGCACCGCCCGCGGCGCCCTCCAGGGCGTGCGGGTGCTTGACCTGTCGCGCATCCTGGCCGGACCGTGGTGCGCGCAGAACCTGGCCGACCTGGGGGCCGAGGTCATCAAGGTGGAGCGCCCCGGCGCCGGCGACGACACCCGTTCGTGGGGGCCGCCCTGGCTGCCCGATGCGAACGGCCAGCCGTCGCGCGACGCCACCTACTTTGCCGGCGCCAACCGCGGCAAGCAGTCGGTGACGCTGGATATCGCCAGCCCGCAAGGGCAGGCGATCGTGCGCGAACTGGCGGCGAAGTCGCAGATCGTGCTGGAGAACTACAAGGTCGGCGACCTGAAGCGCTACGGGCTGGACTATGACAGCCTGAAGGCGGTCAACCCGGCGATTGTCTATTGCTCGATCACGGGCTACGGCCAGACCGGGCCGAGCGCGCACAAGCCCGGCTACGACTTCATCTTCCAGGGCCTCGGCGGCCTGATGAGCGTCACCGGCGAGCGCGACGACTTGCCCGGCGGCGGGCCGCAGAAGGTCGGCGTCGCGGTGGTCGACATGCTGACCGGCATGTATGCCACGGTGGCGGTGCTGGCCGCGCTGCGCCATGCCGAACGTACCGGCGAGGGCCAGCATATCGACATGGCGCTGCTCGACGCGGTGGTGGCGGTCGGTGCCACGCCGATCATCGCCTGGCGCGTGACCGGCAAGGCCATGCCGCGCTTTGGCAACGCGCACGCCAACATGGTGCCCTACCATGTGTTCGCCACCGCCGACGGCTACATGATCGTGGCGGCGGGCAACGACGGGCAGTGGCAGGCCTACTGCCGCGGCATCGAACGCCCTGACCTGGCGGCCGACGAGCGCTTTGCCACCGGCCCCGGCCGCATCGTCCACCGCGAGACGCTGGTGCCGATGCTGGAGGCGCACATGCGCACGCGCGAGACCGCCCACTGGGTCCAGGCGCTGGAGGCGCAGGGCATCCCGTGCGGGCCGATCAACGACTACGGCCAGGTGCTGGAAGACCCGCAGGTGCGGCACCGCGAGCTGCAGGTCGACCTGGTGCGCGACGACGGCAGCCTGTGCCCGACGGTCAAGAGCCCGTTGCGGCTGTCGGCAACGCCGGTGCAGTACGATGCGCCGCCGCCGCGGCTGGGACAGCATACCGGGCGCGTGCTGGAAGACGTGCTGGGTTTGTCCGCCGCACGCATTGCCGCGCTGCGGGAGCAGGGCGTCATTTGAAGCACAGGTCCCCGGGGGCGCCTGCACAAGGCCCCCGCATCGCCTAGGCTGTTTCCAGGGCGCACCGAGCGCCTAACTCCCGGAGACAGCACATGGATGAGGAAACCTTCAACCTCAGCATCCGCAAGTTCCTCAAGGTCGTCGGCGTCAGTTCCCAGCGCGAGATCGAGCAGGCGATCGCCCAGGCCATTGCCGATGGCACCATCTCCGCCACCGGACGCTTTCCGGTGACGATGACGCTGGAACTGCCGGCGGCAAAGCTCAAGGCGAAATTCGACGGCGAGATCCAGCTTGAATAGCGCGGCTCAGGCGGGCTCCAGCTCGCCGCGCATCCCCCGCAACCGGTACTCGCCTGGCGCCACCCCGGTCCACTTCTTGAACGCGCGATGGAAGGTGCTCGGCTCCGAGAAGCCGAGCCGCAGCGCCACTTCCTGCAGCGTCATGCCGGGGTGTTCCAGCATACCGATGGCGACATCGCGGCGCAGGCTGTCCTTGATGCTCTGGTAGCCGCGGCCCTCGTCGCGCAGCCGGCGGCGCAGCGTCTGCGGCGTCAGCCGCAGCATCTGCGCCATCTGCTCGAGCGATGGCAGTTCGTCGCTCAGATGCGAGCGCAGGTGCTGGCGGATGCGTTCGGCCAGGCAGCAGCTGTCGCGGTAGCGGATCAGCAGGTTGCGCGGCGCTTCCTGCAGGAAGGCGCGCAGGCTGTCGCCGTCCTGCATCACCGGCAGGCGCAGGCAGGCGGCATCGAAATGCAGCGCCGTGAACGGCTGGCCGTAGTGCACGGCGGTCTTGAACACGCGTTCGGTGTCGCTGCCGCCCTGCGGGCGTTCGTTGGCCAGGTCGACGCGCAGCAGCGGGATATGCTGCGCCACCAGCCAGCTCACCAGCGCATAGCCCTGGAACACGAAGGTCGATTCCGCGAAGCTGCGGCAGGCGGAGGTCTGTGCGCGCCGCTGCAGCCGGATGGAGGCAACCCTGCCGTCGGCGCTGACATGCAGGCGCGGTGTAAAGGCATCGAGATGCAGCCGGTACAGGCGCATGGCGGCGTGGATTGCGTCTTCCAGCGTGGCGCAATGGATCATGGCCCGCGCCGCCTGGGCAAACGTGCCGGGCGGGACCGGCCGCTCCAGCAGCCCCCACAGCTCGTCGCGCATGACGCGGCGCAGCGTGCGGATCAGCGCCGCGTACTGCCCCTGTGTCACGCGCGCGCTGGGCGAGGCCAGCAGCGCCGGCGAAACGCCGGCGCGGCGCAGCAATGCGTCGACGTCGTGACCGAGGCGGCGCGCACCCTGCAGGATGCGGTGCACGTGCTGGATCGCGACAGTGTGGCGTGCCGGGGCCTGGGCAGTCGTGGCTGCCACGGCTCCCTTGGCGCCCTGGGCTTGTGCCGCGCCGGTCAGGCGCGCGGCGCTGCCGGGCAGCGGACCCTGCGTCAGGGCGCCGGCGAAGTGCAGCTTGCCCGGTACTGGCGGGCGCAGCGATGGCAGGACAGCGGTGTGCATGGGTCTCCTCGTCACGTGACGCGCCGGCGCGGACATTTCCGGTCTTTGCGCCACCTTATCAAGCGCCTGCAGCACCGCACAATCGGGATTTGCCAAAGCCTGCCTTTTGCCTGAACGATTCGGCCAATCATTTTGGCCCGTCTGGTCATTGTCCACGCACCGCAGCATCGCGCACTCTCCGGCTAATACAAAAGAACCGGCCCGCCAGCGCGGCCAGTACCGGGTGAACCGGGGCCAGGCGCCCCAACCGCCCCGGAAAAAACCAAAGGAGACAACACATGCAGGCAAATCGTCGTGGTGCGGATCTTCGTCATGCATCGAGGCGCTTCGGTGCAGGGCTGCTGGCGGCGGTGGGCGTGGGCCTGCTGACTTCGGGCACCGCCTGGGCCGAGGCAGCCTTCCCGAGCAAGGCCGTGCGCCTGGTGGTGCCATATCCGGCCGGCGGCGCCACCGACGTGCTGGGGCGCGCGGTGGCGGATGGCCTGGGCAAGGCCTGGAAGCGCCCGGTGGTGGTGGAGAACCGCCCCGGTGCCAGCAGCATGATCGGCTCCGAAGCGGTGGCCCGTGCCGAGGCCGACGGCCATACCGCGCTGCTGACGATTACCACGCTGGTGCAGGCGCCCAGCCTCTACGCCAAGCCGCCGTTCGACCCGGTCAAGGACTTCGTGCCGGTGTCGGAGCTTGCCACCACCAACCTCGTCTTTGCCGTGCACAGCTCGGTGCCGGCCAACAACCTGAAGGAATTCATCGAACTGGTCCGCGCCAAGCCGAAGCAGTTCTCCTACGGCTCGTACGGCACCGGCTCGAGCGGCCACCTGTACGGCGAGATCTTCAAGGAGTCGGCCAGGCTCGACATGGTGCACGTCTCGTACAAGGGCGAGGCGCCGGAGCTGAACGACCTGCTTGGCGGCCAGGTGCCGGCCGCCGTCATTTCCGTGATGGGCGCCAAGCCGCACAACGCCTCGGGCCGCTTGCGCGCGCTCGCCGTGACCGGCGCGGCGCGCTCGCCGCAACTCCCGGATGTGCCGACCTTCCGCGAAGCCGGCGTGGCCGGCATGGATGGCCAGGGCTGGTTCGGCCTGTTCCTGCCGGCGGCGACGCCGCGCGCGGTGGTCGACAAGTACGCCGCCGAGGTCAACCGCATCCTGGCCCAGCCCGAGCTGCGCAAGCGCATGGGCGAAATGGGGATCGTGCTGACCGGCAGCACGCCAGACGCCTTCGCGCAGACCGTGCAGGCCGACTACGCCCGCTGGGGCAAGGTGATCCGTATCAACAACATCCGGCTGGACTGATTTTCCATTGTTTGAATTGAACCGCTTGAACCGCTCACCCCTGCTGCAAATGAAGCCTGCTACAAGTACCAACCTGCCGTTCCGCTCTCCGGCCTGGCCGCCGGGCCTGCCCGCCATGCTGCACACGCCGCGCACCAGCCTGTACTACAACGTCGAGGCCGCCGCGCGCCGCTATCCGGACAAGGCCGCGATCCGGTACTTCGGCACCGCGATCTCGTACGCGCAGCTGCAGGACGAGATCGAGCGCATGGCCGGCTACCTGCAGCAGGCCTGCGGCATCCAGCCCGGCGACCGCGTGCTGCTGTTCAGCCAGAACTGCCCGCAGTTCATCATTGCCTACTACGCGATCCTGCGCGCCGAAGGCGTGGTGGTGCCCGCCAACCCGATGTGGCTGGAGGCCGAGCTGGCGCACGTGGTCTCCGACAGCGGCGCGGTTGCCGCCTTTGCCGGCAGCGAGCTGTACCAGTGCCTGTCGCCGCTGCATGGCCAGGCTTTGCGCCACGTGATCGTGCACGACTACGCCGGCATGCTGCGCGACGACGGCGGCCTGCCGGTGCCGGCATGGCTGCGCGAGCCCGCGCCGGCGCTGCGGGCGGCGCCGTCCGGCGCGATGCCGGTGGCATGGGAGACCGCCAGCGCGGCCGGGCATCGCCCGCTGCCGCACCAGGCCGGCTTCGACACGCTGTGCATGCTGGCCTACACCTCGGGCACCACCGGCAATCCCAAGGGCTGCATGCATACGCACGGCACCATGATGACCGCCGCGGTCGGCTCGCAGATCTGGCGCAGCAGCACGCCCGAATCGGTGGTGCTGGCGGTGGCGCCGATGTTCCACCTGCTGGGCATGCAGAACTGCATGAATTCGCCGATCTACCTCGGCGCCACCGTGGTGCTGATGCCGCGCTGGGACCGTGCGCTCGCCGCCGACCTGATCGAGCGCTACCGCGTCTCGGTGTGGGGCGCGCCGCCGGCGATGATGGTGGACTTCTTCTCGCAGCCCGGCATCGCGCAGCGCGACCTGTCGAGCCTGGCCTTCCTCGGCGGCGGCGGTGCGGCCATGCCCGACGCGGTCGCGAACATGCTGCAGGAACGCTTCGGCCTGCCTTACGTGGAAGCCTACGGCATGACCGAGACCGCCTCGTTCCTCTTGTCCAACCCGCGCAACAAGCCCAAGCGCGAATGCCTGGGCATCGCCACCTTCGGGGTCGACGCGCGCGTGATCGACCCGCAGACGCTGCAGGAACTGCCGCAAGGCCAGACCGGCGAGATCGTCGCCCACGGCGGCCAGGTGATGCAGGGCTACTGGCGCAACCCCGAAGCCAACGAGGCCTCGTTCGTCGAGCTCGACGGCAAGCGTTTCCTGCGCACCGGCGACCTGGGCTTCATGGACGAAGAGGGCTACTTCTTCATGCGCGACCGCCTCAAGCGCATGATCAACGCCTCGGGCTTCAAGGTCTGGCCGGCGGAGGTGGAAAACCTGCTGTATGGCCACCCGGCCATCCACGAGGCCTGCGTGATCGCCGCGCGCGACAAGCGCCGCGGCGAGACCGTCAAGGCGGTGATCGCGCTGCGCCCCGAGGCGCGCGGCACCGCCGAGGCCGATCCCGAACGCATCATGGCCTGGTGCCGTGAGCGGCTGGCTGCCTACAAGGTGCCGCGCATCGTCGAGTTCGTCGAGGCGCTGCCCAAGTCGGGCACCGGCAAGATCCAGTGGCGCGCCCTGCAGGAACGCGAGATGCAGGCCGAAGCCCCGCGCGCCTGAGGGCGGCGAAACCCGGAACAAAGAGAGACACAGCATGCAGCAAAGCAGACGCAACTGGCTGGCGCAGGCCGGCACCCTGGCCGGCGCGGCCATCCTCGGCAGCACCGGCCAGGCCTTCGCCCAGCAACCGTATCCGAGCAAGCCGATCCGCCTGATCGTGCCGTATCCCGCCGGTGGCGGCACCGATACCGTCGGCCGCCTGGTCGGCCAG
This sequence comes from Cupriavidus sp. L7L, assembly GCF_004353535.1. Classification (NCBI taxonomy): domain Bacteria; kingdom Pseudomonadati; phylum Pseudomonadota; class Betaproteobacteria; order Burkholderiales; family Burkholderiaceae; genus Cupriavidus; species Cupriavidus sp. L7L. The sequence goes on from NZ_SMNY01000011.1 coordinate 162,959, forward strand.
CGCCTGGCCGAGATCCTGGGCCAGCCGGTGGTGGTGGAGAACAAGCCCGGTGCCAGCGGCATGCTCGGCAACGACACCGTCGCCAAGGCGCCGGCCGACGGCTACACGCTGCTGCTGGCCATCACCGCGATGATCCAGTCGCCCAGCCTATACAAGCGCATGCCGTACGACGTGGCCAGGGACTTCACGCCGGTGTCGCTGATCGCCAAGTCCTCGGACCTGTTCGTCGTGCCCAACCGCGTGCCGGCCAGCAACATGCGCGAGTTCCTGGCGCTGGCCAAGGCAGGCAAGCTCAGCTACGGCTCCTACGGCAACGGCACCTCGTCGCACCTGCATGGCGAGCTGCTGCGCCAGCAGGCCGGCATCGACATGGCCCATATCCCGTACAAGGGCGCCGCGCCGCTGATGAGCGACGTGCTTGGCGGGCAGGTGGATTCGGCCTTTGTCGACGTGACGTCGGCCAATCCCTACCTGGGCAGCAACAAGTTCAGGATCCTCGGCATCACCGGCAGCCAGCGCTACAAGGCGCTGCCCAATGTGCCGACCTTTGCCGAGCTGGGTTTGAAGGGCTTCGAGCCGAACGGCTGGTTCGCGCTGTTCCTGCCGTCCGGCGCGCCCAAGGACGTGACCGCCAGGCTGGCGGCCGAGACCGCGCGCATCGTGAAGCTGCCCGAGGTCTCGCAGAAGCTGGCCGGCATGGGCCTGCAGCCGGTCGGCTCGACCCCGCACGAGCTGGCCGAGGTGGTCAGCGGCGACATGCCCAAGTGGGCCAAGATCGTGCGCGACGCCAACATCCAGCTGGACTGAGCGCCCACGGCACCGCATACCGGAGTCTATCCATGGAAACCATCCGCTTTGCCATCGAAGACGGCATCGCCACCCTGACCCTGAACTACCCCGAGCGCAAGAACGCGCTGTCGATCCCGATGCGCGGCGAAATCGGCGAAGCCATCCGCCAGGTGCGTGCCGACGAGAGCGTGCGCGCGCTGATCCTGACCGGCGCCGGCACCGACTTCTGCTCGGGCGGCGACATCAGCTCGATGCAGGTCGAGATCGACGCGCCGCGGGGCCGCCGCCGGCTGCAGCAGGCGCACGGCTGGCTGGAAGACCTGATCCAGCTGGACGTGCCGGTCATTGCCGCCGTCAACGGCGCGGCCTACGGTGCCGGCTTCAGCCTGGCGCTGACCGCCGACATCATCCTGGCCACGCCGCGGGCGCGCTTCGGGCTGCCGTTCCTGCGCATGGGCCTGATTCCCGACTGTGGCGTCTTCTACACCTTGCCGCGGATGATCGGGCTGCAGCGCGCCAAGGCGCTGATGTTCTCGATGCGCGAGCTCAATGCCGAGGCCGCGCAAGACCTTGGCATCGTCATGGAAATCGTGCCGGAAGAAAGCCTGGCCGGGCGCGCGCAAGCGCTGGCTCGCGCCTTCACCGAGGCCTCGCCGGTCGCGGTGGGCCTGACCAAGCAGGCGCTGAACGCGTCGCTCAACCAGGACCTGCACACCATGCTGGCGATGGAAGCGGACGGACAGGGCATCGCCTTTTCCACCGGCTATCGCCGCGAGGCCGCAGACCGCTTCATGGCCAGGCAGCCGCTGCGCTACCGCTGGCCCGACTGAGCGCCGCTGCCATGTTGCTCCGCAGCATGGCGACTCACAGTTGTTTACGTATACAGGCAGGCCGCGCGAGACGCCGCTTGCCCCTGTCGATCATCCGTCTATCCCCGTATCCGAATACTTATGGCAACCCAACACCACCATGCGGCGCCCGCCGCACGCCAGACTCCCTGGATGACCGAAGACCTGGAAATGTTCCAGGACACCGTACGCCGCTTTATCGAGCGCGAACTGGCACCGAATGAAGCGCGCTGGGCCGAGCAGGGCTATATCGACCGCGACGTGTGGCGCCGCGCCGGCCAGGCCGGCCTGCTGTGCGCCAGCATCCCCGAAGAGTACGGCGGCGGCGGCGGCAACTTCGCGCATGAAGCCGTGATCACGCGCGAGATGGCGCGCGCCATCTTCACCAGCCTGGGCAACAACGTGCACAGCGGCATCGTGGCACATTACCTGCTCAACTACGGCACCGAAGCGCAGAAGAAGAAGTGGCTGCCGCAGATGGCCAGCGGCGAGATGGTCGCGGCCATCGCCATGTCGGAACCTGGCGCCGGCTCGGACCTCAAATCGGTACGCACCCGCGCGGTGCGCGAACAGACCGCAAACGGAGACTGCTATCGCATAAACGGTGCAAAGACGTTTATTACGAACGGTTACCACGCCGACCTCGTGTGCCTGGTCGCCAAGACCGATCCGGAAGCCGGCTCGCGTGGCGTCTCGCTGATCATGATCGAGACGCGCGACCTCGAAGGCTTCCGCCGCGGCCGCATCCTCGAGAAGATCGGACAGAAGGGCCAGGACACCGCCGAGCTGTTCTTCGACGACGTGCTGGTGCCGTGCGAGAACCTGCTCGGCGAGCAGGAAGGGCAGGGTTTTTACCAACTGATGCAGCAGCTGCCGCAGGAGCGGATGATCATCGCGCTGGGCGCGACCGCTTCGATGCATCGCGCGATCGAGCTCACCACCGAATACGTGCGCGAGCGCAAGGTCTTCGGGCAGGCGCTGGCCGACCTGCAGAACACCCGCTTCCGCCTGGCCGAGTGCAAGACCGAGGCCACCATCGCCTCCACCTTCGTCGACGACTGCATGATGCGCCTGATGGCGGGTACGCTGGATGCCGCGACCGCCGCGATGGCCAAGTGGTGGTGCACGCAAAAGAATTGCGAGATCATCGACGAGTGCCTGCAGTTCCACGGCGGCTACGGCTACATGCTGGAATATCCGATCGCGCGCATGTACGCCAACGCACGCGTCGGCAAGATCTACGGCGGCTCCAATGAAATCATGAAGGAGCTGGTGGCACGCACGCTCTGATGGCCGCGTGCAGTGCCATTGCTATCAGCACTCGTCGTATGCTGATGCGCGTCTGAGCTAATTCAGAAACCAACATAAACGCCGGCACCTTGTGCCGGCTTTTGTGTTTCCGGTTACAAAAGCGGCTGTGCACGGATCTGCGGAAAGGTGTAAGGTGTGTCACAAGCATGGTCAATGGCCCGTCGCGCGCGGGGTGCGGCACCGAGATGAAATATCAGCCAAAAGCTGACAGCGTCATCAGCCGAATCAGGCGATAACGCAGCGTGGAACCAAGCGTTGCGTCGATGCAAGATTCGTCAACTCGGACTCCACCATCGCCGTTATTTGACTATGATGAAGTAAAGTCTTCGCAACATTCACCGGTCGTCAAGCCGGGGTGGCGAACCACGGAACTTGCGAAGTCTTGAAGGGTAGAACTACCTTCGCCTCGGATGTGAACTCTGACGGGAGTGAGGTATGGACATTTTCGGCCATTACGCTACGCGCTTCGAAGCCCGCAAGGAAGAGGAATACAGCATCCAGGAGTACCTGGAGATCTGCAAGAAGGATCCGACTGCCTACGCGACCGCCGCAGAACGCATGCTCGCCGCGATCGGCCAGCCTGAACTGGTGGACACCCACCACGATCCGAGGCTGTCCCGGCTCTTCTTCAACAAGGTCATCCGCATCTATCCGGCCTTCCGCGACTTCTATGGCATGGAGGACACGATCGAGCAGATCGTCTCGTTCTTCAAGCACGCCGCGCAGGGCCTGGAAGAGCGCAAGCAGATCCTGTATCTGCTCGGGCCTCCCGGCGGCGGCAAGTCCTCGCTCGCGGAGAAGCTCAAGGCGTTGATGGAACAGATCCCCATCTACGCGCTGAAGGGTTCGCCGATCCACGAGTCGCCACTGGGCCTGTTCTCGCCGGAAGAAGACGGCAAGATCCTGGAAGAGGACTACGGCATCCCGATCCGCTACCTGAACACGATTGCCTCGCCATGGGCAGTCAAGCGCCTGCACGAGTTCAACGGCGACATCACCAAGTTCAAGGTGGTGAAGCTGCGCCCGTCGGTGCTGTCGCAGATCGCGATCTCGAAGACCGAGCCGGGCGACGAGAACAACCAGGACATCTCGTCGCTGGTGGGCAAGGTGGACATCCGCAAGCTCGAGGACTTCCCGCAGGACGATCCGGATGCGTACTCGTATTCCGGCGGCCTGTGCCTGGCCAACCGCGGCCTGCTCGAGTTCGTCGAAATGTTCAAGGCGCCGATCAAGGTGCTGCACCCGCTGCTGACCGCGACCCAGGAAGGCAACTACAAGGGCACGGAAGGCTTCGGCGCGATTCCGTTCGACGGCATCATCCTGGCGCACTCGAACGAGGCGGAGTGGACCACCTTCAAGTCGGACAAGAACAACGAGGCATTCCTGGACCGTATCTATATCGTCAAGGTGCCGTACGTGCTGCGCGTGTCCGACGAGGTGAAGATCTACGACAAGCTGCTGCGCTGCAGTTCGCTGTCGGCCGCGCCGTGCGCGCCGAACACGCTGAAGATGATGGCGCAGTTCGCGGTGCTGACCCGGATCAAGGAGCCCGAGAACTCCAACGTCTTCTCGAAGATGCGCGTCTATGACGGCGAAAGCCTGAAGGACGTGGACCCGAAGGCGAAGTCGTACCAGGAGTACCGCGACTACGCCGGCATCGACGAGGGCATGAACGGGCTGTCGACGCGCTTTGCGTTCAAGGTCCTGTCCAAGGTCTTCAACTTCGACAATACCGAAGTTGCGGCCAACCCGGTGCACCTGCTGTATGTGCTCGAGCAGCAGATCGAGCGCGAGCAGTTCCCGCCGGAGCAGGAAGCCAAGCTGCTGTCGTACATCAAGGAGTACCTGACCACGCCGTTCGTGGAGTTCATCGGCAAGGAGATCCAGACCGCTTACCTGGAGTCGTACTCCGAATATGGCCAGAACATCTTCGACCGCTATGTGGTGTTCGCCGACCTGTGGATCCAGGACCAGGAGTACCGTGATCCCAACACCGGCGAAATCCTCGACCGCAACGCGCTGAACGACGAGCTGGAGAAAGTGGAAAAACCAGCGGGTATCTCGAACCCGAAGGACTTCCGCAACGAGATCGTCAACTTCGTGCTGCGGGCGCGGGCCAACAACAGTGGCAAGAACCCGGTCTGGACCAGCTATGAAAAGCTGCGGATGGTGATCGAGAAGCGCATGTTCTCCACCACGGAGGACCTGCTGCCGGTGATCTCGTTCAACGCCAAGTCTTCTCGCGAAGACCAGGACAAGCACGAGAACTTCGTCAACCGCATGGTCGAGAAGGGGTACACGCCCAAGCAAGTGAGACTTCTGGTGGAGTGGTATCTGCGCGTAAGAAAATCATCGTAACGGCGCCGCGGAAGCAGTCTCTCAACGAGGGCAACATATGGCTACGGTCATCGATCGGCGCGAGAACGGCGGCAACAAGAGTGCCGTCAACCAGCAACGCTTCATCAAGCGCTACCGCGAACAGATTCGGCAGGCGGTGGCAAAGGCGGTGTCCGGCCGGAAGATCATGGACATCGAGCAGAGCGGCCAGGTGTCCATTCCGGTCAAGGACATCACCGAACCGATCTTCCACCACGGCCCGGGCGGCCGGCGCGAGTGGATCCACCCTGGCAACAAGAAGTTCGTCAAGGGCGATTCCTTCGACCGGCAGCAGCAGGGCGGTGGCGGGAGCGGTTCGCGGGCCAGCGACAGCGGCGAAGGCGAGGACGATTTCGTCTTCACGCTGTCGCGCGAGGATTTCCTCAATTTCTTCTTCGAGGACATGGCGCTGCCGGACCTGGCCAAGCGCCACCTTGCCAAGATCGCCGAAGTGCGCAAGGTGCGCGCCGGCTATTCCATCGACGGCACCCCGTCCAACCTGTCGATCCTGCGCACCATGCGCAGCTCGATCGGGCGGCGCATCGCCTTGTCCAGCCCTTACCAGAAGCGCCTGCGCGACCTGGAGCTGGAGTACGCCGAGGCGCTGGACAAGGACGGCCCCTACGCCGAAGGCACGCTCGAACTGATGGAGAAGATGCGGCACCTGCGCGCCTGCATCGATCGCGTGCCCTTTATCGAGAAGCTCGACCTGCGCTACAACAACCGCGTGCTCAAGAAGCGCCCGCAGGCCCAGGCGGTGATGTTCTGCCTGATGGACGTGTCCGGCTCCATGGACGAGAGCCGCAAGGACCTGGCCAAGCGCTTCTTCATGCTGCTGTACCTGTTCCTGAAGCGCAACTACGAGCGTATCGACGTGGTGTTCATCCGGCATCACACGGTGGCCAAGGAAGTCGAAGAGGAAGACTTCTTCCACTCGCGCGAGTCCGGTGGTACCGTGGTGTCCAGTGCGCTGAAGCTGATGGTGGAGGTGGTCCATGACCGTTATCCGCCAAGCCAGTGGAACATTTACTGCGCGCAGGCCTCCGACGGCGACAACTGGGCTGGCGATTCCGAACTGTGCGGACGCCTGCTGCGCGAGTCGATCCTGCCGCTGGTGCAGTACTACGCATACGTGGAAGTGGCGTCCGAGGAACCACAGAACCTCTGGGAAGAGTATCTGACGGTCAAGGGCCAGTTCGAGCACTTTGCGATGCAGCGCATCATCGGCGCGGACGAAATCTACCCGGTGCTGCACGACCTGTTCCAGAAGCGGGCGGCTTAGTTGGGGCCTGCTGCCGGGGCAACCGGCAGCGAAGGCCGCAGTGAAGTCTGGTGGCAAGGCAACGCGGACCACGCGGCGCGCCAGCGCGCGCGCCTGCGCGGTTGGCGCCTTGCCCGCAACAAGGGGCGAAGATGGCTTATCTGTCCACGGGTTCGGAATGGACCTTCGAGCTGGTCAACCGGTATGACCGCGAGATCGCCCGCATCGCCGGCGAGTTCGGGCTGGATACCTATCCCAACCAGATCGAGATCATCACGGCCGAGCAGATGCTGGACGCCTACGCGTCGGCGGGGCTGCCGGTGGGCTACAACCACTGGTCCTATGGCAAGCACTTCCTGGCGTCGGAGCGCAGCTACCAGCGCGGCCACATGGGCCTGGCTTACGAGATCGTCATCAACTCCAACCCCTGCATCGCCTACCTGATGGAGGAGAACACCATGCCGATGCAGGCGCTGACGATCGCGCATGCCTGCTACGGCCACAACTCCTTCTTCAAGGGCAACTACCTGTTCCGCACCTGGACCAACGCGGACGCCATCGTCGATTACCTGCTGTTCGCCAAGAACTACGTGGCCGAGTGCGAACAGCGCTACGGCGAACAGGAAGTGGAACTGCTGCTCGACTCCTGCCATGCCTTGCAGAACTACGGCGTGGACCGCTACAAGCGGCCCAAGAAGCTCTCCATCACCGAAGAGAAGGCGCGCCAGGCCGATCGCGAGAACTACTTGCAGATGCAGGTCAACGATCTGTGGCGCACGCTGCCCAAGCACCGCCCGCACGCGCTGACGGCCGACGAAGAGACGCCGGAAATGACGTTCCCGCCCGAGCCGCAGGAGAACCTGCTGTACTTCATCGAGAAGAACGCGCCCAAGCTGGCGCCGTGGCAGCGCGAGATCGTGCGCATCGTGCGCAAGATCGCGCAGTACTTCTACCCGCAGCGCCAGACCAAGGTGATGAACGAAGGGTGGGCAACGTTCTGGCACTACACCATCATCCACCAGCTCTACGAAGAAAAGCTGGTCAACGATGCCTTCATGATGGAGCTGCTGCAGGCGCACACCAACGTGATTTACCAGCCGCCGTACCACAGCCCGTATTACAGCGGGTTGAACCCGTACACGGTGGGCTTCCTGATCTTCCAGGACCTGCGCCGCATGTGCGAGAACCCGACCGACGAGGACTACCGCTGGGCGCCGGAGATCGCCGGCAGCGACTGGCGCACGACGCTGGACTTTGCGATGCGCAATTTCAAGGATGAGAGCTTCCTGCTGCAGTTCCTGTCGCCGCGCGTGATCCGCGAACTGAAGCTGTTCTCGGTGCTGGACGACGACCGCGAGGGCAAGCTGCGCGTCACCGCCATCCACGACGACGAGGGCTATCGCGCGATCCGCCAGCTGATGGCGGCGCAGTATGACCTGTCGACCATGGAGCCCAATATCCAGGTCACCAATGTCGATATCGGCGGCGACCGTTCGCTGACGCTGCGCCACCTGCAGAATGACCGCCGGCCGCTGGCGCACAATTTCGACGAAGTGGTGCGGCACGTGACGCGGCTGTGGGGCTTTACCGTGCGCCTGGAAGTGGCCTATGAAGACGGGCGCACCGAACTCAAGTACGAATGCAAGCCGGAGCGCCGGCACCGCAAGCCGCACGGCGGGCTGAGCCTGGCCGCGTGATCGCCTGATCTTTCGCAGTGCTTGCCACGCGCGTTGCCTGAAACCTCAGGCAATGCGCGTTTTCATTTTCACTCGCACCATCCACGCACCAGTTCGACCGCCCGGCTGTCCGTGCCGTCGAGCACAGCCTCGCCCAGCACGCGGCTCCACCAGCGCTCCGACCCGTCCGCCACGCGCCACGCATGCAGCCGGCGCGTGCAGAGCTGCAGGTCGTATTCCTCTGTGATCCCGATCGCGCCGTGCACCGCATGGGCGATGGCCGCCACTGGCGTGACGGCATCGCTGGCGCGCAGCTTGCCGAGCGCGGCGCGCAGGCGCTCGGGCTGGCCGGTGGTGCTGGCGCAGGCCAGCTGCGCCGCCACGCGCGCTGCCGCCACATGCTCGGCCATCTCGCTGACCTGATGCTGGATCGCCTGGAACTTGCCGATGGCGCGGCCGAACTGCTGGCGGTCGTTGGCGTACTGCAGCGTCAGGTCGAGCACCCGCGACAGCGCCCCGGCCAGCTGGACCGCGTGCAGGCAGGCGCCGAGTGTGCGCAGCGTGCCGGGCGCCAGCCGGAACGCAGCGGGCATGGCCGCCTCCGGGCGCGGCAGCCGCAGGGTCAGGTCGGCGTGCGCGCCGGTGGGCTCGGCGCGCGCGTCGGCCGCCGGCAGCAAGAGGCAACGCTCGCCGTCCTGCACCAGGAACCACCGGGCATGGCGCGCATCGGCGACGAGCGCAGCGGGCGCGCCGTCGTCGAAGCCCGCCAGGGCGATGGGTCCGTCGGGCAGGGCGATGCCCTGCGCGTGCAGCAGGGCGCGGGCGAAGATGGTTTGCGCCAGCGGCAGCGGCAGGACATGGCGGCCGGTGACGAACAGCACGGGGGCCAGTTCAGGCAGCGGCAGCGCGGCGCCGCCGGCGGCCTCGGGCAGCAGGCAGTCGGCAAAGCCGCTGTCGTGCAGGGTTTGCCACAAGGGAGAGGGATCGGCCTGCCGTTCCAGCGCGCGGACCGTGGCGGGCGTGCAGCAATCGCGCAGCAGCGCGTCGAGGGCGTCGGAGTAAGCGTTATGCATGATGGGTCTCGTCGGGGGGGCGGGACGTCGGGACGGTGCGGCGGGTCTTCAGCGCAGGCCGAGGCCGCGCGCGATCATGCCGCGCAGGATCTCGCGCGTGCCGCCGCGCAGCGAATACGACGGGGCGATCTGCGTGACGTAGGCCAGCGTGCGATAGAGCGCGCCGTCGGCGGCCAGTGCCGCTTCGTCGCCGAGCGCCGCTTCCACCAGCGCGGGGACCGATTGCTCGAAGGTCGTGCCCAGGTCCTTGACCAGTGCGGCCTCGACCACGGGGCTTTCACCGGCCGCCAGGCGCGCGGTCACCGCCAGCGACATCGCGCGCAGCACCGCCAGGTGCCCGGCAAGGCGGCCCGCGGTCACGGTGTCGCGCCGTGCCGGCGGCAGGCGGCGCATGGCGTCGAGCCAGGTGTCGAGCAGCACCACGCTGGAGTACAGCCGCTCGGGGCCGCTGCGCTCGAACGCGAGTTCGGCGTTGACCTGCTCCCAGCCGCTGCCTTCCTGGCCGACCAGCGCATCCGGGGCCAGCGCGACGTCGTCGAAGGTGACCTCGGAGAAGTGCGCATCGCCGGCCAGGTCGTGGATCGGCCGTACCGAGACGCCGGGCGCGTGCAGGTCGACGATGAACTGCGACAGGCCCGCCTGCCGGTCCTGCGGCGTGCCCGAGGTGCGCACCAGCGCGATCATGAAGTGGCAGCGGTCGGCGTTGGTCGTCCAGATCTTGCGGCCGGTCAGGCGCCACGAGCCATCGGGCTGGCGCACGGCGCGGGTCGTCACGCTGGCGAGGTCGGAGCCGGAGTTCGGCTCGCTCATGCCGATGCAGAAGAACGCCTCGCCGCGGCAGATCGCGGGCAGGTAGCGCGCCTTCTGCGCGTCGCTGCCGTAGCGCAGGATCAGCGGGCCGCTCTGGCGGTCGGCGATCCAGTGCGCCGACACCGGCGCGCCGCAGGCCAGCAACTCCTCCACCAGCACGAAGCGCGAGTAAGGATCGAGGCCGGCGCCGCCGTATTGCGCCGGCAGCGTAATGCCGACCCAGCCGCGCGCCGCCAGCGCGCGGCTGAACGCCGCATCGAACCCCATCCACGAGCGCGCGCGGGTTTCCGGCGGCAGGGCGGGCAGGTGCTCGTCAAGAAAGGCGCGGACCTCGGCGCGGAACGCGAGCGCGTGCGGCGGCAGGGGCGTCAGGTCGAAGGTGGAAAGCAAGGCGGTCACGGTGAAGTCCGGTAGCTGTGGCACGCGAGCCCTGCGGAACGCGGCGGCGGCTGCCTTGCATTCCGGATGGCTCAGGGTGGGCCACAGCGTAGTTCACGCGTCGAGCGCCAGTCCAATATTGATTTATTGGGAAGCGATACCGATTCGATATGGAGGCGCCGCCGGCCGGGTCACCCCTGGGGCCGGTGCCAGTGCTTCAGGCCGTCCCCGCTCGCGGCGTAAGCCGCCGGACCGCCGAGGTCACCCCGGCGCGTTCGAGATTGACGCCCGGCAGCAGGTGCAGCAGGCGCACCAGCTCGGACTGGCGGTGCGTGCCGGTCTTGCGCAGCGTATCGCGGATATGCACGCGCACCGTATGCGGCGACAGGAACTCGCGCTCGGCGATTTCATTCAGCGTCTCGCCGGCGGCGAGACGGACGGCGATGATGCTTTCCTTGCGCGACAGCCCGAACAGCGAGGTCAGCACGCCCGCATCGAGCACCGCGCGCGATTCCGAATTGCCGAACAGCATCATCGCGGCAGGCAATTGCCACGGGCCTTCCACCGGCTGGCGCGAGACCAGCGGCGTGACGATGATCGGCACCGGCTGCCCGCCGGAGGTGATGTGCATCCAGGAGCCCGACGCGGCTTCGGCGCCGCGGCCGCGCATGGCGCCGTCGAGCAGCTTGCGCAGCACCGCCTGCAGCGTGTCGCTGTGGGCGCGCAGCACGCCGTCCTGCAGCGACAGGTGGCTGTCGGCCTGCACCAGCGCCTCGGCCCAGCTGTTGGCGTAGCGCACGCGCAGGTCGGCCTGCAGCACCATCACGCCAAAATCCAGGGTATCGAGCCCGGCCAGGCCAAGGCTGGCCAGCCCGCTCAGTTCAAAGTTGCGCTGCTGCATGCGCGCGGCACGCACCCAATGCGGCATGACGTGGGCCAGGCGCCGCTCGCGCTGGCCGGCGCTGATGCTGCCCGCGCTGGTGCCGCTCATCAGTACGCAGACCTCGGCGTTCTCGACCAGGCGGATGCCATGTTCGAGTCCGCTGCATGCCAGCGTGGAGACTGGACGCTCGGCCACGGCGCCATCGTGAGGGGCCGTGTGCAGCGGCGCGCAGGCGGGGCTGTCAGGCATGTCGGCCGGCATACAGCAGGCGCCGGCGTAGGGCAGCTCGAGCGGATTGGGCAGCCAGCCGCCAACGCTTGCGCCGTTGGTGAAGCAGCCGTGGGGCGTGACGCCCAGGCGTGCATGGCCGGCGAGCTTGTCCCAGATCAGGTAACGCGGGCTGCCGGTGGAGGTGTACCGGGAGAAAAGGTCGAGTGCCGCCGGCATTGCCGCAACGTCCAGCGCGGACTCGTAGATCGAGTCGACCAGACGATGGAAGTCCTCGTCCGTAGTCGGGTGTTCGCCCATGTTCACATTCCCCCCGGCGGCAAACGCCTCCTGCTTGTGCCACGGCAAGTGGCCACTTTCTTTTGTGTTATCGGTGCCGCTCTGGCGTTCTGTACCTGCGCCGATACGGCTCGCAGCGGTCCCGTCAGGCTCATCCGGCGCGCTGCGATAAGGCAATCATGCCAAACAATGTTGTTTCTTTTGTCCCCCGTGTCGGGAGGGAAAACACGGATTGCAGGCATAACACTTAGCTGGGGCCATACCAAATTGCTGCTTTGCAGCGTATGGGAGGTCGGGCGCACTACCGACTTGTGAGGCGTGATGGTAATGCGGGTGACGAGGGAAATAGTGCCGGGCGTTTCACACACGCCACACGTGTCCAGAATGTTGGCGGCAAAAAGACCCCGTTCGCGGCCCGAGAATAGGTTGCCATACCCGTTTCTGCGAACGGGCCGGTTCGAACCGGCATTCGAACCGGCTGCTATGGCGCCGCCGGGTTCGCTTGCTCGTCGCCCCCCACCTGCAGCCCTTTGCCATCGACCTGAATGGTCAGGCTGGGCGATGCCATGCGGATGCCGTGGGCGTCGAAGTTGCGCTTCAGGCGTGCATTGAACGCGCGCGTGATTTCCGCCTGCGTCAGCGGCCGGGTCTTGAACTGTGCCATCACCACCGGCCCGCTCGGGTCGAAGCGGTCCAGGCCGAGGATGTCCAGCCCCGACATCAGGTTGCGCGAGTAGCGGAAATCTCGCGCGATTTCCGTGCCGGTGGTGCGGATCAGCTCGAGGGCGCGGTCGAGGTCGCTGTGGTAGCTGATGCCGATGCTGAACACGGCATAGCCATAGCCGCGCGACAGGTTCTTGACCGCCTTGATCTGGCTGTACGGCAGCGTATGCAGCGCGCCGCGTCCGTCGCGCAGCTTGACCGTGCGGATGGTCATACCTTCGACCACGCCGGCATGGTCAGGCAGCTCGATCGAGTCGCCGATGGCGATAGAGTCCTCGACCACGATAAACAATCCGGTGATCAGGTCCTGCACCAGGCTCTGCGCCCCGAAGCCGATCGCCAGCCCGACCACCCCCGCGCCGGCCAGCAACGGTGTCACGTTGACGCCCAGGTTGGCCAGCACGGCAATCACCGCGATCAGCAGCAGCCCGATGAACGAGGCATTGCGCACCAGCGGCAGGATGGTCTTGGCGCGCAGGCTGGGCTGCGCGCCGCGTCCATGCGCGGGCGACAGCGTCTGCGTGATGGCGGTGTCGATCAGCAGCCAGACCAGCCAGGCCAGCAGCACGGTGCTGGTCACGCTGAACACGGTCTCGGTGATATGGCGGCCCGCTGCGGAAGATTCCGCCAGCTGCATCAGCGACGTGCCCCAGACGCGCATCACCATGGCAAGAAATACCACCCAGATCGCCACCCGCAGCAGCGCCATGGCGAAGCGGCCAAAGCGCTGCACATAGGCCGAGCGCCGGCGGTCGCGGAAGCGGGGCGGCTGCGCCGTTGCCTTGGGCGAGCGCCCGGCGACCATCGTCAGCAGCAGCGCGGCGACGAACAGCGCGACCGAGGCCACGGTGCGGCGCAGGAGCACATCGGCGTGGCCGGCGGCGAGCAGCGTGCCGATCACCGAAGCCACCACCACCGCCAGCACCGGCAGGTGCCAGGCCTGCCCGATCAGCCTTAGCAGGTCGGTCAGGCCAGGGTGCGACTGGCGGAAGGCCAGCGGCCGCTGGCTGATCAGCTGGCCGATCTGGCGCCGGAAGCAAAGGGTGAACACGCCGATGCCCAGTGCCGCGGCGATATTGGCCGTGGTCGACACGAGCGCGGCGAGGTTGGTGCCGATCACCGCGACGACGCGGCTGTCGGTGGCGCTGTCGCCCAGGGCCGCAAGCGCACCAGTGGCGAACAGCAGCCACGGCGAGCGCGCCAGCAGCTGCCGGACCGCAAGCTGGCGGTGCGCGGTGCGGAACAGGACGAAGATGACCTGGCACACCGCGGCGGCGATGGCACCCGCGACGATGGCATACGCAACCAGTACCGCGGCCACGGCGGCTGGCGACTGCGTGAAGGTGCGCGTCGCCATCACCAGCGTGATGCCGAAGGCGATCACCCAGGGCCCGATATGGCGCAGCATGAAAATGCCGACATCCACCCAGGACGGCACCTCGGGCAGCCTGGCACGCTCGGTACGCGGACGCGGCGGCGCGCGCCGGCGCCGGATGCGATGGCCGATCTCCCACAGGCCCCAGCCGCTCGCCGCCCATACCGCCAGCACCAGCGCGAATTCGCGCAGCGATTCCAGCCCCGAGCGGGTGCCCCGGTGGGTCAGCGCGGCGCGCCATTCCTCGCCTGCGAAGCGCGAGCGCCAGCCCCAGTATTGCCACGGGCCGCGGTCCTTGCGCAGGTGCGTGTCGACTTCGTCGAGCACCTCGGCCACGGCTCCGATCAGCCCGGGTGCCGAAGCGCCGGCCGCAGCGGCGGACGCCGGCGCCGGCGCCACCGCGGAAGCGTCCAGGCCGCGCCGCAAGGCCTGCAATTGGCCGACCAGCGCGCGCCGTTCGCGATCGTCCTGCAGTGTTGCGATGACCTGGTCGAGCGACTGCGCCAGCGGCACGCTGGCCGGGGCCGCCGGCGCGCTGGCCGGCGCCGGAGTGGGCTTGGCCGGTGCCAGCAGGGTGGCAAGCGGGCCTGCCGCCATAGCGGGCGCTGGTACCGTACAACACAGCAGTGCGAGCGCCAGCAGCGCGGCATGCATGGCCAGGCTCGCACCTGGCGTAAGCCGGCGTGGCCACATCGATCGGGAGGGGGCGTTGCGATCGGGTTTGCGCATGGCTGGATGTCCGCACCCGGCCCGGCGTGACGCTGCCGGCGGAGGCGCGGGAATGAACGTCGATCGCGCCACTGTAGCGCATCGGCGGTGCCGGGTGACGCACCGCCGCATCCGGCACGTCGGGCCACCCCGGGTCCACGTCTGGGTCCACGTCGGAACCATTCGTCGCTTCGGACGATGCGTCGCTTGCGCCGATCCACGAATCTCGAACCCACTCCGGCGTGGGCATTTCGGCGCCCGCCGGCCACTCACAGATCGCGGGCGCGCGCACCGGAACCGGTGGCCCGTCCGGCCAGCAACAAGACACAAAGGAAAGACGGCATGGAACTCAATGCATCGGTATCGGCAGTGATCACGGGCGGCGCCTCGGGCCTGGGCGCGGCAACGGCGCGCGCGCTGGCGGCGCACGGCGTGCGCGTGGCGCTGTTCGACCTCAACGCCGAGAAGGGCGAAGCGCTGGCGCGCGAGCTGGGCGGCGTGTTCTGCCAGGTGAACGTGACCTCGGAAGCTGAAGTCGAGGCCGGCTTCGCCAGGGCGCGCGCCGCCATCGGCCAGGAGCGCATCCTGGTCAACTGCGCCGGTACCGGCAATGCCATCAAGACCGCGTCGCGTTCCAAGGAAGCGCCGGACCAGATCAAGCACTTTCCCTCCGATGCCTTCGAACGCATCATCCAGATCAACCTGATCGGCACCTTCCGCTGCATCGCGCGCTCGGCGGCCGGCATGCTGACGCTGGACACCGCGGGCGGCGAGCGCGGCGTGATCATCAGCACCGCATCGGTGGCGGCGCAGGATGGCCAGATGGGGCAGGCCGCGTACTCGGCGTCCAAGGCCGCCGTGGTCGGCATGACGCTGCCGATCGCGCGCGACCTCGCGGGCGAGGGCATCCGCGTCAATACCATCCTGCCGGGCATCTTCAATACGCCGCTGCTGCAGGGCGCGGCCGAGAACGTCAAGGCCGCGCTGGCCGCTTCGGTGCCGTTTCCCAAGCGCCTGGGCCAACCGGAAGAGTTCGCCTCGCTGGCGGTCGAGATGTGCCGCAACGGCTATTTCAATGGCGAATCCGTGCGGCTGGACGGCGCCATCCGGATGGCGCCGCGCTGAGCGAAGCGGCCTGGATGGAATCAACACGGAGACGCGGATGGATTTCAGCTACCTGAGCACGCTGCCCGATGCCGTGCGCCATTTCGCCGGACTGCGGCCCGACGCGGTGGCATATGCGTTCGAAGGCCGCCAGACTACCTACGCCGACTTCGAGCGCAATACCGACCGGGTCGCGCAGGCGCTGCTGGCCGAGGGTATCCACGCCGGCGACCGCATTGCCTATATCGGCAAGAACAGCGACCACTACTTCGAACTGCTGCTCGGCGCGGCCAAGGCTGGCGTCGTCACCACGCCGGCCAGCTGGCGCCTGGCGCCGCCGGAGATCGAGTTTATCGTCGGCCATTGCGACGCGGTGGTGCTGTTCGTCGGGCCCGAATCGGCAGCGATGGCAAAGTCGCTGCTGCCGGCGCTGCCGATGGTGCGCAAGGTGGTGCTGATGGAGCCGTGCGCCGACGGCGGCGATGCGCCCTGCTACACCGACTGGCGCGACGCGCAGCCGGCCACGCCGCCGGCACACCGGCCGGCGCCGCACGACGTGGTGCTGCAGCTGTACACCTCTGGCACCACCGGGCGGCCCAAGGGCGCGATGCTGACGCACCGCAACCTGACCATCGGCACCGAGGTCAGCGAGCGCGAAGGCATTGCCTGGTCGCACTGGACGGCCGACGATATCTCGCTGGTGGCGATGCCCGTCGCGCATATCGGCGGCTCGGGCTGGGGACTGCGCAATCTGCTGTCTGGCGCCAAGGGCGTGGTCGCGCGCGAATTCGACCCGCGCGCGGTGCTGGATTTCATCGAGCACGAGCGCGTCAGCAAGCTGTTCATGGTGCCGGCGGCCATGCAGATCGTGCTGCGCGATCCGCGCGCGCGCCAGGTGGATTACTCGCGGCTGAAGTACCTGCTGTATGGCGCCGCGCCGATTCCGGCGGCGCTGCTGCGCGAGGGCATCGAGGTGTTCGGCTGCGGCTTCGTGCAGCAGTACGGCATGACCGAGACCACCGGCACCATCGTCGCGCTGCCGCCCGAGGACCACACCACCGAAGAGGTGCCGCGCATGCGTGCCGCGGGCAAGCCGCTGCCAGGCGTGGAAATCAAGGTGGTCGACTATGAGGGGCGCGGGCTGGGTCCCGATGAAGTCGGCGAGATCGTGGTGCGCTCGCAGCACAACATGGCCGGCTACTGGAAGCAGCCCGAGGAGACCGCGCGCACCATCGACGCCGATGGCTGGCTGCGCACCGGCGACGCGGGCTACATGGATGCGCAGGGTTACCTGTACATCCACGACCGCGTCAAGGACATGATCATCAGCGGCGGCGAGAACGTCTATCCGGCCGAGGTCGAAAGCGCGATCTACGGCCACCCGCAGGTGGCTGACGTGGCGGTGGTCGGCGTGCCGGACGAGAAGTGGGGCGAAGCGGTGAAGGCCATCGTCGTGCTGAAGCCGGGACAATCGCCCGATCGCGACGGCATCATCGCGTGGACGCGCCAGCGGCTGGCCGGCTTCAAGGTGCCGAAGAGCATCGAGTTCGTCGACGCGCTGCCGCGCAATCCGTCCGGCAAGCTGCTGCGGCGCAAGCTGCGCGAGCCGTTCTGGGAGGGGATGAACCGGCAGGTGAACTGAGCCTGGCTCCCTGTCCCGCGAGCGGGGCGGGGAGCATCTACTTCTTCTTGATCACGCTGACCTTGCCATCCGCCTCCAGGTACAGCGCCTTGATCTCCTCGAGCTTTTCTACCCCCTGCTCGCGATATTTGGCTTCCAGCTCGTCGTCGGTGATCGATTCGCGCCGCATGTTTTCTTGCAGCCTGGTGCCGTCGCGCACGAGCAGGATTTTCTTCGCTTCGGCAAAGCGCTGGAACGTGGGGAAGTGGTAGGCCAACAGGTCGATCAACCGGTTCCACGCAATCAGCGTGACGACCAGCAGCATGGCGTCGGCAACGCCTTCACCCTTGCCGGCCATGCCGTTCTGCGCCGCGTCGGCAACGATCACGACCAGAAGCAGGTCGGCAATGCCCATCGAGCCGATGTCGCGCCGCACGACGAAACGGAACAGCAGGAACAGCGCCCAGTACATCACCGTGCCGCGAACGACGATCTCGAGTGGCGAGACGGTGAAGAAGAGCGCTTCGCGCCAGTCGAACGAGAAGTCCATGCCCGAAACACAGCAACTTCCGGACCACTTTGCAGCGATGGCGCTTGTGCACGCCACGCCGCCGCGCTGACGGTAATTCTTGCAGCGGCTGCGTACGGATTGCCGTCGCGCAGCCGGGTGGGCTCCTGCTTCCGCAGGAAGCCGCCGGTGCGAGGATCAGTCGGCCTGGATGCCGAACTCCTTCACGATCTTCGTATAGCGCGTGGTATCCGCGGCGATCAGCTTCGACAGCGCGGCCGGCTCGCCGCCCGCCGGCGTGACCGCGATGGTGGCCATGCGCGACACCACGTCGGGCATCTTCAGGATGTCGTTGACGTGCGTATTGAGCGTTCGCACCACGTCGGCGGGCATGTTCTTCGGACCCAGCAGCGCCTGCCAGGCGCCGATCTCGACATCCTTGTAGCCCAGCTCCGCCAGCGTCGGCACGTTGGGCGCGAACGGCGAGCGCTTCAGGTCCGCCACCGCCAGCGGCACCAGGCTGCCGTTGCCCACGTACTGCGCCACCGCGCCGTAGGTGACGTAGGTCACCGGCACCTGCCCGCCGATCACGTCGACAATGGCGGGCGCCAGGCCGCGATACGGCACCTGGCTGATCTTGATGCCGGCGGACTTGTTGAACAGTTCGCCCATGATGTGCATCGGCGAGCCGTTGCCCGGCGTGGCATAGGTTTCCACCTTGCCCGACTTGGCGCGTGCCACCAGGTCGCTGACCTTGGTGATGCCGGTGCCCTTGTTGACCACCACGAACAGGGACTGCGTGCCGATCTGCGAGATCGGCGTGAAGTCATGCTGCACGTCGTAGCTGGCGCCGGTGCCGGCCTTCAGCACCAGCGGAGCGATGGCGACCGTGTTGGGCGCCAGCAGCAGCGTGTAGCCGTCCGGGTTGGCGCGCGCGACATAGGCGCTGCCGATCGTGCCGGCGGCGCCGGTGCGGTTTTCGACCACCACCGACTGCTTCAGACGCGGTGCCAGCTTTTCCGCGAACATGCGGGCCAGGACGTCGACATCGCCGCCGGCCGGATACGCAACGACGATGGTGATGGGTTTGTTCGGGTACGCGCCCTGGGCCAGGGCGGCGCCGGTGCAAAGCACGGTGGTGGCGGCGGCCAGCGTGGCCAGGACTTTGCGGCGTGCAGACTTCATGATGTTCAGACCTCGGTAAGACTTGGCGCCCGGCGGGGGCCGGGGGCCAACATGGCTGGTGAAGCGGCTGGTGAAGCCCGGCGCGCAGCGCCGGGGCATGGTGGCCAACTCGGCCGACTCAGAAGATGTGCTTGATGCCCAGCATCGAGCCCCACTGGTTCGCGCCGGGGCGGGGGTTGGAGCCGGGCGAACCACCGCTCACCGACATGGCGAGCTGGCCGTCGTTATTGATATAGCCCGCGGTGGCGTAGACCGAGGTGCGCTTGCTGAAACTGTATGTCGCACGCAGCGCGTAGAGCATGGCCTCGTTGTCGCTGCCGTGGTAGTTCAGGAAGTAGACCTGGCCGGCCAGGTTGACCGCCGGAGTGATGTCGTAGGAGACGCCGGCGTAGTACAGGTCGCTGATCGGCGTCGGGCTGCCTTCGTTGTCGCGGCGGATCCAGCCGGCGCCAAGCTTGGTGTTCTTCAGCAGCATGTAGCCGCCCAGCGACAGGCGGTCGTCGGTCAGGTTGCTGTTGGTCAGGCCGCCGAAGGCGCCGGGGCCGCCGCGCTGCGAATCGTAGGCTGCGATCAGGCCCCAGGTCTTGCTGTCATAGCCGATCATGGCCGACCACTCGCGGCAGGCCTTCTTGTCGGCCGGGTTCTCGCCGGCGCAGTTGGTGCCGGCCGGGCTGGGGCCGGCGTTGACCGCGTCGCGGCCGAAGCTGTAGGTGGCACCGACCACGAAGCCGTTGAAGTTGGCCTTGTATGCGACCGCGTTGTCGGCGCGCGTGTTGGGCAGGTAGTTGTCGAGCGAGCCCGAGCCGTACACGTTCGGCCCGAGGATATCGCTGTCGAGGATGGCCCAGAACAGCATCGTGTACTGGCGGCCGAACGACAGCTGGCCATACTGGTTGCTCAGGCCGACCAGCGCCTGGCGCCCGAACAGGCGGCCGCCCTGGTTGGCGTTGCCCGTGTCCGGCGAAAAGCCCGATTCCAGCACGAACAGGCCCTTCAGCCCGCCGCCGAGGTCTTCCGTGCCGCGGATGCCCCAGCGCGACGGCACCGTGGCGGTGTTGTTGGGCATGCGCACCAGGCTGTCGCCGCTGGCGCCGACATTGCTCACGTACTCGACACCGCTATCGATGACGCCGTACAGCGTCACCGACGATTGGGCCGAGGCCAGCAGGGGGGAAGCCGCGAGCAGCGCCGCGGCGGTTCGTGCAAGTTTCATCTACCAGTTTCCTTCCGTTTTTCCGTCTTGTAATCGTCTTTGTGGTCCGGGCCGCTGCGATGGCGCCCGGGTTTCAGGGCAGGCTTGTTATTGGCAGGGTGTTCTCCTCTTGTGGATCCCGCAGGCTGTCAAAAGCCGCAGTGTCTAGCAAAAATGCTGCCATAGCCGCTTTTGTGTTTTATATATGGAACATCAAACAACATAAGAAACGTTGAGCAAAATATAGCCGCGAGTTTCCAAAAGCTGTGAGGAGGGTTATCCCTAGTGCGGCAAGGCGACGACGCGCCGGACAGCCGCTGGCTGCACCCGCGCAGGGCCGGGCGTGCGCACGGGCGGTGCATCGGCACTGCGCGGCGCGCGCCACCGGCGGCCCGGTCGCCCAGGCGTCTTGCCGCACCGGCAAAGGCGCTGCGCCGGATGCCATGGGCCAAGGCCTGCCGCACCCTGCAAACCGGCGCGTGCACCAGGCCGGCGCGTTGACGTTTCCGTGTCAGATAGGCCTATCGTTTACCCTCATCCCGTTTCCCGAGGCGCACGCCTATGCTTCAAAAGTTTTATTCGCAAACCTAAGTTTTATATATGGAACAAAATCAGCCCCCCATTCCTCCACAGCCGGATCGGCAGCTACTGGAGGCCCTGAGCAGCGGGTTTGCGGAACGCGTGGTGACGGTCGACCGCGGTGCGCAGGTGACCTACCGCAGCGGCGGGACCAGCGGGCCCGCCATCGTGCTGCTGCACGGCATCAGCTCCGGCGCGGCCTCGTGGCTGCCTTGCGCCAGCCTGCTGGCGGCGCAGGCGCGTGTGATCGCCTGGGACGCGCCGGGTTATGGCAACTCGACGCCGCTGGCGCAGGCGCGCCCGCTGGCATCGGACTACGCGCTGCGGCTCGATGGCTTGCTGCAGACGCTGGGCATGCAGCCGGCGCTGATCGTCGGCCATTCGCTGGGTGCGCTGATGGCCGCGGCCTATGTCGCGAACGCGCGCAACCTGCCGGCGCGGCTGTTGCTGCTGAGCGTGGCGCAGGGCTATGGCGCGGCGGGCAAGGAGGCGCAGGCGCAGCAGGTGGCCCAGCAGCGGCTGGCGGCGCTGGATACGCTTGGCGTTGAAGGGCTGGCGCAACGCGGGCCGGCCCGGCTGCTGAGCGAGCTGGCCGATGCCGGCGCGCAGGCGTGGGTGCAGTGGAATATGCAGCGGCTCAACCCGGACGGCTATCGCCAGGCGGTGGCGATGCTGTGCGGCGACGATATCGACCGTTATCTGTCGCGCCGTCCGGCGTCACTGCCCACGCGCATTGCCTGCGGCAGCCACGACGTGGTGACCACGCCGCTGGCCTGCGGCACGCTGGCCGAACGCTTTGACCTGCCGATTGCGCTGATCCCCGACGCCGGCCATGCCTGCTATATCGAGCAGGCCGCCGCTACGGCGCGCCTGATCCGCTCGGCGCTGCCCTAACTGCCCCAAGGCAACGCCTTACCCTTTCCGGCGCCGCCAACTGCGCGGCACCACTCAGCTGGCGCGCCTGTCATGCGCCGACTGCGCCGCCTGGCCCCGGCTTCGCGGGTTTACCCCAGTCAATTTTTACGGTTGTGTTGTCTATAGTCGTACCTGTGTTCAATATCTAAACCAGTGTTTCATTAGTAAAACACGACGGGCGCAAAAGCAGGTCGCGCCCGGGCGGCGTCGGAACACGGTCCCCCAAGCTGCAAGACATGGAGCAAAGCGCAATGGAAAGCCTCTCGTACAACCCGAACCTGGTGCCCTGGGAGCGTCCGGCGCCGAACAACGTCGCAGGCAAGGGCCATATCGAACAACCCGGCAAGGTTGCCAACATTGTCTGGCAGACCCGCGCCACCGCGCCGAGCGCCTACGAGAACGCGCTGGGCGACGCGCTTGAGGCCGCCTTCGAAGGCGGCGCGCAGAACCCGCAGGACATCGTGCGCGCGTTCAACGCCGCCGGCTTCCTGGGCGTCGACGGCCAGCCATGGACCGAAGAGCGCTTCCTCTCCGAAATGCGCCGCCTGGGCGCCTGAACCACGCCAGAACCGCGTCCCTAGCGAGAACAAGATGGAATCGAACAAGCAAGCCCGCGCCGAAGCCCGCCTGAACACCGGCCTGCGCAACTACTGGTACCCGGTCGCCGCCTCGTGGGCGGTGAGCCATGCCCCGATCGGCATCACCCGCCTGAGCCAGAACATCGTGCTGTGGCGCGACGGCGCCGGCCAGGTCCACGCGCTGGAAGACCGCTGCCCGCACCGCGGCGCGCGCCTGTCGATGGGCTGGAACCTGGGCGACCGCGTCGCCTGCTGGTACCACGGCGTGGAAGTCGGCGGCGACGGCCAGGTCAAGAGCGTGCCGGCGGTGGAAAGCTGCCCGCTGGAAGGCCGCACCTGCGTGCGCAGCTACCCGGTGCAGGAAAAGGCCGGCGCGATCTTCCTGTGGTTCGGCGACCAGGCCCCGCAGGGCGAAGGCAGCCCCGACGAGCTGCGCCTGCCGGAAGAACTGGTCAGCGAAGAACACAGCAACTTCCTGTGCGTGGCGCACTGGGACTGCAATTACCGCTACGCCATCGACAACGTGATGGACCCGATGCACGGCGCCTACCTGCACGCGGTGTCGCACTCGATGGCATCCGGCGAGAAGTCCGCCGTGATGCAGATCCGCGAGACCGAGCACGGCCTGGTGTTCGAGAAGACCGGCCAGCGCGGCGTCAACTTCGACTGGGTGGAGTTCGGCGAGACCGGCACGCTGTGGCTGCGCCTGGCGATCCCGTACCGCGCCAAGGTCGGCCCCGGCGGCCCGTTCGGCATCGTCGGCATGGCCACGCCGGTGGATGAAGACCACTGCATGGTGTTCTTCTGGCGCACCCGCCACGTGCAGGGCTGGGAGCGCGACGTGTGGCGCTTCCTGTATCGCAACCGCCTGGAGCAGCTGCACTGGGACGTGCTCGAGCAGGACCGCGTGGTGCTGGAAATGATGGCCCCCAACGCGCGCGACCACGAGATGCTGTACCAGCACGACGCCGGCATCACGCGCGTGCGCCGTCTGCTGAAGCGCCGCGCCGACCAGGAAATCGCCGACGAGCCGGTGGCGATGCTCAAGCCCACGCAAGCCGCCGGAGCCGCCAGCCATGCCTGAGGCCATCACCAACAACGCTCTGCTGGCCGGCCGCAAGGTGCTGGTCACCGGCGCCGCACGCGGCCTCGGGCTGGCCTTCGCGAAGTCGCTGGCGGAAGCCGGCGCCAGCGTGGCCATGGCCGACATCCTGGCCGAACGCCTGCAGCAGGAAGCCGACGCGCTGCGCGCCCGCGGCCTGAAGGTGGTGCCGGTCCCGCTGGACCTGTCGGACCCCGCCTCGGTGCAGGCTTGCGCCGATGCCGCGGTGAAGGCACTGGGCGGCCTCGACGGGCTGGTCAACAACGCCGCCGTGACCGACTCGGGCGGCCGCGATGCCAGCGCCATCGACATCGCCACCTGGGACCGCGTGATGAATGTCAACGTGCGCGGCACCTGGCTGATGACTTCCGCCTGCCTGCCGGCGCTGCGCGCCAGCGGCCGTGGCGCGGTGGTCAACCTGGCCTCGGACACGCCGCTGTGGGGCGCGCCCAACCTGCTCGCCTATGTGGCCAGCAAGAGCGCCATCATCGGCATGACCCGTTCGCTGGCGCGCGAGCTGGGCCGCGACCAGATCACTGTCAACGCGGTGGCCCCGGGCCTGACGCTGGTGGAAGCCACCGAGTACGTGCCCCAGCACCGGCACGACCTGTACCGCGAGCAACGCGCGATCTCGCGCGAGCAGCTGCCCGACGATGTCTGCGGCGCGGTGCTGTTCGCACTGTCCGACCTTGCCCGTTTCGTGACCGGCCAGACGCTGGCGGTCAACGGCGGCTTTGTCATGCATTGATCCGAAATCCACTGAAGAAAACCGAAGGAATCCAAATGAGCGATCTTTCCCAACAGCAAAACATCAAGCGTTCCTGGGACCAGCCGGACGGCGCCTCGTTCGACCAGTGGATGGAAAGCCGCGTGGCGCGCTTCTCCACGCGCAAGTACGACTGGGACGCGCTGAAGTTCCAGGCCGACTACGACCCCAAGTACCGCCGCGCGCAGATGCGCTACCTGGGCACCGGCGGCACCGGCGTGGCCGCGGACACCAACACCGTGCCGTCGGAGCACTTCACCTTCTCCACCATGATCATCCCGGCCGGCCATGAAGGCCCGTCGCATATCCACACCGACGTGGAAGAGGTGTTCTTCGTCCTGCGCGGCAAGATCAAGCTGATCCTGGAAAAGGATGGCGAGCGCTTCGAGACCGTCCTGACCGACCGCGACCTGGTCTCGGTGCCGCCGGGCGTGTATCGCGAGGAAATCAATATCGGCGAGGAAGACGCGCTGATGTGCGTGATGCTCGGCGCCAAGAAGCCGGTCACGCCGACCTACCCGCCCGAGCACCCGCTCGCGAAGATCAAGCGCTGATGCGCCATCGGCCTGTCCGCACGCACTGACCATGAGCACCAACGCCATCCCGACGACGCCAGCCGCCAACGAAACCCCGGACAAGTACATCGTCCCGGGCCTGGAGCGCGGTCTGCGCCTGCTCGGCGAGTTCAGCAGCAAGGACCGCACCATGTCGGCCGCCGAACTGGCGCGCCGCCTGAAGGTGCCGCGTTCCACCGTGTTCCGCCTGCTGGCCACGCTGGAAATGCTGGGTTTTGTCGAGCGCGCCGATGGCGGCCGCGATTTCCGGCTGGGCATGGCGGTGCTGCGGCTGGGGTTCGAGTACCTGGCGTCGCTGGAGCTGACCGAACTGGGCCGCCCGCTGCTGGAGCGGCTGCGCGACGAGATCGGCTATCCGACCAACCTGGTGGTGCGCGACGGGCGTTCGATCGTCTACGTGGCCAAGGCGGTGTCGCCGCGGCCCTTCGCCAGCTCGGTCAACGTCGGCACGCGGCTGCCCGCGCATGCCACGGTGCTTGGCCGGGTGCTGCTGGAAGACCTGCCGCTGGCGGAACTGCACGCGCTGTATCCGGAGGCGCAGCTGGAAGTGTTCTCCGACAGCACGCCGCGCACGGTCGATGCGCTCTTTGCCATCGTCCAGCGCGACCGCGAGCGTGGCTACGTGCTGCAGGAAGGCTTTTTCGAATCGAGCATCTCGACCATTGCCGCGCCGGTGCGCGACCGCACCGGCAAGGTGGTGGCGGCGCTGGGCGCCACCATCCCCGCTGCGCATATCGATCCGGAACAGCTGGACGCGATGGTGGAGAAGGTGAGGAGCACAGCGGGCGAGCTGTCGCGCCTGCTTGACTACCGGCTGTCGCTGCACAGCGCCGGCAAGGTCGTGAATCTGTATCGGGAGTGAGGACAATGTCCATGATTGAACTCGGCGGCAAGGTTGCCGTCGTTACCGGCGGGTCCTCCGGCATCGGGCTGGCGACCGTCGAACTGCTGCTCGAAGCGGGCGCCGCCGTCGCCATGTGCGGCCGCGACGAAGCCCGCCTGCGCAGCGCCGAAGCGCAGCTGCGCGAGAAATTCCCCGGGTGCCGGCTCCATGCCGCCACCTGCGACGTGCTCAAGCCGGAACAGGTCGCCGCCTTCGCGGCCGACGTGCAGCAGAAGCTCGGCAATGTCGACATGCTGGTCAACAACGCCGGCCAGGGCCGCGTGTCCACCTTCGCCAATACCGAAGACGCGGCCTGGATGGACGAACTGCAGCTCAAGTTCTTCTCGGTGATCCACCCGACGCGCGCCTTCCTGCCGCAGCTGGAGAAGTCGGGCCAGGGCGCGATCGTCTGCGTCAACTCGCTGCTGGCGCAACAGCCCGAGCCGCACATGGTGGCGACCTCCGCCGCGCGCGCCGGGGTGATGAACCTGGTGCGCTCGATGGCCACCGAGTTCGCGCCCAAGGGTGTCCGCGTCAACGGCATCCTGATCGGGCTGGTCGAATCGGGCCAGTGGCGCCGCCGCTTCGAGGCGCGTCCCGAAGCAGACCGCCACCTGGACTGGGCCGCGTGGACCGCGCGCCTGGCCCAGCAGAAGCATATTCCCCTTGGCCGCCTGGGCCTGCCCGTCGAGGCAGCCCGCGCCATCCTGTTCCTTGCCTCGCCGTTGTCTTCGTACACCACGGGCAGCCATATCGATATCTCCGGAGGACACTCCCGTCATGCCTAATCAACACCAGTACGAACAACAGCAGGTCACCGTCGGCTGCGCCATCACGGCGTTTCTCGAGCAGTGCGGGGTCAAGGCCGCGTTCGGCGTGATCTCGATCCACAACATGCCGATCCTCGACGCCATGGGCGAGCGCGGCCACATCCGCTTCGTGCCGGCACGCGGCGAAGCGGGCGGCACCAACATGGCCGACGCCTACGCCCGCACCACCGGCGGCCTGGGCGTGTGCCTGACCAGCACCGGCACCGCCGCGGGCAACGCCGCCGGCGCCATGGTCGAAGCGCTGACCGCCGGCACGCCGATGCTGCATATCACCGGCCAGATCGAGACGCCGTACCTGGACCAGAGCCTGGCCTACATCCACGAAGCGCCGGACCAGCTCACCATGCTGAAGGCCGTGTCGAAGGCCGCCTTCCGCATCCGCAGCGCCGACACCGCGATCAGCACCATCAAGCTGGCGGTGCAGACCGCGCTGACGGCGCCGACCGGCCCGGTCAGCGTGGAGATCCCCATCGACATACAGGCCGCGCTGATCGACCTGCCGGCCGACCTGCAGCCGCTGCCGGTGCCTAAGCATGTGCCGTCGGCGCACGCGCTGGACGCGCTGGCCGAGCGCCTGGTGAATGCCAAGCGCCCGCTGCTGTGGCTGGGCGGCGGTGCCCGCCACGCCAGCAAGCAGGTGCAGCGCCTGCTGGGCCTGGGCTTCGGCGTGGTCACCAGCACGCAAGGCCGCGGCATCGTGGCGGAAGACGATCCGCGCTCGCTGGGCGCCTACAACCTGCACAAGCCGGTCGAGGCCTTTTACCAGACCTGCGACGCGATGCTGGTGGTGGGCTCGCGCCTGCGCGGCAATGAAACGCTGAAGTACGAACTGAAGCTGCCGCGCCCGCTGCTGCGCATCGACGCCGATCCCGCCGCCGAAGGCCGCTGCTACCAGAGCGATTACTTTGTCAGCGGCGATGCCGCGCTGGCGCTGGATGCGCTCGCGGATCGGCTCGAAAAGCGCATGAAGGTCGATCCGGCCTTCGCCGCCGACCTGCGCCGCGCGCATGACGTCGCCGTCAACGGCCTGGTCGATGGCCTGGGCCCGTACTCGGCACTGGTGCAGGCGCTGCAAGGCGCAGTCGGCCGCAACTTCAACTGGGTGCGCGACGTGACCGTGTCGAACAGCACCTGGGGCAATCGCGAACTGCGCATCTTCGACTCGCGCGCCGGCGTGCATGCGCTGGGCGGCGGCATTGGCCAGGGCCTGGCCATGGGCATCGGCGCCGCGATCGGCGCGGCGGCCACCGCGTCGGGCAAGAAGACCTTCACGCTGGCCGGCGACGGCGGCTTCATCCTGAACCTGGGTGAGCTGGCGACTGCCGTGCAGGAACGTGCCGACATGGTCATCGTGCTGATGAACGACAAGGGCTACGGCGTGATCAAGAACATCCAGGACGCGCAGTACGGCGGCCGCCGCCACTACGTCGACCTGCATACGCCCGACTACGCCGCGCTGGCCAGGTCGCTGTCGCTGCGCCATGCGCGCGTCAGCAGCCTGGCCGAAGTCGGCGCCGCGCTGGAGCAGGCCACGGTGGAGCCCGGTCCGTTCCTGCTGGAAATCGACATGCTGTCGATCGGCAGCTTCAAGACCGTGTTCGCCGGCCCGCCGGTGAACAAGGAAACCCCGGCTTCGGAACAGGCCACCGTCAGCGCCTGAGGAGAGCAGAAAAATGCTGCATGTGTCCATGATTGGGTGCGGTGCGATCGGCCGGGGCGTGCTTGAGCTGCTCAAGAGCGATCCTGACGTCGCCTTCGACGTGGTGATCGTGCCCGAGAGCGCGATGGACGAGGCCCGCGGCGCGCTGTCCGCGCTGGCGCCCAGCGCCCGCGTGGCCACGCACCTGGACGACCAGCGCCCCGACCTGCTGGTCGAGTGCGCCGGCCACCATGCGCTGGAAGAGCACATCGTGCCGGCGCTGGAGCGCGGCATCCCGTGCATGGTGGTGTCGGTGGGCGCGCTGTCCGAGCCCGGCATGGCCGAGCGGCTGGAAGCGGCGGCACGCCGCGGCGGCACGCAGGTGCAGCTGCTGTCCGGTGCCATCGGCGCCATCGACGCGCTGGCCGCGGCGCGCGTCGGCGGGCTGGATGAAGTGATCTACACCGGCCGCAAGCCGGCGCGCGCCTGGGCTGGCACCCCGGCCGAGAAGCTGTTCGACCTGGATGCGCTGACCGAGGCGACGGTGATCTTCGAAGGCACGGCGCGCGACGCCGCGCGCCTGTACCCGAAGAACGCCAACGTCGCCGCCACGGTGTCGCTGGCCGGCCTCGGGCTGGATCGCACTGCGGTGAAGCTGCTGGCCGATCCGCATGCGGTGGAGAACGTGCATCACGTGGAAGCGCGCGGGGCGTTTGGCGCGTTCGAGCTGACGATGCGGGGCAAGCCGCTGGCGGCGAATCCGAAGACGTCGGCGCTGACGGTGTTCAGCGTGGTGCGGGCGCTGGGCAACCGCGCGCATGCGGTATCGATCTAGTTCCGGCAGCCACGCCCCACAGACTTAGCAGGCAACGACATGAACCCACAAGAAGTCCTCCCCATCTGCATCGCCGGCGAATGGCGCCTCGGCACGGGCGACCGCTACGGCACGCGCTATCCGGCGACCGGCGAGGTCGTCGCAGAACTGAATGCCGCCAGCCCGGCTGACGTGGAAGAAGCCGTGCAGGGCGCGCACCATGCCTTCCTTACCAGCGGCTGGGCCCAGCGCAAGCCGCACGAGCGTGCCGCTGTGCTGTACCGCGTGGCCGAACTGATCCGCGCACAAGCCGAGCCGCTGGCACAACGGCAGCGCCTGGACAACGGCAAGCCCATCAGCGAAACGCGCGCCCTGGTCGCCAGCGCAGCCGGCACCTTCCAGTTCTTTGCCGCCGCCTGCGAAACGCTGGAAGAAACCATCACGCCGCAGCGCGGCGACTGCCTGACCATGAGCGTCTACGAGCCGATGGGCGTGGTCGCGGCGATCACGCCGTGGAACTCGCCGATCGCCAGCGAGGCGCAGAAGATGGCCCCCGCGCTCGCCGCCGGCAATGCCGTGGTGGTCAAGCCGGCCGAAGTCACGCCGCTGATGGCACTGGAACTGGCGCGCATTTGCGAAGAAGCCGGCGTGCCCAAGGGCCTGATCAGCGTGCTGCCGGGCAAGGGCTCGGTGATCGGTGATGCCATCACCAAGCATCCGCTGGTGCGGCGCGTGTCGTTCACCGGCGGCACTACCACCGGCAAGCACATCGCGCATATCGCCGCCGACAAGATGATGCCGGTGTCGCTGGAGCTGGGCGGCAAGTCGCCGACCATGGTGTTCGACGACGCCGACCTCGACCACGCGGTCAACGGCGTGCTGTACGGCATTTTCAGCTCGTCGGGCGAGTCGTGCATCGCCGGCTCGCGCCTGTTCGTCGCGCGTTCGCAGTATGAGCCGTTCATCGACCGCCTGGCGGCCGCCGCTTCGCACCTGCGCGTTGGCGATCCCGCGGATGAACGTACCCAGATGGGCCCGCTGATCACCGACCGCCACCGCGACAGCATCGAGTCCTACGTCGCGACCGGCGTGCACGAAGGCGGCCAGCTGCGCACCGGTGGCGTGCGTCCCGACGTGGCCGGCCTGCCCAACGGCTACTTCTACACGCCCACCATCATCGAAGGCCTGGATAACAACGCCCGCATCTGCCAGGAAGAGATTTTCGGGCCGGTGCTGGTGGCGATCCCGTTCGACGACGAGGACGACCTGATCGGACAGGCCAACGACAGCGTCTACGCGCTGGCCGCCGGCATCTGGACGCGCGACTACAAGCGCGCCTGGCGCGTGGCCCGTGCGGTGCAGGCGGGCAATGTGTGGATCAACACCTACAAGCAGTTCTCGATCGCGACGCCGTTCGGCGGCTGGCGCGACAGCGGCCTGGGCCGCGAGAAGGGACGGCTGGGCATCCTGCAGTACATGGAGCAGAAGAGCGTGTACTGGGGCCTGAACGAACAACCGCTGCCGTGGGCCAGCCACTGAGCCCGGCAGGCAGGAGAGAAGCAATGATCAAGGTATTGGGAATCGACGAGATCGTCTACGGCGCGGATGACTTTGACGCCTGCCGTGGCTTTTTCTCGGACTGGGGCCTGGCCATCAAGCGCGATGACGCGCAGGGCCTGGACTTCGAAACGCTGAACGGCTGCCGCGTGCTGGTGCGCCGCATCGACGATGCTTCGCTGCCGCCCGCGATCGAGGCCGGCCCGACGCTGCGCGAAGTGGTGTGGGGCGTCGAGTCGCAGGCATCGCTCGACCATCTGGCCGAGGCGATCGCCGATGCGCCGGGCTTTGTGAAGCAAGGCGAAGGCGCCACGCTGCGCGTCGGCTGCACCGACCCGAACGGCCTGGCCGTGCGCTTCCAGGTCACGCGCAAGCATGACGTGCAGGTCGAATGCGCGCTGATGAACACGTGGAACGACAAGCCGCGCCTGAACCAGCGCAGCCCGATCTACGACCACGCCACGCCGATCGAAGTCGGCCACGTGGTGTTCTTCGTGAAGGACGTCAGGGCCACCGAGCAGTTCTATGTGGAGAAGTTCGGCTTCGTGCCGTCCGACCGCTACCCGGACCGCGGCGCGTTCCTGCGCTGCACCGCTGACGGCGGCCACCACGACCTGTTCCTGCTGCAGTTGCCGGAGCCCAAGAGCGGCCTGAACCACGTCGCCTTCACCGTGCGCGACATCCATGAAGTCTTCGGCGGCGGCATGCATGTCTCGCGCAAGGGCTGGGACACGCAGCTCGGCCCGGGCCGGCATCCGATTTCCTCGGCCTACTTCTGGTACTTCAAGAACCCGGCCGGCGGCCTGATCGAATACTACGCCGATGAAGACCAGCTCGACGAGCACTGGGAGCCGCGCGCCTTCGAGCCGGGCCCGACCATGTTCGCCGAATGGGCGATCGAGGGCGGCATCGACGGCAACACCCGCCGCCAGAAGAACGCGGGCGGCCCGGCAGGCAAGTTCCTGACCGAGAAGCGGTAAGAGAGAGAAGCGCGACAGAAGGAAGCAGCAATGAGTGCCCACCAGTCCCTGACCCTGCGCGTCCAGGCCATGCGTTTTGAAGCGCGCGGCGTGGTCAGCATCGAACTGCAAGATCCCGAAGGCAAGACCCTGCCCGAGTACAGCCCGGGCGCCCATATCGACCTGCACCTGGGCAATGGCCTGGTGCGCAGCTACTCGCTGTGCGGCGCGCCGGAAGCGCGCAACCGCTACACCGTGGGCGTGCTGCTGGACCGCGGCAGCCGCGGCGGCTCGCGCTACGTGCATGAGCAGCTGCGCGTGGGTGCCACGCTGACGGTGGGTGCGCCGCGCAACAACTTCGAGCTGGACGAGAGCGCCGCGCATACCGTGCTGGTGGCCGGCGGCATCGGCGTCACGCCGATCGTCTGCATGGCGCGCCGGCTGGCGGAGCTGGGCAAGTCGTTCACGCTGATCTACTGCGCCCGTTCGCGCGCCGAGGCGGCATTCGTCGAACCGCTGTCGGCCTATGGCGATGCGGTGCGCTTCCACTTCGACGACGAAGCGGGCGCGCCGCCGGACCTGAAGGCGATGCTGGGCGGACAGGACGCGCAGACGCATTTCTATTGCTGCGGCCCGGGCCCGATGCTGAATGCGTTCGAGGCCGCATGCGAGGCGCATGCCTACCCCAATGTCCATATCGAGCGCTTTGCCGCCGACCCGTCGACCGAGGCGGTGCAGGAAGGCGAATACGTGGTGCAGCTGTCGCGCACCGGCTCGCTGGTCAAGGTGCCGTCGGGCAAGTCGCTGCTCGATGCGCTGCTCGATTCCGGCGTGGAGGTCGAGTACAGCTGCCGCGAAGGCGTGTGCGGCTCGTGCGAAACCGCCGTGCTGGAAGGCTGCCCGGACCACCGCGACAGCGTGCTGAGCAACAGCGAGCGCGCCAGCAACAAGACCATGATGGTATGCGTGTCCGGGTGCAAGGGCAGCAAGCTGGTGCTGGACTTGTAATTCGCGATTGCTCGTTCCGAGAGTGTCTTCTCCCCTCTCCCGCGCGCGGGAGAGGGGCGGGGGAGAGGGCCAGCGCTGGCCGCAGCCAGCGCGTTGCCAGGTCCCGATTTCCTCATCCAAGGCCGCCGGGCAAGCCGGGCGTATGCCGCCTGCAGCGCCTGCCCTCTCCCCAAACCCCTCTCCCGCAAGCGGGAGAGGGGAGCAACCCCCGAAGAATCAAACCGAGAAGTACCGTGTTCACACAGAGACAAGACGCAGCGTCCCCCGGCGCACCGGTGGCCGCCACCGCAGGTATCGTGACCACGGCCGACAGCGCCGGCCAAAGCGCTGCGGCTGCCCGCAGCGGCCCGGTCACGCGCGGCAACATCGTCGCCCGCATCGAACGCATGCCGGGCAACGCCATGCATATCCGCGCCCGGCTGCTGATCGGCCTGGCCACCTTCTTCGACGGCTTCGATGTCATCGCCATTGCCGCCACGCTGCCGCTGCTGATCGCGCAATGGTCGCTGACGCCGGCGCAGATCGGGGTCCTGATCGCGGCGCCGTCGGTCGGGCAGCTGGTCGGCGCGCTGCTGTTCCCGGGGCTGGCCGAGCGCTTCGGCCGGCTGCGCTCGATCGGCTGGAGCGCGGGCATCATCGGCCTGATGAGCATTGCCTGCGGCTTCGCGCCGTCGTTCGAGATCTTCCTGCTGCTGCGCATCGTGCAGGGCCTGGGCCTTGGCGGCGAGCTGCCAGTCGCGGCCACCTATATCAACGAAGTCACGCGTGCGCACGGACGCGGGCGCTTCGTGCTGCTGTACGAGGTGGTGTTCCCGATCGGCCTGATGGTGTCCAACGGCGTCGGCGCCTGGCTGGTGCCGCACTACGGCTGGGAGGTGATGTACTTCATCGGCGGCGTGCCACTGGTGCTGTTCTTCATCCTGAAGCGCGTGATCCCCGAGTCGCCGCGCTGGCTCGCCGAGAAGGGCCGCCTGGAAGAAGCCGACGCGGCGCTGCGCGCGTTCGAGGTGCGCGCCAAAGGCCCGCTGCCGCCGCCGCAGAACGCCAGCGCCTACGATCGCATGACCCAGCACCCGCGCCGCCGCCTGCGCGATCTGGTCAGCAAGGCCTATCTGGGCCGCACCATTGCGGTGTGGATGCTGTGGGCAACCTGCGGCTTTATCCAGTATGGCCTGTCGACCTGGCTGCCCACGGTCTACAAGACCGTCTACCACGCGCCGCTGCAATTGGCACTGAACCTGGCCGCGGGTGCCTCGGTGCTGGGCGTGGTCGGCTCGCTGGTGTGCGCGATGATCGTCGACAAGGTCGGGCGCAAGCCGGTGATCAACGTGTCGTTCCTGCTGTGCACGCTGTCGCTGGTACTGGCCGGCGTGTTCCACGCCGCGTCGGTGTATGTGGTGGCGACCTTCTGCGCGCTGGCGATGGGCTTTTTGGCCAGCGGCTTTATCACCGCCTATGTCTATACGCCCGAGCTGTACCCGACCAGCGTGCGCGCGATGGGCTGCGGCCTGGGCGGCGCCTGGCTGAAGCTGGCCGCGATCTTCGCGCCGACGCTGATCGCCGGTACCATCGGCAACGGCACCCTCAACGTGGCGTTCTTCGCGCTGGCCGTGGTGCCCGCGCTGGCAGCCGTCACCGTTCACTTCTTCGGCATCGAGACCAAGGGGCAGGTGCTGGAGGAACTGGAGGTCTGAACGGGCGCGTGCCTGTCCCGTTTATCTTTGAAGGCCGCGCCGGGATCCGGGGCGGCCTTTTTCTTTTGCTGTGCGACCTGGCGCTGCGCTATCCCTGCGCCCGCAGCAGCTTGCGCAGCCCCTGATAAACCGCCTCCCTTTCCTGCGGCGACAGCATCCGGATCACTTCTGCCTGGCCCTTGCGTGCCAGCGGCATCACCTGGTCGTGCAGCGTCGAGCCGGCCTCGGTGATGGCGCAGATCAGCTTCTTGCGCGGCGTGTTGCCGGCCGAAGTCAGGCGTACCAGCCCGCGGTCTTCCAGCAGCCGCAGCGTGCGGCTGACCAGCGCCTTGTCCGAGGTCGATTGCGTGACCAGCTCGGAGAAGGGCAGTTCTTTCGCATGCGCCAGCAGCGCCAGGATGCGCCACTCCGGCACGGTCAGGCCGAACTGCTCGGCGTAGGGCTTGGTGACGGTGCTGCGCAGCGCGGTCACCAGCTGGCTCAGCATGGTGGTCAGGAAATTGTCGACAGTCAGGCCGTTGCCGGCCTCGTCGAGATCGGTCCAGGGGCTGGCGGTCAGTTCTGGCGCGGGCTGGCCCTGGGCGGGCGCGGCGTCACGGGGCATGCGGTCCTCTTGTCTGGGGTCTGCCGGCAGGTTGGTCGGGGCCGGTGGGCGGGCCAGATTGTCTCACAGGCCGCAGCGAGTCCGGTGCCAATGTCTCGTCATTACCACCAGCAAAAAATCAATGAGCGAATACAAAAAGTCAATTGGTGTTTTCAGTAAGTTGAGTTGTCAATATTTGCAACCTACAGTAGTCACGTTCCTGATGTGAACATATGTTTTACCAATAAAACAACCGCAGTGTTGTGATCCATAAGCCCACCCTGTTTTCGCGGTGTGCACAACAGCCCACCTCCAACGCCGCGACTGCGCCCCCACAGGAGCTGTTGATGAGACATGATCGCCCCCGCCGCCATTTTCTCGCCGCCACTGCCATGGCCGCGCTCGCACTTGCCGCGGGCAGCGCGGTGGCCGCGCCCTATCCGGCAAAGACCGTGACCATGGTCGTCGCCTATCCGCCCGGCGGCGATACCGACGCCATGGCGCGGCTGTATGCCGACAAGCTGTCCGCGCGCCTGAAGCAGCCGGTGATCGTCGAGAACCGTCCCGGCGCCGGCGGGGTGGTCGGCGCCAGCTTTGTCAGCCGGGCGCCCGCCGACGGCTACACGCTGCTCTACACGCCGAACCCGTTCACGCTCGCGCCGATGGTGCTCAAGCTGGCGCCGGCCGCCAGCTACGACCCGCTGCACGGTTTCACGCCGGTGATCCAGACAGCGGTGCAGGCGGTGCTGCTGGTGGCCAACCCGTCCGCTGGTGTCAAGACCCTGCCGGAAATGATCGCGGCGGCCAGGGCGGGCAAGACCTTCACCTACGGCAGCCCGGGTGCCGGCTCGCCGATGCACATCGCCGGTGAAATGCTGAACCGCGCCGCCGGCGTGAAGATCCAGCACGTGCCGTACAAGGGCGTGGCGCCGGCGGTCAACGACGTGGTGGCGGGGCATGTGAACTTCGCCTACGTCACGCTGGGTCCGGTGGCCCAGTACATCAACACTGGCCGGCTGATCCCGCTGGCGATCACGGACGCGAAGCGCTCGCCGCTGCTGCCCAACGTGCCGACGCTGGCCGAGCTTGGCTACAAGGACGTGGTAGTCGGTGCCTGGCATGGCGTGATGGCGCCAAAGGGCACGCCGCCGGAAGTGGTCAAGGTGCTGAACCAGCAGCTCAATGACGTGATCCGCCTGCCCGACGTGGCCGAGAAGATGGCCACGTTCGGTGCCATCCCGGTGGGCGGCGCGCCGGCCGCGCTCGACAAGGTCAATGCGGGCGACTACGAGCGCCTGGGCAAGGTGATCCGCGACCTCGGCATCACCGCGGAGTGAGAGCAGCCAGCGCATCGATTCATGCAACACGCTATTTGCAGCACGACACGCAGGAGGCCGGCATGAGCAAGGCCATCGTGGGAACGTCCACGCCGCAGGTGACCGCGCGGGAAAAGGTCATGGGGCGCGCGCAGTATGCCGGCGACATCAAGCTGCCCGGCATGCTGCACGCCAAGGTGCTGCGCAGCCCGCACCCGCATGCGCGCATCGTCGGCATCGACACGTCGGCGGCGCGCGCATTGCCCGGCGTGAAGCTGGTGGTAACGGGACACGACGTGCCCACCCGCAACTGGGGCCCGCACCGCAAGGAACAGCGCATCCTGGCCTGCGGCGTGGTGCGCCACGTGGGCGAGGAAGTGGCGGCCGTGGCGGCAGTCAGCGACGAGGTGGCGCGCGATGCGCTGGACCTGATCCGCGTCGAGTATGAACCGCTGCCGGCATTGCTGACGCCGGCAGCGGCGCTGGCCGAAGGCGCGCCTGAGCTGCACCCCGGCACGCGCAATATCGGCCACCAGATGCGGATCGAACGCGGTGACGTGGAAGCGGGCTTCGCCGGCGCCGCCGTTGTGTATGAGGCCACCTACGACATGCATTCGCAGTACCCGGGCTACCTGGAGCCGATGGCGTCGGTCGCGGCGCAGGACGGCAACGGCCGGCTGACGCTGTGGGCCTCGACCCAGTCGGTGTTCCTGGCTCGCATGCGGCTGGCCGAGGCGCTGGACCGGCCGGTGTCGACCATCCGCGTGGTGCAGGCCACCACCGGCGGCGGCTTTGGCGCCAAGATCGTCGAGGAGAACAACAGCCTGATCTGTGCGTTCCTGGCCAGCAGGCTGGACCGGCCGGTGCGGCTGGTCAACAGCCGGCTGGAGGACTTCCAGGGCGCGCGCGCCAGCGTGCCGATGACGGTCTGGTTGCGCATGGGCCTGTCCGCGGACGGCATGATCGTGGCCAAGGACGTGCGCATCACCGCCGAGTGCGGCGCGTATGCCGGCCTGGCCGGCGACGTGATGCATGTCACCGCCATGCGCAGCGACAACATGCACCAGGTGCGCAACGTGCGCTCGCACGCGGTGATGGCCTATACCAACAACCCGCCGCGCGGCGCGTTCCGCGGCTTCGGCGGCCAGCAGATGCAGTTTCCGCTGAACTGCCACCTGACGGTGCTGGCCGGCATGCTCGGCATCGACCCGATTGAAGTGCACAAGCGCAATGCGATTCCCGCCGGCGCGACCAGCGTGCATGGCTGGAAGATCAGCAGCACCGGCATGGCCGAGTGCCTGGAGATGACGCGCAAGGCGATCGGATGGGATCAGAAGCGCGCCACCCTGAACTTCGCCGCGCGCGGCACCGGCACGCGCCGGCGCGGCGTCGGCATCGCGGCGGCGATGCATGTCAGCGGCAACCGTACGCTGGGCAACTGGGACGGCTCGACTATCCTGCTCAAGCTCAACGAAGACGGCCGCGTGATGCTGCAGACCAGCGAATGCGACATGGGGCAGGGCGCCAACACCATGCTCAGCCAGATCTGCGCGCAGGAGCTGGGCATCCCGCTGTCGCACGTGTCGGTGATGGTGCCCGACACCGACACCGCACCGTTCTGCCTGGGATCGCTGGCGTCGCGCGTGACTATCATCGCCGGCAACGCGGCATTGCGCGCCGCGCGCGAGGCGCGGCAGAAGCTGCTGGCGCTGGCGGCGGAGAAGCTGGGCGTCGCGGCCGAGCTCCTGACGATTGCCGATGGCCGCATCGTTGCATCCGGACAGCCGGACAAGTCCGCCACGCTGGCCGAGATCGCGCGGCTGCACATCTTCCGCCACGGCGGCGAAGGCATCCATG
Organism: Cupriavidus sp. L7L; assembly: GCF_004353535.1. Lineage (NCBI taxonomy): Bacteria > Pseudomonadati > Pseudomonadota > Betaproteobacteria > Burkholderiales > Burkholderiaceae > Cupriavidus > Cupriavidus sp. L7L. The sequence goes on from NZ_SMNY01000011.1 coordinate 200,942, forward strand.
TGCGGGCCACCTACGACGCGCCCACCGTGATGCATGACGACAACTACTACGGCAACGTCGCGCCGTCGCACTCGTTCGCGGCGCATGCGGTCGAGGTGGAAGTCGATACCTGCACGGGCCAGGTCACCGTGGTCGACAGCTTTGTCGCCGACGACTGCGGCAAGGCCATCAACCCGCTTGCGGTGCATGGCCAGACCCATGGCGCCACGGTGCAGGCGATCGGCTGGACGCTGTACGAAAACCTGCACTACGAGGAAGGCCGCCTGATGAACGGCAACCTTGCCGACTACACCATGCCCACCGCCGACGCGGTGCCGATGCTGCGCACCGACGTGGTTGAATCGAACGATCCCAACGGGCCGTATGGCGCCAAGGGTGCCAGCGAAACCGCGATCCTGCCTGGTGCGGCGGCGATCGCCAATGCCGTATTCGACGCCGTGGGCGTGCGCATCCAGTCGCTGCCGATCACGCCGGAGAAGGTGCTGGCGGGTTTGCGCGCCTTGCAGCAGCAGGACGGGGAGGCCGCCCATGCGTGATTTCGAGTTCCTGGAGCCGGCGTCGGTGGCCGAGGCCAGCCGCATGCTGGCCGACCTTGGCGACAGCTGCCGCGTCTTTGCCGGCGGCACCGCGCTGATGCTCGGCATGCGGCAGCGCATGCTGACGCCCGGCCACCTGGTGTCGCTGGGCAGGCTGGAAGCGCTGCGCGGCATCAGCTTCGATGCGCGCGAGGGCCTGCGCATCGGCGCGCTGACGCGGCATGCCGAGGTGGCGCGTTCGACGCTGGTGCAGGCGCATTACCCGATGCTGGCCAGCATGGCCGCGCGCGTGGCCAACCCGCAGGTGCGCAACCAGGGCACCATCGGCGGCAACCTCTGCTACGCCGACCCGGCCACCGATCCGCCGGGCTGCCTGCTGGCGCTGGGGGCGCAGGTCGTGGTCAGCGGCAGCGGCGGAGAGCGCGTGATCCCCATCGAAGATTTCCTGGTCGACTACTACGTGACCGCGCTGGCGCCCGACGAGGTGCTCACGCAGATCCGCGTGCCCGCGCCGGGCGCGGGCGCCGACGGCCGCTACGCGCGCTTCCTGCGCACCGCCGCCGAGCACCGGCCACTTGCCAGCGTGGCGCTGGCGGTGCGCCGTGAAGGCGCTTTCTGCGTGGAAGCAAGGCTCGCAGTGGGCGCGTCGACGCCGATCCCGGCGCGGCTGGGCCGCGCCGAAGCGCTGCTCGCCGGCAAGATCGTGACCGCCGAACTGGCTGCCGAGACGGCCGCCATCGTCGCCACCGACATCAATGCGGTCTCGGACATGCGCGGCTCGGACACGTACCGCCGCGAGATGGTGCGCGTGGTCGCGCGCCGCACTATCGCCGAGTTGTTCGGCGTGGCCTCGGAGTAAGGAATCGCCATGAACAAAGTCAGCATCGAACTCACCGTCAATGGTGAAGAACACCAGGTGGAAGTGCCGGCCCGGCGCCTGCTCTCCGACCTGCTGCGCGACGGCCTCAACCTGACCGGCACCAAGCGCGGCTGCGAGACCGGCATCTGCGGCGCCTGCTCCGTGCTGGTCGACGGCGAGGTGGTCAAGTCCTGCCTGATGCTTGCCGTGCAGGCGCGCGGGCGTCATGTGATGACGGTGGAAGGGCTGGCCGCCGACGGCCAGCTGCATCCGCTGCAGCAGTGCTTCATGGACAACGGCGGGCTGCAGTGCGGCTATTGCACGCCGGGCTTCCTGATGGCGTCGTGCGCGCTGCTTGCCAACAATCCCAACCCGACGGAAGACGAAGTCCGCCACGGCCTGAACGGCAATCTGTGCCGCTGCACCGGCTATGTGGGCATCGTCGAATCCGTGCTGTCCGCCGCGGAGAAAATGCGTGGAAATTGAAAAGACCCTTGTGACCGCGGCGCCGCCGGCGCGCGTATGGGAACTGCTGCTCGACCCCAACGTAATGGGCGCGTGCGTCCCCGGCATGGAATCGATCGAGGTGCTGAGCGATGTCGAGTACATCGCGCACATGGCGGTGAAGATTGCCTTTATCAACGCGCGCTTCCGGCTGCAAACGAAGATCGTCGAAACCCGCGCCCCGCATTACCTGCGCACCGAGGGCACCGGCGAGGATGCGTCGGTGGCAAGTTCGCTGCGCCAGTCGAGCGAGATCTTCCTGACCCCACAGGAAGATGGCTCGACGCAGCTGCGCATCAGGGTGCAGGTGGATGTATTGGGGCGGCTCGGCACGTTCGGGCTGAGTGTGATGAAGACCAAGGCAGACCGGATGTGGGATGAGTTTGGCGCCAACCTGCTGGTGCGGTTGTCGCCGCAGGGGCAATTGCAGGCTCCGCCGCAAGGGCAGGCACAACCGCAGCTGTCTTCGGCGGTGCGCTTGCAACCCGCTGCCGCGCCTGCGGCCAATGGTCATGCGGTTCGGGCGCCAATTGCTGCGCCGGGACTGTTTGCGCGGCTGCTTGGGCGTGGCGATGCTAGGCCGTTGAGCGATATTTGCGTTGAGTTGCGGCGTCGCGACGAGACCATTGTGGTGCGGTGGCCGGCGGCGCAGGGGGAGCAGTGTGTGGCTTGGTTGCGGGAGTATTTGCGGTGAGGCTCTTGGGGGCTAGGCGCTGCGGCTGATATCTGGTGGCGCTTGGGATGCCCGGTTCCGCCCGCTTGGCGCCGTCGCGGCGCTGCCCGCAATCCTTTCTATCCCGCTTGTTTGCTCCCCTCTCCCGCTCGCGGGAGAGGGGCCGGGGGAGAGGGCCGGAGCATCAACAAAGTGCTGGTCGTCAAGCCCCCACACCTGGCCGAATCGCGGGTCTCATCCCCGGAACAGGTACCCTATCGGTTTCAGGCGTGGTATATGAAAGCGTTACGCCAAGACCGAAACCTGCAGAGACAGACCATGACCACCGAAACGCCGCCAGAGGACGACAAGGACAGCGGCCAGGACAAGTACATCGTGCCCGGCCTGGAGCGCGGCCTGCGGCTGCTGGGCGAGTTCAGCAGCCGCGAGCGCACGCTGTCCGCCGCCGACCTGGCGCGCCGCCTCAAGGTGCCGCGCTCGACCGTGTTCCGGCTGCTGGCCACGCTTGAAATGATGGGATTTGTCGAGCGCACCGATGGCGGGCGCGAATTCCGCCTGGGCATGGCGGTGCTGCGGCTGGGCTTTGACTACCTGGCTTCGCTGGAACTGACCGAACTGGGCCGGCCGCTGCTCGACCGGCTGCGCGACGAGATCCACTATCCGTGCAACCTGGTGGTGCGCGACGGGCGCTCGATCGTCTACGTGGCCAAGTCGGTCGCGGCGCGGCCGTTCGCCAGCACGGTCAACGTCGGCACGCGGCTGCCGGCGCACGCCACCGTGCTGGGCCGGGTGCTGCTGGAAGACCTGACGCTGGAAGAACTGCGCGCGCTGTATCCCGAAGACCGCCTTGAAGTGTATTCCGAGAGCACCCCGCGCACGGTCCAGGAGCTGTATGAGATGGTCCAGCGCGACCGCGAGCGCGGCTACGTGCTGCATGAAGGCTTCTTCGAGGCCAGCATTTCCACCATCGCGGCGCCGGTGCGCGACCGCACCGGCAAGGTTGTGGCGGCGCTCGGTGCCACCATCCCCGCCGCGCGCATCGAACCCGACCAGCTGGACGGCATGGTCGAGAAAGTCCGGCAGGCGGCGGCAGAGCTGTCGCGCCTGCTCGACTACCGTCCGGTCATGCCGAAACCGTTTGTATAGGCGTTTGTACAGGCAGCGACATGCAGCAATCCAGGCAATCGAAGCATTCGCCGCGACGACGCCGATGGCTGGGCGCGGCAATCGCCCTGGCGGCGATGCCGTGGACCGTGGCGCAGGCGGCCAGTTGCGCCAATGTGCGTATCGTGGTGCCGTTTCCCGCCGGCGGCCCGGCCGACCAGCTGGCGCGCACGCTCGCGCACGGCCTGCAGCAGAAGCGCGGCACGCCGTTCGTGGTCGACAACAAGCCGGGCGCCAACGGCAATATCGGCATCGACACCGTGCGGCGCGCTCCTGGCGATGGCTGCACGCTGCTGGTGGCGCCGGCCGGCAACCTCACCATCAATCCCACGCTGATGCCGGCGCTGACCTACAGCGTCGAACGCGATTTCCGCGCGGTGTCGCTGCTGGCAGGGTCGCCCAACGTGCTGGCGGTGCATCCGTCGGTCAAGGCCAACAGCGTGCAGGAGCTGGTGAAGCTGGCGCAGCAGGCGGACAAGAGCGGCAAGCCGCTGGGCTACGCCAGCCCAGGCGTCGGCAGCGGGCTGCACCTGGCGGGCGAGCTGTTCCGGTACAAGGCCGGCATTGCGCTGCTGCACGTGCCGTACAAGGGCACCACGCAGGCGCTCAATGACGTGGTGGGCGGGCAGGTGCCGATCTTGTTCGGCACCTGGCCTACGCTGGCGCCGTTCATCCAGTCGGGCCAGCTGCGCGCGCTGGCCGTGACGCAGGCCAGACGCTCGCCTGCGGCACCGGGCGTGCCGTCGCTGGCGGAGCAGGGCGTGGCCGGCATCGATGTCAGTTCCTGGTATGCGCTGCTGGTGCCCAGGGCGACGCCGCAGCCGGCGGCGGATGCGCTCAGCGCTGACGTGCGCGCGTTGCTGGCTACGCCGGCAGTGCGAGAGGAACTGCAGCGCCAGGGCATGGAGCCCGCCGGCAGCACGCCGCAGGCGCTGGACGCGCGCATTCGCCAGGAGACCGCGTCGTGGGCAAAGCTGATCCGCGAGTACGGGATTACCGCGGAATGACGGCGAAATAGCTGCCGCTGGCGTCAGCGCTGGCGCTCGGGGCGATGGCCGAGCAGCGCCGACAGGTCGCGCGCCGCTGCCTTGACTTCCTTTTCCACGCGTGCGCGCAGCGTGCCGTCCGACTCGAAGCGCTGCTGCGGTCCCGCCACGCTGAGGGCCGCGACGACTTCGCCATCGGCGCCGCGCACCGGCGCCGCGCACGAATCGATCCCCGGTTCGTAGGCCGAAAAACTCCACGCGCAGTCGCGCTCGCGGTCGGCGGCCAGGATATCGGCCAGCCGCGCATGGGTGGCCGGGCTCTGGCCGGTGACGGCCGGCAGCGGGTCCGGGCCCAGCAATTCCTTCAGTGTTTCCGGCGGCAGGCCGGCGATCAGCATCCGGCCGGGCGTGGTCAGGTGCGCCGGCACGCGGCTGCCCACCTGGATATTGCTGACCAGCGTCGCTGCCGGCATGTGGCGCAGCAGGTAGAGCGCGTCGCCGCCGTCGCGCACCACCAGGTACGCGGACAGCTGCAGCGAACTGCTCAGCGTGGCCAGCACGCGCGCGGCCAAGCTGGTCAGGTCGTTCGATGCCAGCACGCGCGACGCGAGCTTCAGGAAATTGAAGCCGACCTGGTGGCCGCCATGAGGCAGGCGTTCGACCATGCCTTCGTGCTCCAGCGTGTCCAGCAGCCGCATCACGGTGACGCGGTTCACGTCGATGCGGCGGCCGACCTCGCTCAGGTTGGCGGTGGGACCGCCTTCGGCGATATAGCGCAGCAGACGCAGGCCGCGGATCACCGGCGAAACCAGCTGGGCTTCGCGGGCGTCTTCGGCTTCGGCGCTGTCGTCGAGGTCGGGTTCGGTCGGCGGACGGGACTTGGGCATCTGAGGTTTTGGTGTTAACGGAAGACGGCCGCGCGCGCGGCCGTCAGGCTGGTGATCTCTATTGCGGGCCCGTTGGTATGTGAGCGCGCTATGGTTCACTACCACCCCTGGCAGGCGCGCCCCACTCCCGCAAGCGGGAGTGGGGGAGCAACCCCCCAAGGATACGTTCACCCCAGCGCCACGTTCCAGGCGTCGTAATCGTACACCCAGTCGGCATTGCCGCCTTCCTTGAGCCACGCATTGCTGCGCGAGCCGATCTGGATGCGACTGGTGCGCTCATGGCGCGCAGCCTGGTAACGGTCCAGCGCCGCGGGCATGGCGGCAGCGCCATCTTTCGCCGCATCGGCCAGGCAGCGCGCCAGCACCACCCCATCCTCGATCGCCATGCCGGCGCCCTGAGCCATGAACGGCATCATCGGATGGCAGGCATCGCCCAGCAGCGTGACCGGGCCGGACGACCATCGCGGCAGCGGATCGCGCACGTACAGCGCAGAAATCAGCACGTCGTCGCAGGCATCGAGCAGCGCGCGCGCTTCCGGATGGAAGCCGGCATAGGCGCTGCGCAAGTCTTCCACGCGGCCCGGCGTGGTCCACGACTCGTGCCGCCACGCTTCCTGTGCCACGGTGGCAAAGACAAAGATGTCGCGGCCACGGTTGAGCGGGAAGGTGACGATCTGCGTGGCGGCATCCGGACCCCACCATTTGGTGAAGGCGCTCAGGTTGGGCAAGCCGGCCAGCTTATCGGCGGGCACCACGGCACGGTACGCGACCACACCGGTGAAGATCGGGCTTTCCTGGCCCAGCAGCGCGGTGCGCACCGTGGAATGGATGCCGTCGGCGCCGACCAGCACGTCGACACGCTCTTCCGTGCCGCTGGCAAAGCGCAGCGTGGCGCCGTCGGCGTCCGACACGATCGCCACGGCCTTGTGATCCAGGCGTACGGTCGCGGCGGGCACCGCGGCTTCCAGCGCGGTCATCAGGTCGGCGCGGTGCATGGTGAGCTGCGGAGCTCCGTAGCGGCGCTCGGCGTCTTCCTGCATCGGCAGGCGCGACGTTTCTTCACCGGTATCCCACATGCGGCTGATCCGGTGCGAAGGCCGCGCGGCGGTCTCGCGCAGCGCGTCGCCGACGCCAAGGCCGTCCAGCGCGCGCACCGCGTTGGGCGTCAGGTTGATGTCCGCGCCGACCCGGGCAAAGCGGGGCGCCTGTTCATACACCACCGCGTCCAGGCCGAGCCTGCGCAGCGCGATGGCCGCGGCCAGTCCGCCGATGCCGGCGCCGTTGATGCCGATCTTCAAAGTCATGTTGCCGTTCCGGTAACGCCAGCGGGGCGTTCCGGAATCGGTCGGGCACGCGCTGACTTTTATGTTCATAAATGAACGATATGTTCATAAAAAGTCTATGCGCGAGTGGGGCAGCGGGTCAACCAAGGGTTAACGCGTAGCGAATGCAGCTAGTCCGGTTGCCGCCCGAAGCTGCCGATAATGCCTTTGCGGAACGCCAGCACGCAGATGACAAAGATGAAGCCGGTCACCATCGACACCGATTCGCCAAGCCCGTTGAACCACTGGAGCCCGGTGGCCGAGGCCAGCAGGTTGCCGATGTCGCCCAGCTTGTTCTCCAGCGCCACGATCACGAAGGCGCCGACGATGGGGCCGGCCAAAGTGCCCAGCCCGCCGACCAGCGTCATCAGGATCACCAGCCCCGACATCGACCAGTGCACGTCGCTGAGGGTCTCGAAGCCCAGCACCAGCGCCTTGACCGAACCCGCCAGACCCGCGAGCGCCGCCGACAGCACGAAGGCAGCCAGCTTGAAGCGGTCGACGTCATAGCCCAGCGAGATCGCGCGCGGCTCGTTCTCCTTGATCGCCTTCAGGATCTGGCCGAACGGCGAATGCACCGTGCGCACGATCAGCGCGAACGCCGCCACGACGATCGCCAGCGCCACGTAGTACAGCGTCAGGTCGTCCGACAGCGGCAGCACGCCGAACAGCTTGCCGCGCGGGATGCCCTGCAGCCCGTCCTCGCCGCCGGTGAACGGCGCCTGCAGGCAGAGGAAGAACAGCATCTGCGCCAACGCCAGCGTGATCATCGAGAAGTAGATGCCCTGGCGCCGGATCGCCAGCGCCCCCATCACCAGGCCGACCAGCGCGCCGGTTCCGGTGCCCAGCAGCAGCCCGATCTCGGGCGTCACGCCCCACACCTTCATGGCGTGGCCGGCCGCATAGCCCGCACCGCCGAAGAACGCCGCATGGCCGAACGACAGCAGGCCGGCATAGCCGATCAGCAGGTTGAACGCGCACGCGAACAGCGCGAAGCAGAGCACCTTGAGCACAAACACCGGGTACGCGCCAGCCAGCGGCGCGGCCAGCAGGCAAGCCAGCAGCGCGCCGTAGAGCGCCCGCTTCGGCAGGCGGCGCGCGGCCTGTGCCGGCTGCATGCCGAGGGTAGCGATAGTCGATCCGTTCATCACTTCTCCTTTCCAAACAGTCCGGCCGGGCGCAGCAGCAGCACGACCACCATGACCACGAACACCACCGTCGACGACGCCTCGGGGTAGACCACCTTGGCCAGCCCCTCGATCACGCCCAGCCCCAGGCCGGTCAGGATCGCGCCGAGGATCGAACCCATGCCGCCGATCACCACCACCGCGAACACGACGATGATCAGGTTCTGCCCCATCAGCGGCGACACCTGCATCACCGGCGCCGCCAGCACGCCGGCGAAGCCGGCCAGTGCGACGCCGAAGCCGTAGGTCAGCGTCACCATCCTCGGCACGTTGACGCCGAATGTCTCGACCACCTTCGGGTTCTCGGTGCCGGCGCGCAGATACGCGCCGAGCCTGGTCCTCTCGATCACGTACCAGGTCGACAGGCACGACGCCAGCGATGCGACCACCACCCACACGCGGTAGTTCGGCAGCCGCATGAAGCCCAGGTCCGTTGCGCCCTGCAGCGCTTCAGGCGGGGCATAGGGCAGGCCTGAAACGCCATAGGCCGAACGGAGCACGCCTTCGATCACCAGCGTGATGCCCAGCGTCAGCAGCAGGCCGTAGATATGGTCGAGCCTGTAGATCCAGCGCAGCATGGTTTTCTCGATCAACACGCCGACGCCGGCCACCGCAAGCGGCGCCAGTGCCAGCATCGCCCAGTAGCTCAGGCCGGCATACGACATGCCGGCCCAGGCCAGCACCGCGCCCAGCATGAACAGCGCGCCGTGGGCAAAGTTGATGACATTGAGCAGGCCGAAGATCACGGCCAGGCCCAGGCTCAGCATGGCGTAGAAGGCGCCATTGACGAGCCCCAGCAGCAGTTGCGACAGCAGGGCCGGCAGGGGGATTTCAAACAGGTTCATGGGTGCTCCTCGTCAGACTCATACGCCCAGCAGTTCATGCAGCACCGGCATCTTTGCCTGCAGATCGCCGGCATCGAAGCGCTCGACGATGCTGCCGTGCTCCATCACGTAGAAGCGGTCGGCCAGCGGCGCGGCGAAGCGGAAGTTCTGCTCCACCATCACCACCGTGTACCCCTTCTGCTTGAGCATCCGGATCATGCGCGCCAGCGCCTGCACGATCACCGGTGCCAGCCCTTCCGAGATTTCATCGAGCAGC
>NZ_SMNY01000110.1:0-2686 GCF_004353535.1 Cupriavidus sp. L7L
ACCGTGTCCCTCCGATGCTTTCTTGAACATGGTCAGGCCCTTGAATCCGTACCACCATCCGAAGGTCGAGACGATGGTGAAGATCGCATTGATGGCCGGTGCAAACACACCGGCAGCGCTCGCGCCGGAATAGGAAACCATCCCGAACCCTGCACCGCGCTCGCCCGTCACGGTTTCCCATAGGTCGCCCATGGTGCTGGTGAGGTTGAGCAAGATCGCGCCAACCAGGAGCGTCGTGAAAATCGCCGCACCCGACGTTTCGCCACCGCCCGGGTGGCTGGATGCTTTCATGCCCCTGTTGATCGCCTTGGCGATATACCAGAGGCCTACCCCGTAGGCCGCGGCAGCGGCAAGCGACTGGAATTCGACAATCGTCGCGCCGATCTGGGTGACGATGGTTGTGAGGTCCATTAGCGGATGATCCCGGCTGTCGTGCGGACGATGTATTTGTCTGCGTCGATCTCAACGATCTCACTACCGCCGAGCTTGTCACCTTTGGCCTTTACATACTGCTTGCCGGAGTCGTCTTCGAGCCAGGCCTGGCCGGGGATGACTTGCTTGATCTTGTAGCCCAGTTGCACTTCCTCTTTGGCGGAGGAGCGCGAACGGCTTGCTTTCGCGCGCACCACACCTGCGGATTTCTCCCGGGCGCGGTCTTCGGCAGATAGTGGCTTGCTTGCGCGGACGGGCTTCGACTCGGCCTTGCCTTCAACACGTCGGGTTTCGAGGGCGGAAAGTCGCTTTCCCATGTCCTCCAGCTGCGCCGTCTGCGCTTTCAGCTGCTCCAGGATGGCGGAATCGGTGCTCTCTTTGCGCCCGCTTTCCACCGTGCTGGCCTTGGTGCTCGGGATCGCGCCTGCGGGCAAGGCGTCGTTCGCCGCCATCGACGCGGCGGTGGTGCCGCCCGCGATGGCGTTAGAAGCGGGCAACTCGATTGCCGACGTCGGCCCGTTGTTGTTGCTTGCGGGCTGTTCTGGTGGTTTTTCTGCGAGCTGTTCTGCGGGCTGGCTGCGTGCAAAGCCCTGCGGCGCAGATTGGACGGGCGCGAACGATTCCGCCGCGGGACGCTGTGTACCCGACGCCCCCATCATCCCGCCGTCGCTCATCGGTGCGCTGGCGGCGATCTCAGCGGGACTGGAAGGCTTCGACATCTTCTTAAAGCCCCAGAAGCCAAGCACGGCTACGGCGACTGCACCATAGAGGAGGTAGTTGGTTGGCAGCTTTCGCTTGGGCTTGTCCGAAGTCGCAACATCGGTCACGTCAACCTCGGACGCGTCGTGATTCGGATCCTCGTGCTCGTCGGTGTCGAGGTGGGCGTCAAAGTGGTTTGTCTGGGTCATGGGTTGCCCCTAGTGCGTATCAATACAATTATACGTAACAAAGCCGGCGCGTGGACCCTACTCCTTCAAGTATGCGTCCGCCTTGAAGAGCACCATGATCGGAACGCCACGCTTGATTCTGCCGCGACGCGGCGGGATCGATGCGTTCTCCTGCTGGATGACCTGTTGGGTAGCCTGCAGGCCCGCAGAAGTAGCTGCGCCGGCGAGTTGCTTGCCGCTCGGATTTGGGTTCGTCGTTGTCGTTACGCCGCCAAGCGGTGTCTGCTGAACGATGGAGCCAGCATTCTGGTAGACCGATCCAGCTGCGCTCAGCGCGCCCAGCAATGCAGGGACGCCAATACGCTGCACGTAGCGGTGATCGACATCAGCGGGTTGCGCGGTCCGCAACTCTTCCTCGTCCAGGGCTGCTGCCGAAATGGTGATCATTTCGCCGGATGGGGTCTTCATCTTGGTGAAGTCGGTAACGATCACCTCGTTAGATAGGCGTGCGGTCCCGTAGAACAGGCTGCCCGCGTACTTGCCGGTCTCGACACGGGCGAGGACATCGGATGGTGCGTCCGTATCGATACTGTTCTGATAGATCGCCGGAATCTGGTCCAGGCCACGGATATATGGAGTGGCGTCACGTCCCGTGGTGCTATTTACTGCTGCGGCAGTCGTCGCAGCCCCGCTCGCCGCAGCCGCTGCCGAGCTGCGGGTGTCGCTGCCTTGTACCGCGATGTTGAGGATCAGCTGCGAAGATTCGCCGGGGGTCCACACCGCACGCAGCCCCTGCAGCTGGTCCCCCAGGCCCGTCGACGTGATTTGAGCTTGTTGTTGGGGATCGCCAGCGGGGTTCGGCTGGTTCGGTCGCGCAATATCACGCGGTGGAGTCGGCGGATTGGCTTTCGCGCGCTGAGCAAGCTCATCTTCAAGGGCAGTCGTCTTGCCACTGTTATCCGAAAGCGTGGGAATGAAAGTGCCGTCCGCCTGTTCGGCCTGCTGGAAATTCTTGTCGTTTGCGCGGTTGAGCGCGCGCGAGTAGTTTGGAGTCTCCTCGGTCTTCTTCCCTCCATGGGTGTCTATCGTCGGAACTTCGACGGTGGCCCCTTGGGATGAGCGGCTATTTACAGCCATGTAAGCAATGCCTACCCCAGCGGCGGCAACGCCTGCCACGATCATGGCTACCTTGGCGTTCTTTTTAAATCCAGGATGCAGCTTCTTTCGTTCCGACATGGTCATTCCAGCTCGAGGTAGACGTTTCGCAGAGAGCCGTTCTCGCTAAGGGTGGCAACGGGCGTTGGGGCCAACTCGTAGACCCGAGTACCGTCCGCTGCCGCAATCGTTGCCTGATAGGCGGGGTTATT
>NZ_SMNY01000111.1:0-1902 GCF_004353535.1 Cupriavidus sp. L7L
ATCACGTTCGTGCCGCCGCACCAGGAAACCTTCACCGAGGTCGTGGACCGGGTCGCACAGGCCAGTGTCGTCGACTTGGGGATGGGGTACCCCCACACCAGCTAACCACTCATTCACAGATTCCACCACATCGGCCGCTCCGCCAGGAACGGCCGTGTTGGGAAGGCTTTACCCATTTATTGACGGATATGGTAACAATGCAGCACTTTTTTCGAGCCTGTTGGTGGAGGGCGCGGTCATGACTACCGCGCCGCTTCGACCCAATCTGACGATGCTGGCCGCGCTTGCCACGCTGCATGAGCGGCGTGCTGATGCCGAAGCGCTCGCGCGGCGGTGGGATGTTGCCCACGACCTCGATCCCGACCGCGTGCTGTGGGGCCTGCAGGATCTCGGCTTCACAGCCAAGCGCGTCAGCGGCACGCTGTCCGCGCTGGCCAACGCGCCGCTGCCCGTGCTTGCACCGACCACCAGCGGTGAAATGGTCCTGGTGGGCAGGGTCAGCGACACGGTGCTGGTGCAGCGCGCCGGCGCGAAGGCCGTCGCCGTGTCGGCGGCCGAGTTTGCGGCGGACTTCGCCGGTGCATGGATCGAAGCGAGTCCGAGCGTCGCCTCGGTGACCGCGACGGCCGACGCCGCAAGCGGGGCTGCCGCGTCCCAGTTCAATGTGGGGTGGTTCTGGCAGGCCATCGGCAAGTACAAGGCCGAGCTGGCGCAGGTCCTGCTCGCGTCGTTCTTTGTCCAGATCTTCGCCCTGGTAACGCCGCTGGCCTTCCAGGTGGTGATCGACAAGGTGCTGACCCACCGCTCGCAAAGCACACTGGTGGTGATGCTGGTCGCGCTGGCTGGCGTGGCGCTGTTCGAAGCGGTGCTCTCGGGGCTGCGCCACTATCTCCTGACGCACACCACGCAACGGGTCGATGTCGAGCTGGGCGCACGTCTGTTCCAGCATTTGATGCGCCTGCCCATGTCGTTTTTCCAGTCGCGGCGCGCGGGGGACATTATCGCTGCGACGCGTGAACTGGAGACTGCGCGCAACTTCCTCACTGGCCAGGCGCTGACCGCCTGGCTCGACTTGGTCTTCGCGCTGGTTTTCCTGGCGGTGATGTTCTACTACAGTCCGCTGCTGACGCTCATCGTCGTCGTCTTCCTACCGATCTTCTTTGGTGCGTCATACATCGTCAGCCCGTTGCTGCGCAAGAAGCTGGAGGACAAATTCGCACTGGGCGCCGACAACCAAGCCTTCCTGGTGGAAACCGTCGGCGCGATGGAAACGCTCAAGAGCCAGGCGGTGGAGGCAAGCTGGCAGCGCCGCTGGGAGGAGCGGTTGGTGCGTTTTGCCGTGTCGTCATTCGAATCGGGCCACACTGGCAACTGGACCAACCAGCTCACCAATCTTGCCAGCAAGGCGCTGACGGTGATTCTGTTGGGCGTGGGTGCCATGCAGGTGATCGACGGCAACCTGACTGTCGGCGGCCTGATTGCGTTCAATATGCTATCTGGCCGTGTCAATGCGCCGATCATCAAGCTGTCTACCCTGTGGCAGGAAGTTCAGCAGATGCGTGTGGCTATCAAGCGACTGGCGACCATCATGGATGCCACGCCTGAGCCTGGCTTCGCTTCCGATGGCGCTGGACGCCGCCCCCTGCAAGGTCAAGTCAGCTTTGATCGAGTGAGCTTTGCCTACCAGGCCAACGGCGTCCAGGTGCTGTCGGACGTGTCCTTCAGCGTCCCTGCTGGGGAGGTCATCGGCGTGGTTGGCGTCTCAGGCGCTGGCAAGACAACTCTTATCCGATTGCTGCAACGCCTGTATATCGCCACGAGCGGACGGGTCTTCATCGATGGGATCGATCTCGCCACGGTCGATGCCACCTGGCTGCGGCGCCAGATCGGTGTGGTCTCCCA
>NZ_SMNY01000112.1:0-457 GCF_004353535.1 Cupriavidus sp. L7L
CCGGGGTTCTTTTCGCCTTTCCCTCACGGTACTGGTTCACTATCGGTCGATCACGAGTATTTAGCCTTGGAGGATGGTCCCCCCATCTTCAGACAGGATTTCACGTGTCCCGCCCTACTTGTCGTACACCTAGTTCCACAACGCTGTTTTCGCATACAGGGCTATCACCTGCTAGGGCCGGGCTTTCCATCCCGTTCTGCTAACAACACTGCTAAAGAGTACAAGGCTGTTCCCATTTCGTTCGCCACTACTTTGGGAATCTCGGTTGATTTCTGTTCCTGCAGCTACTTAGATGTTTCAGTTCGCCGCGTTCGCTTCCCACACCTATGGATTCAGTGTGGGATGACCCATACGGGCCGGGTTTCCCCATTCGGACATCTCCGGATCAAAGCTTGTTTGCCAGCTCCCCGAAGCTTTTCGCAGGCTACCGCGTCCTTCATCGCCTGTGATCGCCAAG
>NZ_SMNY01000113.1:0-2624 GCF_004353535.1 Cupriavidus sp. L7L
GGAAATCACCCGAAAGCCTGCACGCAAGCCGGCTTCTCTTTAACTCGCAAACAGGAGCAGGAAAATGTCCCTTCTCAATTCGTTCCAAGAGCAAACCGGTGCGCGTCGGCAGCTGCCTCCCACGGAGAATTTCTCCATGGAGGTCCAGGGTTACAAACGCGACCCCTCGGGCAAGCCGTTCATTACCGGCGTTCGTCAGGACACGGGCGAAGAGGTGTGCGTGTATCTGCGCCCATATACCGGCAAGACGCCTCTGAAGGCGCCCCGTGCCGAGATCAAGGACTTCTACGCGAAGCCCGGTGAGATTTCCAGCGTGATCGAAAGCCTGCCGAATGACGAGGTCCGTAAGAACGTAATGAAGGGCTACAAGGCAAAGACCGAGCCGGGCGGCACGATCATCGTCCAGCGCGCCTTCACGGATGCCGAAGGCATGGTGCAGGCCGGCTGGCTCGTGTCGGCTTCGAAGTATGCCGGCCACACGGTGGTGCACCCTTCGGTGATGGCGCGCGTGGATCCGGTGATCTACCGCGACAACGCACCGGCTTCGGCGACGGTCACGGTAATCAACCCGGCGATGGCGCAGGTAGTGAAGTCGGCGGAGCAGCTGCAGGGCGCAATCCTGTCGGCATTCGGCGGCAACGGCAACGAAGTCGGCGGCCGTAACGGCATGCTGATCCGCCTGAGCGATGGCCAGGTCAGCAAGGCGGTGGAGGTGGTGGTGCCGCGCATCAAGGACAAGGAGTCCGGCGAATACTCGGATCTGCCGTTCGATGAAGCTGCCGCCAGGTTCCTCCAGTCCTCGACCGGCAAGCAGATCGCGTCGTTCGCAGCGAACCCCGATCTCAAGGTCGAAGTCATGCCGCTGGCAACGCTGTCGATGGGTAGCCAGACCAAGGCCGGCTACGAGCAGAACGGCGGCAAACTTGACGTCGCCAACCGCGCGTACCGCATGGATCGTGAAGACCAAAGCGAGACTGGCTTTGCCGAGTCCTACCTGGTTCTGCACCGCCTGCCGAATGGGGCGAAGGTCTTCACCATGGCAGAACCGCTGTCGAACAAGCCTCAGGTCTTCCACGCGCGCGACGTCGCCACTGCAAACTACGCCGGCCATGGCGTTACGGCGGAGGCGCGTGACCTGAGCGAAGGCACTCGTACCGAAGCAGGCTTCGAGGAGGAAGAGGACTTCGATCTGCACGACGTCGTGCCGGAGACGGCTGCTCCGACGCATAACGCACCACGTATGCGCATGTAACAGACATTCTGCCTCTGGCCGCCTCCGGGCGGCCTTTTTCTGTACTGACCTCAGCTTTCCACGATCATGTCTAGCTCCCCGACCATGCGTTGGCTCGATTTGTCCGCCCACAACGCTCGCCTCGCCCTCTATCAGGCTGACGACCGCACAACCCACCTGATCGTTGCCGGCGTTGCCCCTGGCTCGGAGCAGTGGGCGGGGCTGGAAGCGCTCGGCTTCGGTGCGTCGGCCTCGGGCAAGACGCTGATCCGGGAGGGCGCTGACCTGAACAGTCGCGCGGTGCGGCAGATCTTCCCGCGCGCCGTCATCGCCGAAATGGAAGTATCGCGGGTCTGGATCAAGGCTAAGGCGCAAACAGCCTCGCAGAAGGCCGCGCCGGAGGAAGCGAAATCCAAGAAACGTCGTGCCGAAAGTGACGTCCGTCAACTGGGCGTCAACCATGCCGGACACCCGGTCTTCGAGGACAAGTCCGGTCGCTTCTATCGCTATCAAGGCTCGCAGGTCTATGAGGACCGTTCATATGTCGCAGCCGGCGAAACCGCAAACGATCGTAGCGCGCGTGGGGCGGAATGGTTGCGTGCCGATGACGACACAGGTCTGCAGTTCTGTGCGGACGGATTCATTCAGGAGATGCTCAGTGGTCGGAATATGCGACAAGCTGATTTGCGTCTCTTTGCGCAAACGGCATTCGGTGCCGAGAAGCCGCTTCCTGCGTCAGACACCCGGCTGCGCCAGGCGCAGGAAGCAATTGAAGCGGCGATGCAGCGCGAACTCACCCGCGCTGCAGATTCCACCACCGATGAAGCCTTCGCTTACGCCGTGTCGCTGACAGATAAGCAACCGGTGTTCACGTTCCGTACGTCCACCAGCGTCGAGAACCAGCAATACTCGACCCCTCTGCCAATGTCGGTGGCAGCGCAGAGGATTCTTGCGCCCCAGTCCGGCGAGACGGTCCTGGAGCCTACCATCGGGAACGCAAGCCTGGTCGCACTTTTCTCCGCGGACGTGGCCGTTACCGGGATCGAGATCGATCCCAAGCGAGCAGAGCAAACGCGCTTCGGTAGCGAAGTGAACGGCAGGCCGATCACTGTTATCGAAGGCGATTTCGTCGGTATCGGCCAGCGCGGAGGGAGGGACTATGACCGGGTGATCGCCAACCCTCCTTTCGGCGGCTTGCAGCAATCCGTTGTTGTCGAGGACCTGCGCTGCACCCGCATCGACCACCTCATCGCTATCAAGGCGCTGCAACGGCGCAAATCAGACGGGCGGGGGGTCTTCCTCATCGCCGCGGACCGCGAAAGTCTCGTCCACCCCGGCAAGATCGCTGGCGGCAGCAAGGCTTTCTTCGCCTGGCTGTCCGACCACTATGAGC
>NZ_SMNY01000114.1:0-1167 GCF_004353535.1 Cupriavidus sp. L7L
TTCGTGCTGAGCATGGCCGCCTACAACCTCGTGCGCATGCGCTCACTGGGACAAATCCGTCCGCAGTTGCAGTAATCGCGGTAATGAGGCCGGAATCGGGCGCCAAACCGCCGAAAAAATCGATGTAGGGACGTCCCGCTTCCAGATTGTGAAAAATCGCAAGCCTACTGCCTTGCAGGGGGAAGCCTCGCCTCTTGTACGGGGAGTACTTCAGCAACCTGTTAGGGGACGAGCCGGGCTAAGTCGGCATGCGCAACATCTGGTCGAGGCTCTTAATGGTGTCCGGGTGCTGATCTTCGTATGGGGACCCAGGTAGATGGGGGCTGCTGACTGCGCGAGATGGCCTTCTCCAATTTTCCAAAGTCGCTGGCAGAACCTTAGGTCGCCGTCGATGCTCACGACGGATACAGCCTGCACGGCCCCGCCCGGTAGCGCCTGAAGCGGACGAAAAAAAGCCCGCTTCGAGGGCGGGCACGAATCCCTTGGGAGAAAGGGAGGAGACGGACGTAGTATAAACCCTGGGGAAGACTCTTGCAGATCGCCCAGCAGATGGCAGTGACCTTGCCCCTGTTCGACGAATCCCTTAGCCGAGGGAATCATGCAGCCCGCTGCTGCTGGGGTGATCGTGCTTGTGCGACGTGAAAGTCGCGTAGTTCGTTGTTTTGCCGTCGAAGTCTGACGGGAGGAAACCGGGCGTTCCGTCGCCCGTAGTCTATCGGTGCATGCGTGGCTGGCAACGGCTGGGTATGAAGCCACCGAGACAATGTAGCCCGGCAATAGCCAAACGGAGATCGCGAGATCGACGTTCCTCTGCGAGTGTCGACGCGGAGGGGGCGCTAGGCTGGATGGCAAGGTTAAGGGATCTGAATCGCCGATAAACATCGTCATCACCAAGGGGCCAAAGACACTGACAGGCCTCACCCAAACGGGAATGTGGCAGTGAGGTGTTCTGTCCAGCGCGGACACGTCTGGTTCATGCTGCAGCTAGTCGACTGAGGTAGCTTGCAGCGACTTCGCCTGGCGTTCGGTACCCCAACTTCGAATGGCGCCGTTGGCGATTGTAAAAAATCTCAATGTACTCACGGACAGAGGCCATGGCTTCCATCCGGGTGGCATACCGATGGTGGTACACCAACTCTGCTTTCAGGCTGCCCCAGAAGCTCTCCA
>NZ_SMNY01000115.1:0-785 GCF_004353535.1 Cupriavidus sp. L7L
CTCGTTGCCGTTGACCTTGATCGAGCCCTTGCGCGCGCCGGTCAGGCCCATGATCGCGCGCAGCGTGGTGGTGCGCCCGGCGCCGTTGCGGCCCAGCAGCGTCACCACTTCGCCGCGGTTCACCGTGAGGTCGACGCCGTGCAGGATGTGCGATTCGCCGTACCAGGCCTGCAGGCCCTTGATTTCGAGGGCGGGAGTGTTGTTCGTGCTGATCGTACTCATTTGCTCGTCCCCCGCTTCAGTGCGCGCCCTGCAGCTCGGCATCGGCCGTGCCCATGTAGGCCTCCATCACGCGCGGGTCCTTCGACACCTCGGCGTAAGGCCCCTCGGCCAGGATCGCGCCCCGCTGCAGCACGGTGATCTTGTCGGCGATCGACGAGACCACGCTCATGTTGTGCTCGACCATTAAAATGGTGCGGCCGGCGGAGACCTTCTTGATCAGCTGCGTGACGCGGTCCACGTCCTCGTGGCCCATGCCCTGCGTGGGCTCGTCGAGCAGCATCAGCTCCGGCTCCATCGCCAGCGTGGTGGCGATCTCCAGCGCGCGCTTGCGCCCATACGGCAGGTTCACCGTCAGCGTGTACGCGAACTCGGTCAGCCCCACCTGCTCGAGCAGCTCCATGGCGCGGTCGTTGAGCACATCGAGCGAGCGCTCGCTGCGCCAGAACTGGTACGCGGTGCCAAGCTGTCGCTGCAGCCCGATGCGCACGTTCTCCATCACCGTCAGGTGCGGGAACACCGCCGAGATCTGGAACGAACGGATCACGCCGCGGCGCGCGATCTGC
>NZ_SMNY01000116.1:0-3759 GCF_004353535.1 Cupriavidus sp. L7L
CGTGAAGAGGTGGTGGAGATCTCCGACCGTTATGCCTCCGAGCATCTGGAAGTCCACACAGCGGATCTCGACTGGTGGCTGGCCAATCTGACCTGCTACGGCTCGCTCTTCCTCGGTGAGGAAACGACCGTGGCGTTCGGCGACAAAACCAGCGGGCCCAACCACGTGCTTCCAACAAAGGGGGCAGCGCGTTACTCCGGCGGGCTGTCTGTGCACAAGTTCATGAAGACGCTGACGTGGCAACAAATGACGCGTGAAGCGACGCGCCAGATTGGCCAGGTGACAGCTCGCATCTCGCGGCTCGAAGGCATGGAAGCACATGCCCGTACTGCGGATGACCGCATGATGAAGTACTTCCCCAATACGTCCTTCGAAATGGGCACGCCGGTGGAGGTGTAACCATGATCGGACTGCATAATGCAGGGAGGCTTGTGCCTGATCTTTCGGGAAGGCAGGCGCTCGTAACAGGCGGCAGTTCCGGTATCGGAGAGGCCATTGCCACCGCGATGGGCCAGGTCGGCGCGCGAGTGATTCTCGCGGCGAGACGCCAACCCCAACTCGATGCTGCTGCGGCCCGCCTCGACGCCATGGGAATCGCGGTCAATACACACGTGTGCGACGTATCCGATCTCGATGCCATTCCGGCGGCGGCGGATGCGCTACAACAGCAACATGGCCCGATCGATATCCTAGTCAATGCGGCGGGAATGAACCTGCGTGAAACGTACGCAAGCGTCACGCCGTCTTCGTGGAGGCTCCAGCTCGACACCCATCTCGGTGCGCCGTTCTTCCTCACGCAGGCGCTGGCACCCGCGATGCAGGCTCAAGGGTGGGGGCGCATTTTGAACATCGCTTCCCTGCAGTCGTACCGTGCCTTCGCCAATAGTGCACCGTATGGCGCGGCAAAAGGCGGCATCGTCCAACTCACGCGAGCTATTGCCGAAGAGTGGTCTCGTCACGGGATCACTTGCAACGCAATTGGTCCGGGATTTTTCCCTACCGCGCTGACCGGTCCCGTGTTCGCGGATGCCGGTCTCACGGAGTATCACGCCAGCCGTACTTGTATCGGGCGCAATGGCGAACTCGCGGACCTGCACGGGTTGGTCGCCTTCCTGGCCAGCGATATGGCAGCGTACATCACTGGCCAGACTTTCATGGTTGACGGAGGCTATACGGCTCGGTAAGCAACGCGGCAACCCATAAGGGCAGCGCGTGGCAACAGCGCCACCGCTGTCCGTACCGAAAATAGCGCCTCTGAAGCGCAACCACGGGACAAGACCGAATTAGGAGACAAGGATGACGAAGCAGTCAACGGCGGTGCAGTCCGCTCAGGACGCGGCGCAAAAATTGCGCCGGGTTGTTACGTCGAGCACGATTGGTGCGATGGTTGAGTGGTACGACTTCTTCCTTTACGGGGTGGTAGCTGGCCTCGTGTTCAACAAGCTGTACTTCCCTTCAACGGATCCCGTGGTGGGCACGCTTTTGGCCTATGCAACCTTCGCGGCAGGCTTTGTGGCCCGGCCGCTTGGGGGTGTGATTTTCGGACACTTCGGCGATACCTTGGGTCGCAAGCGCATGCTGGTACTGACACTGATGATCATGGGCGTGGCGACTACCGCCATCGGCCTGATTCCCACCTATGAGCAGATTGGTGTCTGGGCGCCGATCCTGCTGCTGGTATGTCGGGTAGCGCAGGGGATTGGCCTCGGTGGCGAGTGGGGCGGGGCGGTGCTGATGACCTTCGAGAGCGCTCCAAGCCACCGTCGAGGATTCTTTGCGAGTCTGCCGCAGACAGGCATGTCCCTCGGGCTGGTACTTGCAAGCGGTGTCATCGCCATCTTGTCTCTGCTGCTGTCCGATAAGGATTTCCTCGCATGGGGCTGGCGCATTGCCTTCCTCCTTAGCGCAGTGATGGTCTTGATCGGTTCGTATATGCGCTCACATGTGGAGGAATCCCCGGAATTCGCGGCCGCTCAGCATGACCGCGAGGAAGCGCCTGGACTTCCATTCTTGGCCATGCTTCGTCGCTATCCCGCCGTTGTGCTTGCCTGCATGGGAGCTCGATTCATCGATGGCGTCTTCTTCAATGTGTTTGGCGTTTTCTCACTGACCTACCTCACGCAGACGCTGAAGTTGTCCCGTGATCAAGCGTTGCTGGGCGTGCTGATCGGTGCCGGCGTGATGACGTTCTTCATTCCGCTATGGGGCGCCGTATCCGACCGTGTCGGCCGGCCTATCGTCTACGGAACTGGCGCGCTGCTCGCAGGTCTTTCGGCCTTGCCGGCTTTCTGGCTGATGCAGCATTCCGGTGGCAATGTGCTGGTGGTGTGGGCGGCGATCATCATTCCGTTCGGTATCTTCCACGCGGCGGTATTCGGCACGATGTCGTCGATGTTCTCGGAAGTGTTCGATTCTCGGGTTCGATATACCGGCATCTCCTTTGTCTACCAGTTTGCCGGGGTGTTTGCGGGAGGTCTGACGCCGATCATCGCCACCTGGCTTAACGCCAAGGCGGGCGGAGAACCCTGGTATCTGTGCGCATACGTGCTGGCAGTCGGCATCATGAGCGCCGCCTGCACGATGTGGATTGCATTTCGGTCGGCGCATGCCAACCGCGTAGGCCTGGAGCCTTCCAAGGTCCATGCCTAATGCGCGGCTCCGCTTCATCACCTGCATAACACCCGACTCAGGATTAGGTAAACCCATGAAAGCAATCGTCTATACCCAACCGGACGCCGTCGCGGTACTGGACCGAGACATGCCGGACCTGGAGCCAGGTGAGATTCTATTGCGCATCGATGCTAGCGGCATCTGCGGTTCGGATCTCCACGCCTACCATGGTCATGATCCCCGCCGCAAGCCCGGGCTGGTTCTTGGCCATGAGTTTGCGGGTACTGTCATCGCCTCTTCCGATGAAGCTCGCATGCCCGCCGGTCAGCGCATCACAGCGAACCCACTTGTCACATGCGGTCACTGCGACTACTGCCTCCAGGGACGTGACAACCTCTGCGCCAATCGCGGCATGGTTGGCATGAACCGGCCCGGCGCACTGTCCGAATATCTTGCGATTCCGATTCGCTGCGCAATCCCGATCCCTGACATGCTTCCGAGTGTCAGCGCAGCGCTGACCGAACCAGCAGCCACCGCGCTCCATGCCGTCAACCTCACGATGCGGGCGATGAACCGGCCCTTGCCTGAGGCGAGTGTTCTGATCATCGGCGGCGGAGCGATAGGCATGCTGACTGCTGCCTTGGTGACCTCTTACGGCTGCAAACGTGTCTGTGTCGCTGAGACCAATGCCCTCCGACAGGCATCGGTAGGCCGGCATCTTGGATGCGAGGTGATCGATCCAACTGTCAGTCCGCCTCCCGAATCCGCATTCGACGTTGTCATCGATGCTGTGGGCGCCGCTCCAACGCGGAACCTTGCCATCGCCGCGACCCGACCCGGGGGAGTTGTCATGCATATCGGCTTGCAGGCGTGGTCGAGCGAGATCGATATGCGCAAATTGACCCTTGCCGAATTGACGCTGCTGGGAACTTACACCTACACGATGTCCGACATGCACGCCACTGTTCGGGCACTGGAGCAAGGGAACTTTGGCTCGCTTGAATGGGTTGAAACCCGTTCTTTGGCAGATGGCCCGGCCGCCTTTGCTGATCTTGCCGCAGGGCGGGTGGCAGCGGGGAAGGTTGTATTGATTCCTGAGCTCGCCTGAGGAAGCCCCAACCCCAACGGCGTACGGAACAAAAATTTTTT
>NZ_SMNY01000117.1:0-587 GCF_004353535.1 Cupriavidus sp. L7L
GGTCTCGCCGCTGGGTCCGTCTCGGTATTCATTGCCTGCACGAACTGGAGCACCATGCGCTGCACGATCTCGCTCTCGGTGGGCGGCGGGAATGCGGAAGGCATATGGGAATCGGTCGACGCCTCGTGGACGGCGGTGAGCTGCGCGACCGCATCCGCGGCGAATGCGTGGTCAGCCTGCAATTCTGGGACCACTCCGGCCCGCAATTCTTCGGTGTAGAGCGCGAAGCTTGGCAGCGGCACGTCCTTGCCGGCGAACATCACGTCGGCCGCCTCGCTTTTCGTGCCGTCGGTGTGCGTCACTTCGACCGTACCGAACACAATGTTGCCGTGGTCGAGGTGTGGCTCGCCCTTGCGCTCCAGCCCGATGGCGGCAATGCCTGCCTGGTCCAGGGTCTTGTGCTCGGCCTGGGCAAAATCCCCATCGCCATTGGAATCCTGCACCACCTTGAACCGGCTCCAGGCAGCATCCTCATTGCTGATCTGGCCATCGTGGTTGCTGTCGAAGGTGGCCAACGCCTCCAGGTCCGTCTTTGTCCCAGGTGCGAAATTCGTCAGCCGGGTCTCCTCGACGGAAATCCTGCCGTC
>NZ_SMNY01000118.1:0-1964 GCF_004353535.1 Cupriavidus sp. L7L
TGTTTTTGGTGGGTCAGTGGATCTTTTCGTAGCGGCTGATGGACTCGACATTGCTGCCGAGCATTCTTTCCGTGGCGAACTTGAGGGATTCGAGGCGGGCAGCGCTTGACGATCCGGACCAGATCTTGCGGGGCATGGATCTCGTCAGTCGACGGACTGCTTTGACCAGTGCTTCTTCGCTGTCGAACTGGCGACCGTGGAGGTCGCCAAGGCCAGAATCGAATCCGGCGCTGCTCACCGTTGCCGTGGCTGGCCAGGAAGGGATGTCGCCGGGATGTTCGCCTTCGTCGCGGTCGTACGCCATCATTGCTGCCATGTAGGCATTGGCTTCGGCTGGCTCGACCAGAACGAGACGCCTCGATGAGGCCGGGCCCACGCCGCCGTTCCAGGCAAGGGGGCCATAGTAGACGTCGGGATCTACCGAGTTTGCGTCGCACACTTCGAGCGTGAAGCTGTCAATGTCCGTCAGAAAGAACCCCGCACCGAGTTCGACGTACTTGTTACTCATGGGGGACTCCAACTCGATTGCACGCACCGGCCAGCTCCTTTTGCGGTAGCGGTGCTGCGGGTAGTCCGTCGGGGATATAGGTTGGCGGCGCTGAAAGGGCGGTCAGCCATGATGCGACCTGGTGGACCACACCTGTTGGCCTCGCCAGGTACGGTCGCTGTGCCCCTCTCTCTAGCAACCCGCTGCTCTGCAGATAGATCGACAAGCAGCTGAACTCCTCTACGGAGTAGCCGACGGCCTGAGCCGCTCGTTCGAGCAGCGCATAGTCGTCGGGATGGAGATCCAGCTCAAGTCGCCGTTTCAAGGTTATGGGGGCTTTTTGTTCGGACAAGGGAACTCCCGCAGACCAGCGAGTTGCGGCTACGCGCAGGAGTCGCGCAGAAGCGCGGCCTGACTGGCGTGTACCTGGATGGGCAAGCGATCTACCCCGGCATCAATGAGATACCGGGTGCGATGCCTTCCGTTGATGAACGAGAGGACAGGTGCGGCCGATTTCGAGCTGAACGACCACCACGTTCGTCGTGGTTGGTGCATGTGAATGCCAGCTCGGGGGACGTTGATCGCCCCACCCTCCGCGTCCAGAAACTCTTCAATGCCAGCACGTTTCGAGGCGGGCCATTGGCCCACTGGGCCGACGATGTAGCTGTCGCGTTCCCAGCAGGAAAATAGCTTTCCGGCGTCCACCAGAACTACGGGCCATTCGACTAGATCTTCAATGTCCGGTTTGAATAGAACCGCCCTCACTGGGATCCGAGGAGAGTGGAGGTCCACTCTCCAGTGTGACGGGGAGATCTGGGTAAGCATGCTGGTCAGGAATTCAAGGCGGACCGTGACGTGACGAAGCGGGGGATAACGGTAAGCCCGCCCATCTCGTAGCGCTCGAACACCGCGCCTCGCAAGCGGGAAGCGCGCTCCAGCTCGAGGAAGCCAGCCATGAGATGAGCGTCCGCCAGGCTGTCAGCGCTTTCCGTCGTAATCGTTGCCATCACGTTCCCATGGCGGTCGTAGCTGATGACCTTAACGCAACCACCCAGCATCTCAGCCTCCTTTGAGTCGGGTACTTCGATGTCCTGGCCTTCCATGGCGACTCCAAAAAAAATACCCCAAAGCCGAGGGTTTCGTCGCTTTGGGGCGGGGTGGCAGCGAGGCAGAGCCAATAGGGTCAATTCATGGTCTGGGGAGGGAGAGCCGCCAAAAACAACGCGTGAAGACGCGAAACCCTACGGAAAGCGACGGCGACCGTGGGGGAACGAATGCGCTATAATTTTCCGTAGTGATGCTACGATACATAAAACAAAAACTGGAGTCAAGAAATGCGAATCATGTTGCCGGACCCCGAAACTCGCGAGGTAGTTGAGGCCCTCATCGCCCTCGACCCCAAGCTCGGCCCGAAACTGAACGGCTTCGTCTATGAGAACGCTTCCACCGCCGAGATCCAACGGCGGACCGACCTAGT
>NZ_SMNY01000119.1:0-800 GCF_004353535.1 Cupriavidus sp. L7L
CATTTCCTTATACGGAAGTCAGGACTCTTCCCGTAGTGCTTGAATGGTGAGCGCGGCGTCCATGGTTCGCTGCATGCCGATCCAGATTGTCTTAGCGCCGGGCTCGCCATCGCTCTTCCGCCCAAGGAACCCACCAAGGGAAGCAACCAACCGAATCATCTGATTGAGTGTGACCGGTGTCTTCGGGCGAGCTTTCTTGGCGAGCACGTATGCCCCCCGAATCTCGTCGGCGTCGAAGAACAGGGACGCATCGAGATCCGGGCAGGTTCTGCCCAACCGCATCAAGCGGGCAATACGCCACGCCACCACCATGTACAACGCCAGGGCCCGCTCCACACGATCCATTTGCGATAGCTGCAGCGCTTCGACCTTGCAGCCGGTCTTCAGGACATGGAAGAACATCTCGACCTCCCATCTGGCCCGATACCATTCAATCAGCTCAATGACCGCATCGGCATCCTGTGCTTGCCGGTTCGTCAACAGCCGCCAAACCACTGGCTTGACGCCTGCGGGCGCTCCGATCTCCCTAGCCTCTACACAGGTGAGGGTCGGGGCATCCAGGCCGGGCAGCTTCACACGTTGTGCGCGTAGTTCCTGTTTGACCTCGCGCGCCTTCTGGCCTGCACGCCCTGGCAAGATAAACGTGATTTCCCCGAGTACTGGGCTGGCGTCGACGCTATCCCACAACTTGCCGCCCTCAGCAAGGTTTCGGTTGTGTTGGCTGCGGATCAGCCAGTCGGCTGGTTGGCCAAGTTCCTGGGCACGCGCCATCAACTCGGCAATATCACCCTCGCGGTCCG
>NZ_SMNY01000012.1:0-1024 GCF_004353535.1 Cupriavidus sp. L7L
CTTCATGAACTTGTGCACAGACAGCCCGCCGGAGTAACGCGCTGCCCCCTTTGTTGGAAGCACGTGGTTGGGCCCGCTGGTTTTGTCGCCGAACGCCACGGTCGTTTCCTCACCGAGGAAGAGCGAGCCGTAGCAGGTCAGATTGGCCAGCCACCAGTCGAGATCCGCTGTGTGGACTTCCAGATGCTCGGAGGCATAACGGTCGGAGATCTCCACCACCTCTTCACGAGTGTCGCACAAGATAACCTCGCCGTAATCACGCCAAGCGGCGGTGGCGGCATCGCGCGCGGTCGGGGGAAGCTTGGCGATCAGTTCCGGAACCAGCGCCATGACACGACCGGCCAGCTCGCGCGAAGTGGTGAACAACCAGGCGGGCGACTCATGACCGTGCTCGGCTTGCCCGACGAGGTCGCTGGCGACGATGGCGGGGTCGGCCGTCTCATCGGCGATGACGGCGACTTCCGACGGTCCGGCGAACACGTCAATGCCGACTTGGCCGTAGAGCGTCCGTTTGGCCTCAGCCACGAACTTGTTGCCCGGCCCCACCACCACATCAGCCGGCTTGCCACTGAAGAGACCATAGGCCATGGATGCAATCGCTTGCACCCCGCCCAGTGCCATGATGACGTCGGCGCCGGCCGCCTGGAAGGCGTAAAGGACGTGCGGATGGATGCCCTGGCCGCGGAACGGGCTCGAGCACGCCACTACAGTCTTGACACCGGCCGCCTTGGCGGTCGCCACGCCCATATATGCTGACGCGATATGCGCGTAGCGCCCTGCCGGCGCATAGCAACCAACCACATTGACTGGCAGCACCCGTTGTCCCGCGGTGACGCCCGGATGCAGTTCCAAGGAGAACTCTTTCAGGGATTCGCGCTGCGCCAAGGCGAAATCGGTGACCTGCCGAATGGCGAAGTCAATATCGGCGCGCACGGCCGCCGGCACGTCCTTAGTCTGCTCCCGGATCTGAGCGGGCGTAAGGACGATATCGCCACTCCAGCCGTCGAGTTGTTTGGCGTACTGA
>NZ_SMNY01000120.1:0-3135 GCF_004353535.1 Cupriavidus sp. L7L
CAGCCCGATGCGCACGTTCTCCATCACCGTCAGGTGCGGGAACACCGCCGAGATCTGGAACGAACGGATCACGCCGCGGCGCGCGATCTGCGCGGGCTTCTCGCGGGTGATGTCGATGCCGTTGAATACGATGGTGCCGGTGGTCGGCTCCAGGAACTTGGTGAGCAGGTTGAAGCAAGTGGTCTTGCCTGCGCCGTTAGGGCCGATCAATGCATGGATCGAGCCGCGGCGCACCTGTAGGTTGACGTCGCTCACCGCGGTGAACCCCTTGAACTCCTTGGTGAGGTTCCGCGTTTCCAGGATGGTTTCCTGCTGGTTCATGTCTCCTGCCCGCCCTTCGTTGTACGCCGGGTGATGCCCGGCACTGACTGATGGTCCGAACCGGCCTGTAGGCCCTGTGCCGCGTCCGTCAGGCACGTCCGTGGTCGCGGCGTGCTGCGGCGTCTTTGTCATGGCTGTGCGGGGCGGCTCCCGCCGGAGGACAGCGGCCAGCACAATGTGCAGCCCGCGCACCCTCCGAGGCGTCTATTGTGTGCGCCTGTTGCATCGCAAAACATCGGGGTTTGCACTATGAAACATGAACCAAGTGTCAGTTTTTTTGCAGGCGCACATGATCAGCAAACGCCACCTGGCGCCCCCATGCTTTCGCGCCCGATTTCCCATGCTGCGCACCCCGCGCCTGCCACCTTCAGGCGTTTTCCGCCGCGGCGAGTGGCGCTGGCGCCATCACTCCCGCTGCGCCCGCGCCGCGCCGGCGGTCTTCGCGGATCATGTCGCTGGCGCGCTCGGCAATCATGATGGTGGGCGAGTTGGTATTGCCCGAGGTGATCAGCGGCATCACCGAGGCATCGACCACGCGCAGCCCCTCGATGCCGAACACCCGCAGCCGGTTGTCGACCACTGCCATGCCGTCGTCGCCGCGTCCCATCTTGCAGGTGCCGACGGGATGGAAGATGGTGGTGCCGATGCTGCCGGCGGCTTCGGCCAGTTCTTCGTCGGTCTGGAACGCGGCACCCGGCAGGTATTCCTCGGGCTGGTACGGCGCCAGCGCCGGCGATGCCACAATGCGGCGCGTCAGCCGCAACGAATCGGCGGCGACACGCCGGTCTTCATCGGTCGACAGGTAGTTGGGCGCGATCACCGGCGCATCGCGGAAATCGGCGCTGCGCGCATGCACGCTGCCGCGCGACGTCGGCCGCAGGTTGCAGGCGCTGGCGGTGAAGGCATTGAACGCGTGCAGCGGATCGCCGAATTTGTCCAGCGACAGCGGCTGCACGTGGTACTCCACATTGGGCCGCGCCTGCGACGGATCCGAGCGCGCGAATGCGCCCAGCTGCGACGGCGCCATGCTCATCGGCCCGCTCTGGTTGAAGGCGTACTCGACGCCGATGCACAACTTGCCCCACAGGCTGGCGGCACGCGTGTTGAGCGTACGCACGCCATTGACCTTGACCACGGTGCGCAGCTGCAGGTGGTCCTGCAGGTTTTCACCCACGCCGGGCAAGGCGTGGCGTACCTCGATGCCGAGTGCGCGCAGCCGTTCCGGCTCGCCGATGCCGGACAGCTCCAGCAGCTGCGGCGTATTGACCGCGCCGGCGGAAAGGATGACTTCATGCCGCGCCGCCGCGGCATGCGGCTGCCCGCCACCGATGTATTGCACGCCAGTGCAGCGGCGCCCGTCGAAGGTAAGCGCGCTGACTTGCGCGCCGGTGACGATGGTCAGGTTCGGGCGCTCCGACGCGCGGCGCAGGAAGGCCTTGGCGGTGTTCCAGCGGATGCCGCGGCGCTGGTTCACTTCAAAGTAGCCGACGCCGAAGTTGTCGCCCTGGTTGAAGTCGTCGGTACGCGGGATGCCGGCTTGCTCCGCCGCATCGGCAAAGCGCTCGAGGATGTCCCAGCGCAGCCGCTGCGCTTCGACGCGCCACTCGCCGTGGGCACCATGGAATTCGCTTGGTCCGCGGTGGTGGTCTTCGCAGCGCTTGAACAGCGGAAGCACGTTGTCCCATTTCCAGCCGTCATCGCCGGACAGGCGGGCCCAGTCGTCGTAGTCTTCGCGCTGGCCGCGCATGTAGATCATGCCGTTGATTGACGAGCATCCGCCCAAGACGCGGCCGCGGGGGTAGCCAAGGGAGCGGCCGTTCAGGCCGGCCTCGGCTTCGGTGCGGTAGAGCCAGTCCGTGCGGGGGTTGCCGATGCAGTACAGGTAGCCTACCGGGATGTGGATCCAGTGGTAGTCGTCTTTGCCGCCAGCTTCCAGCAGGAGGACGTTGATGTCAGGGTCCTGGGTCAGGCGGTTGGCCAGGACACAGCCGGCTGAGCCGGCGCCAACGATGATGTAGTCGAATGTCTCCATGGCTTTCTTATGTTTGGAATGTGTGCTTTGCCTGCGGCTTGGCAGCAAAAACCAAAAACCAATCAAGACCTTACTTAGCCACCGGCATCGTAAATTCAGCCCCCTTGGCAATGGCATCCGGCCACCGCTGCATCACGCTCTTGTAGCGCGTATAGAACCGCACGCCTTCTTCGCCGTAGGCATGATGGTCGCCGAACAGCGAACGTTTCCATCCACCAAATGAATGCCAGGCCATAGGAACAGGGATGGGAACATTAATCCCGACCATACCAATCTGGATTTGCCGCGCAAACGCCCGTGCAATCCCGCCGTCGCTGGTGTAGCACGACACGCCGTTGCCAAACTCATGCGCATTGATCAACGCCACCGCCTCGGCAAAATCATGCACCCGCACTACCGACAAGACCGGTCCAAAAATCTCTTCCTTGTAGATGGTCATGTCGGGCTTCACATGATCGAACAACGTGCCACCGACGTAGAAGCCGTTTTCATGCCCTTCGACCTTGTGCCCCCGCCCATCGGTCACCAGCGTCGCGCCTTCTTCCACGCCCCTCGCGATATACCCCTCGACCTTGGCCTTGTGCGCCCCGGTCACCAGTGGACCCATTTCGGCGTCTGACTCCATCCCGTTACGGATCTTCAGCGCACGCGCCCGCTCCGCCAGCCGCGGCACCAGCTTGTCAGCAACGTCCCCCACCGCCACGGCAACGGAGATCGCCATGCAGCGCTCGCCCGCCGAGCCATAGGCCGCACCAATCAGCGCATCGACCGCCTGGTCCAGG
>NZ_SMNY01000121.1:0-1456 GCF_004353535.1 Cupriavidus sp. L7L
CACGAGCGATTCCTGCGATGCGGAGGATCGAAGCAACTGGAAAACTATCGAGACAAAAAAAGGAAGAACCGTCCATGTAACCCTCTGCTTTGTCGCTCTCAAAGCGACGGACGGGACATATTTCATTCCGACCGAGGGTGACCCATCAACACAACAATTTAGAGGACGGCCGAAATACGACGAGGAAGTCGGCACCTACACCGAAGCTGTTTCATCAAGATTTGCGCTTCCCAAAGCAGATGAGGAGGCGTTGGAAAAGCTGTACTGGCCGGAAAAGTGGAAGCAGATAACCGATGGAAGCCGATGGGCAGCGGGCGGAATACTCGCCATCTGGTTCGCAGCAATGATTGTCGGCTGGATTGTTCGAGGTTTCATGGGAATTCCTTGGGGGCGAGATCGGCGGCCAGACGAACAAAAATGATCGCAACCTGACAAAACTTGACGTCCGCACAAAGCGCGACTTTACCGAGCGCGTCGCGTGCGAGGGACATCTGCGACAGTCGGGAACAGAGTGGAGCTGGGGATCTCGGCAAAGGTGGATTGGAACTGGGAAACGTGCGTTAGCTGGTGCCTGCGGTGCAGTCCAGCTAATTCGCGCATCTCGTCAGCGCAGTCTCGCTAATTCCGGTTCTTAGTCGGGCGAACGGCGACGGAATTAGCTGATAAGTCACTGATTTTTCGGGTAACGCAGTCTGACGAATTCCGGTTCCTAACAGTCCGACTGTGTCCAGGTTAAGTTCAAGCACTCCGAATCGCCTCGGCCTCGGCCAGCGCCCGCAACCGTTGATGATCAAGGCGCTGGTGCGAGACGAATGGACGCGGTTACTTGGGCAAGAGGCTAAACCACAACTCTTCCCCGCCGTCGGCGACGCTCTGGAGCGGATGTGCTCGGCAGTAATTGTCCATCCAGAGGTAAAACTGCGGTGTCTTCAGTCCATTCAGAACGTCGCTGTCGCCGCGGGATACACGTTCTTGGTTCCGGCCACTGAGATAGGCCGATAGCCAGAACTTGTAGGCGACCGCATGAGATCGATTTAGCGGAGTAACCCAACTACCGCAATCAATTGGCTGGAAATAGGTTGCCGGGCTAGTTTGGGCGAGTGCGGGTAGTGAAGCAACGGGTAGAAAAATGGCTATCGCGGCGATGCGAATAGTGCGAATACTGAATAGTCTTACCATGCCGTCTCTCCCTTCAGCGCTCCGGCCCCTCCTCGTTCGCGAATTCCATACGGTAGTAGGCAATGTTGCAACACAGTGACAGCACAGTAGCATGAGTCGCCTTATGAAACGGACGTCAGGTTGTTCAGAAGCCGTACTTCCCCCTTTCTTATTCGTCACCAATATGACTCGCGTCCGCTCCAAGACAAGCGCGATGGAAAAGTTGGCCAAAACCGTTCAACCGGATAAACCAAAAATCAACTTCTGGCATGCCAGTCTTCACGGTTCCGTATTTCGA
>NZ_SMNY01000122.1:0-737 GCF_004353535.1 Cupriavidus sp. L7L
GTTCCCGCACCTGACGGTGATGGAGAACGTGCGCATCGGGCTGCAGCGACAGCTTGGCACCGCGTACCAGTTCTGGCGCAGCGAGCGCTCGCTCGATGTGCTCAACGACCGCGCCATGGAGCTGCTCGAGCAGGTGGGGCTGACCGAGTTCGCGTACACGCTGACGGTGAACCTGCCGTACGGGCGCAAGCGCGCGCTGGAGATCGCCACCACGCTGGCGATGGAGCCGGAGCTGATGCTGCTCGACGAGCCCACGCAGGGCATGGGCCACGAGGACGTGGACCGCGTCACGCAGCTGATCAAGAAGGTCTCCGCCGGCCGCACCATTTTAATGGTCGAGCACAACATGAGCGTGGTCTCGTCGATCGCCGACAAGATCACCGTGCTGCAGCGGGGCGCGATCCTGGCCGAGGGGCCTTACGCCGAGGTGTCGAAGGACCCGCGCGTGATGGAGGCCTACATGGGCACGGCCGATGCCGAGCTGCAGGGCGCGCACTGAAGCGGGGGATGAGCAAATGAGTACGATCAGCACGAACAACACTCCCGCCCTCGAAATCAAGGGCCTGCAGGCCTGGTACGGCGAATCGCACATCCTGCACGGCGTCGACCTCACGGTGAACCGCGGCGAAGTGGTGACGCTGCTGGGCCGCAACGGCGCCGGGCGCACCACCACGCTGCGCGCGATCATGGGCCTGACCGGCGCGCGCAAGGGCTCGATCAAGGTCAACGGCAACGAG
>NZ_SMNY01000123.1:0-737 GCF_004353535.1 Cupriavidus sp. L7L
AGCAGTTCATGCAGCACCGGCATCTTTGCCTGCAGATCGCCGGCATCGAAGCGCTCGACGATGCTGCCGTGCTCCATCACGTAGAAGCGGTCGGCCAGCGGCGCGGCGAAGCGGAAGTTCTGCTCCACCATCACCACCGTGTACCCCTTCTGCTTGAGCATCCGGATCATGCGCGCCAGCGCCTGCACGATCACCGGTGCCAGCCCTTCCGAGATTTCATCGAGCAGCAGCAGGTTGGCGCCGGTGCGCAGGATGCGCGCCACCGCCAGCATCTGCTGCTCGCCGCCCGACAGGCGCGTGCCCTGGCTCTGGCGGCGCTCCTTCAGGTTGGGGAACATGTCGTAGATCTCGGACTCGCTCATGCCCGCGGTCGTCTCACCACCCTGGCCCTTGAGCTGCGGCGGCAGCAGCAGGTTCTCCTCGCACGACAGGCTGGAGAAGATCGCGCGCTCTTCCGGGCAGTAGCCGATGCCGTAGTGCGCAATCTTGTGCGTGGGCAGGCCGATGGTCTCGTTGCCGTTGACCTTGATCGAGCCCTTGCGCGCGCCGGTCAGGCCCATGATCGCGCGCAGCGTGGTGGTGCGCCCGGCGCCGTTGCGGCCCAGCAGCGTCACCACTTCGCCGCGGTTCACCGTGAGGTCGACGCCGTGCAGGATGTGCGATTCGCCGTACCAGGCCTGCAGGCCCTTGATTTCGAGGGCGGGAGTGTTGTTCGTGCTGATCGTACTCATTTGCTC
>NZ_SMNY01000124.1:0-3677 GCF_004353535.1 Cupriavidus sp. L7L
GAACTCGGATGCGCGCACGCACATGCTGCTGATGGGCACGACGGGTTCCGGTAAGACCGTCACGCTGCTCTCTATCTGCTTCAATGCCCTCGCATGGGGATCTGGGTTCTTCTACTCGGACGGCAAGGCAGATTCCAGCCTCCATGCCGCGGTGTGGAGCATGTGCCGACGAACTGGGCGGGAGGACGATTATCTTGTCCTCAACTTCATGACGGGTGGTGCGGATCCGTACAAGCGAAAGAAATCCACGGAGAAGCACTCGAACAGTATGAACCCGTGGTACGAGGGCACACCTGACTTCCTGTCACAGCTTTCGTCGTCCCTGTTGCCGAAGGCCGGAGGGGACGGGGCGCAGTGGCAGCAAAAGGCGGTCAACATGATGGACGCCGTGCTGCGGACGCTGTGCTATGAGCGAGCCGTGGGAAATCTGACGCTCTCGATTGGCGTCATCCGGGAGTACCTTGCGCTTCCGAATCTCGTGAAGCTGTACCTGAAAGGCAAGAAGGGCGAGATCCCCGAGTATGCTTTTCTTCCCATCAAGGCCTATCTCGAAACCGGCCTCCCTGGCTTTCGCCCCGACCTGGCCGACAAGCCGGACAAATGGGACCAGGGCGTCTATGACCAGCACGGCTACCTGACCGGACAATATGCACGGACGCTGTCCATGCTGATGGACACGTACGGCTACATCTTCAAGGACAAATACTCAGAAGTGGACATGATGGATGTGCTCCTGAACCGGCGCATTCTCGTCGTCATGATTCCGACCTTGGAGAAGTCAGCTCAGGAAGCAGCCAACCTCGGCAAGCTCGTCGTTGCGAGCATTCGCCTCATGATGGCGATGAACCTCGGGCACAGGCTCGAAGGCACGTACGCGGAGATCATCGACACCAAGGCAACGAATTCTCCTGCCCCGTACATCATCACGATGGACGAACTCGGCTACTACTTTGCTGAGGGTATCGCACTCATGTTCGCTCAGGCGCGGAGCCTTGGCTTCATGATGATCGCGGCGGGCCAGGACGTCGCGGCCATGGCGAAAGGGGAGAACAAGGAAGAAGTCGATTCGATGATCGCCAACACGAAGATCAAGTACACGTTGGCATTGGAGGATCCGGACAAGACCCTGGAGGTATTCAAGAAAGTCGCTGGCCAGTCCATTACCGTCGAGACGGGGTCTTATGAAGGCAGCGTGGGGAACCTCTTCCCGACCAACTTCAACCAGGCGCTGACAGGATCCATTCAGCGTCGTGATCGCATCGAGCTTCAAGAGCTAAAGGCCCTCAAGGAGATGGAGGGCATTCTGATCTTCAAGGACCAGGTGACGCGCGCGCGGAGCTTCACATGGTTCCACTCGTTCAAGAAGACAAAACTACCTTTCCGTCTGAACCGCTTCCTGCAGGTAGACAGACCTCAGTTCATCGAGCTGAAAGGAAAGGCAAAGCCGATCAAGGCCACGGACAGGCGGTTCACCACGATAGCGAATATCGTGCAGCTGATTCGTGCCGGCAGCGCAAAGACGTACCCCGCCAACGAAGACCCAATCGCGACGGCGGTGCGTGAGACGTGGCGGAGGATCGAAGAGGCCAATCCGAATGAAGGGGCGGTGAATCGCGGCATCGCTTACTACCAGGCGGCGGTGGCGGCCATGCGCGCCCACCAGGCCGACGAGAAAGGCCGGTACTGGACAGCTACTGGTGGAGAGCAAGAGCAGATCCCCGAGACGTCACCTATCGACCAGTACGACGGTGTCGATTTCGCCGCGGAAGCGCCGGCAATCGTGCGGGATGCAGAGAGGCAGGAGACGGGGCCTCGGACTGAGCCGTACCACAATCCCCCGCTGCAGGAAAAAGCAGCTTCGAACGCTTTTGCTGAGCTGGTACGCGAGTTCGCGGAGTCGACTCAGCCTCCGACTTCCGTGCTGTCGAGCGTCAAAGAGAAGACCGTCAGCGGCGTGATTCCGGACGACTACGACGCTTTGCCGGAAGCGCAAGCGATGGGTAGTGGAGAGCTTCGCACTGAGAGTGTGTCGTCAGTGGGCGGTGCCGCCAGTGGTGGTGCAGACGGTGGTCTGAATGAATGGCTAGCCCAGTATCAGGATAGCCCGCAGGGCGACAGCGATGCGACGCCAGTCGACCGCGCGATGCGGCGCGAGGCGAGCCTCACCCCCGAGCAGGTGGACCTGGTGAACCCCGAACCGCCGCAACGAACCGCTCACCAGGTCGAAACTAACCCGGTCGTCATCGGCTTCACGCAAGAGACGGCTGACATGCTTGTGCGAATGGAGGAAGCGCTTGGCAGCGAACAGCCTCAGGAGGCGGTGAAGGCTACAGAGAGCGAGATCTCCGCACAGTTGAAGTGGAGCCAGCCAGCAGAGGACATGACCATCGAAGATATCGAGCAATTGTTCGGAAGCATGCAGGCCAACATCGAGAAATCAGCGAACAAGGCACGGTGATGCTGAGGCGGGATTTTCTACGCGCAACGGTTGCCGCAGCCGCCATTGCGCCTTGTGTCGGCGTGCGCGAAGCGCTGGGCCAGGAAGCGCCGATGCCATCGGTTCTCTGGCTTCGGCGTGGCAAGGATCAGGCGCGAATCGATTTTGCCACGCAGGAAGGCTACAACGCCGCCGCGTATCTGCTCAGAGACGCGCAGGCCAATTTTGTCGGCAGGCCGCACCCTGCACTGCTTCGATTGCTTGCCTGGGAACAGGCATGGCTTGCGGCCTACGGCTACACCATCCCATTTCTCATCCACTCCGGCTGCCGTCTCGCTTCGACCAATAGCCGCGAGGGCGGTGCATTGAACTCCCGGCATCTGCCGAACGACATGGGCGTTTTTCGGGCAGTGGATTTCAGCACCCGTGAAATCTCTGCCGAGTATCTCGGGCGGCTTGCCTACGTGGCCAGCCAGGGTGGAGTGGGCTTCTACAGCCAACGTGGCTTCGTTCACAACGACGTCGACTCGCGCATTCGCACATGGAGGGGCAAGTAGTGATCTAAGCGCCGCTTACAAATTGTTGTACCTCACTCTTAAGGATGAGCCTCGATTTTGGCTCTCGGAATTTCGAACCCCGTATAATTGAAGCGATACAGAATCGCGCTGGAGCACTTATGACCCCGGGCGTAATGACGGAAAGTTACTTTGGACGTCCTGCAGAGAAGGAGGTTGCGACTGCAGGCAACGAGCAGCTATGGGTGGACAAATCTGCGTTGGCTAACCGGGTGAAGAAATCGCCCGTGCAGGGCCATGAGGCGGAAGGCCTGACTCTGCGTCACCTGATTGAGGCCATTCGGGCGCTTCTGCGTCGTATCGTCAGTTTCTTCACCGGAAGGACAGAAGCGCAGGCCGGCGAGGCGCAATCCAACCCAGAGAAAGGATCTGGCTACGATGATGGCCCGCCTGTCGCGGCCACCGAGACCCCTGAAGGTTTCTCGCTGACGGGGCCGCAGCAGCTTATCGACCGGGTTCAGACCATGGTGTCCGGGCTGGTAGAGTCCGCCACCGGGCAGAATCTATCCGCTTCGCTGCGCGCGGCCCTCAGTACGCCGGAACTTGCGGATCCGAAGATCGCTCTCCGTGTATTACTTCAGGCAAACTGCGACTTGGACCGGCAGATGAACGGCGTCATGTCGGAATTGGAATCGCGCATTCTGGTTCATATCTCGCCGGCAGCC
>NZ_SMNY01000125.1:0-2989 GCF_004353535.1 Cupriavidus sp. L7L
GGAACACAGGCAGCGTATAGCCCCGCGTCTCCATGAGGCGGAACATCACAATGACTGCGAAGGCAACGCCGAACGTCCACGTACGCATGTGAAACAGCGCGAAGACGAGCGGGAAGAATGCCCGCGCATCCACTGAGGCGATGCGAGGCGTGCGCGCAGCATCGCGCCAGATTGATTTTCTGCCGCTCATGCGCTTGCCTCCCCGGCGTAGCGCTTGTAGGCCTTCACGTCAATGCGCCCTGCTTCCAACAACACCTTCAGTCCATCGCTCATGCTTTGTTTCCGCTCAGCGACCTGGCGGCGCAGGAAGCTGCCCCAGGTCGTGTAGTCCATTTCGCCCATCTCGGCTCGAATCGCATCATTGAAGTACAGCCATTCGCGGACAGCTACGCGGTCTCCATCGAGAGTCGGCACCAGAATCTGCACGACAACGAGACGAATGGACCCGAGCAGCTTGGAGGCCACCGCCGAATGCTGCGCAGGCGGGAAGACTTGAATGGCGCGGCTGATAGTCTCGGCACAGCTGTCTGTATGCATGGTCCCGTATGCACCGTGCCCGGTCAGCGCGGCCTCAACGAGCGTGCCGATTGTTTCGGCATCGCGAGCCTCGCCAATTCCGATGATCGTCGGCTTGCACCGCATGGCATTGCGGATACCCGCAGGAAAGTCGGGGATGTGTCGCCCGATTTGCATCTGCCGAATGCGCGGGCCATTGTTCTTGACCTTCGTATAGAGGAATTCGATTGGATCCTCATAAAGGAGGATCTTCGCGTTGCCCATATGCTCCGAGCAGTGCGCATAGAACGCGGACATCAGCGTCGTTTTGCCCGAGCCGGTAGGTCCGCAGATCAATACGAGTCCGCGTGGCTGGAACAGGTTCTCTTCAATGCCCGCGGGCAAGCCCAACGATTCCAGTGCGACCGGGGTTTCGGGTATCGAACGCATGGTCACGGAAATACCGTCATCGGCATCCCCGATCTGTCCACTGGCAATGTTCACGCGATAGCGGAAGTTCTCGCGTGCGATGGTGAAGCGATACGGTCGGTCCGCATCACGCCCGCCGCGGACAACGCCAATCAGTTCAGCCCCAAAGCCCCCGCTTAGAAGCGCTTTGATTTCTTGGTCTCGTAGGGGTCGCGTGGTCGCTTTTCGTTGGCGACCTTTGATCTCGACCCACGCATAGTCGTTGGTTTGCAGAACGATGTCCGATGCGCCTCGCTCAGAGCAGTAGCTGAGGAACGACTGGCACTCGCTCTCGGAGAAGTTCGGGGCCAGATCAAAAGGCTGGATGTAGTCGAACGTCAATTCACGCCCCCTGCCGGCAACACGGTTGGTTGCCACTTCTTCGGGTCCGTAATAAAGCCCCCTGCATCCGTCATGCGCATGAGCGTATCGCCCACGCGCAGCTCGTTACGGTCGCCGCTCACAACACGGGGAGCCACGGCCACAGTTGGCTCCGAGACCATGCCGTTGTTCAGCAGATAGGAGTACCGCATGATCCCAATGAAGTCGCGGTCGAGTCTGGCGAGGTTTCGCTCCAGGATCTCGTCGGCCAGCTTCTGGCCATGGGCCCAGCCCTCGGCGACGGTCTTCTTCCAGAACGCCTTTTCGGGGCCGGTCTTGGGCAGTGCTGCGGACACAGGCATCGGTATTTCTTTGGTCAGGCGCAAGCCTACGAAGAGATAGTCGCGCCAGGACGGCGGTGTCGTGACTGGCTTGGCCTTCACGACGATCTTGTAGATGCGGTCGGCGACGCGTACCTGCTCGTCGGAAGACTGGACAGCGTCCCGCGCTTCCGTGATGACTGGAGGCAGGAGCCCATTTTTTGTTACGTACGCGGAGAAGCGATATTGCCTGTCGAGCACATAGGCGCGCTTCTCCAAGTCGGCAACCAGCACGGCGCAACGGTCGGCCAGGCCTGCCTTGGAGCCCATGGTCAGCGCTGCCTCTCGCAGCATCGCCGCGCGGACCGGCGTTACTTCAATTTCAGCCGGCGCGGCGTCTGCGGAAAGCGCCGAGATCTTTTCCAGCGTCATCTGTGCCAGCGCTGCCCCATTCCCCAAAAAGAGGGCGGCAGCCAGCGGCATGATCGTCCTTCGACTATTGCGCACGGTAATGCACTTCCAACGATTGCTGCCGGAGCACCACGTCCCCTCGCCCGCCGAGCTGGACGCCGATGTTTTCGAGCACTGCGACAAAGGGAGTGTTCACGGCTTCAATCGCCACCGGGGACGGAACCCGCCGTCCTTTGATATCGAAGGTGAGGCCCTTGGCCTCCGCCATCTTTTTGATTACGTCCGGCGCGTCGCCATGCCACACAACGGTAACGAGATCACCATTGATTTCCACCTTTCCAGGCTTCTGGGCCGGCGACGTCAGCGCGCCTGCGCGTGCGATGTCGACCAACATCGCATCGATCTTTTGTGCAGACGCCGTCAGCTTGGTATCGAGCATGCGAGCCGTCTCATCGACAGGTGCTGGCTGTGCTGCACAAGCAGCCAGGCAGGCCGCAAACGGCAATGTGAGCATGTGAGGACGCTTGAACATCATGGGTAGGCTGGTCCGAAAATTTCGTATCGATCATATCATACGGAATTTTCGCATCAAACAAAAATGTGCACCGTAGGTATGATGCGGAAGCTCATTAGCGCACAGTCGCTGTATGGGCCACGCTGCATTCTTGGTGAGTATCAAGGCCTGGCGGCCTTGTCGATCAGAGTCCTGTTCCAAAAGGCAACAACACAGAGTCTCTACGAGCGCAGAGAAGCTTTCACCCAGTTTGGAATGTCTGTTTGGGTTTACGTTTACGTATACAGCTTTAAAAACGTTTACGAGCCGGAAAGGCTTGTCAGAGGCGACTTAGCGGGCACCTTTCACCCAGTCTAGAATGGGGTTTCACCCCAACTGGAATCGAATCAAGGGTATATATCGCCCAGTCTGGAATGGCAGTTCACCCAATCTGGAATGTGGAGCAGATAGCTTTCACCCA
>NZ_SMNY01000126.1:0-4824 GCF_004353535.1 Cupriavidus sp. L7L
TTCGAGCGAAGCAAGGCACTGGGCAAGACGATCTCCGAGATTCTGGCGGACTCAACCGATTTCCGCGCGAAGCTGAAAGAAGCCAAGGACGAGCATGAGAAAGAACATTGCGTGCAAATGATCCTTGCCAAGCGCCTCGCAGACTCGGCCAACGATAATCTCGACGCGGTTTATAAGGTGTTGTTCAAGTAGAGACTGCGGCTATGCGTGAAATCCGAAAGGTCCACGAAGCCCTCCTGGCGCAGCACTTCGAGGACGTTGACCAACTCGCGGACAAGATCTCTGACGCTGCCAAGAAGGTCGAGCGGGCCACGGCCACGCTAACCGCTATTAACGGGACGCCACGGGCTGCAATCTCGAAGCCTACCTCTCACCGGATAGCGCCACATTCGATAGCAAGCTGGGAGAGGCGAGGAATGTGGGCCGCTGCCGTGATTGCAGGCGTCATCGTAGCGGCCAGCGTGGGTGCCCTGGTTAGTCGCCATCAGCCTATGCAGACGCCAGAGCAAGCGCAGGCTACTGATATCGGTCGCGCCATTGTGCGAGCTTGGCCCAGTCTCGATAGCGCAACTCAGACCAAGATCTGGAACGCGCTCGACTCGCAAACGCAAGAGGCTCTGGTCTACTCCGTTCGGCGCAGATAACTCTACCTGCGCGGGCCTTCCTTGATTGCCTGGAAGGTCCTTGACATCCTCCCTGCCCTTTCTGAGTGGGGAAGGATGTCAAGGACTCATAGTAGAGATGGGCTTCACCCGCGGCCCAGAATCACGTCCCTGACGAAGCGTCAGCCAGAACGTATCCCTGCCCTACCCGTTGGATTTCCCCGCTGGTCTCCAGTGCTGCCAGATACCGTCGCGCCACAGCCTGTGTCGCCCCATGCGCGGCATAAACAGCACGCAGCGAAGGCTTGAGCCTGCCAGCCAGAATGTCGGCGCGTACGCGCTGAAACCTTGCGCCGTCGTCCTCACCAGTGCCGGAGTCCTGTACAGCCCGATGCGTAACGACTGCACGATGCTGGGTCTGCTGGGCTTCGGTTGCCACTGTATCGGCCCGCCGCATCATCGTTGATGCGGTCGAGTGCAGCGGTGTTGCTACAGTTGGCCGCTCGGCGGGCGCAGGCGTTTGTACAGTGACCTGCGGTTGGGCGAACGCTGCCGGTGCTGCGGCCAATGCGGCAAGCGGTGCAGCGGCGAACCGACCTCCAGTAGACCGCATCGTTGGAAGCAGCTGTGACGCAGGTTCAGCCATAACTTCTGGCTCGCATGGGTCAGCCGCATTGATGACGGTGCGGCGGGCACGCAGAAGTGCACCGGCCACAGCGAATAGAACGACCCCCATCAGGACGATCAACAACGACCGACACACTGCATAGGCAATCATGCCTTGTTCGCCCAGCGTATCCGCCAAGGTCGGCGCGGATGCGCCTTCGAGGCGAGCAAGCTCTGCCACTTGGCCGGTGAGATTGGCTTCCACGTCCAGCGCCTGGCGGGCCTGCTTTGCGGCAGCCTCGCGAATCCATACGTTGCTGCTTTGCGCCTGCCTTGCAGACGTCTCGCGCAGGGCAGCTGCCGCTTCACGCTGCGCCACGATTGATGCGCGCAGTTCTTGGATTCTCGTGTTTTGGCTGTGCGAGGCCGCTTGTGACGTGCGTACCATAGCCACCTGGGTGACATAGAGCGTGCCGGCCTCAAAAGCGAGTAGGGCAAGGCCCAACGCCACAAGCTTGAAACGGGCGGCGCGCAACGCTGTGCGAGGCAGGAGAGCGGCCAAGCCAAAGGCGAGCAATTCAACGACGACCATTAGCGCACCCGCGGCGATCAGCGCTTGGCGCGCTGGTTCATCGGCTTCGGTGCGCTCAAGGCCGAGCACGAAAAAGCGCGTGGTAATTACTGCAGCGACCACGCCCCCGGCGCCTGAAAGCAAGGCGAGGGCAGTGTAAGCCCACGGACGCAAATGACAGTCGTTTGCCTCCCGGCCAGTTCGGGCAGGGTATGATTGAGTCAGCATTCCAATTTCCTGGTTTGGTTTGGGGTGTCAGGTGCCGGGTAGGGGGCCTAATCCCTATCCCGGCACCGCTTCTACTGCGAGTCTGTATAAGGCGCCAAGGGCGGCTTATACATGATGTATAACCCTCCAACTTTCGCGCGCTTATACATGATGTATAAGCGGCGTTAAGCGGTCGGTTTCACCCCCAGTTGTGACTGGATGAAGTCGTCCACGAGTTCGGCCAATTTCTGTTGCTGTTCCTCGGTCAAGACAGTCTTCTTGCACACGACCTTCGTGTCCTTGCCGCTTACGCTGACAGATACCAAGCCGGTGTTTTTCCTAGCCGCTTTGGGGGCCTCCGCCTCCCGCGGGCCGTCGTCCATCAACGCAGCAAAGACCTTCTTTGGCGTGCGCTCCGTGACTTCCTTAGCTTGACGCAACCGCTCAGCGAGAACGCGCGGCTCCAGCTTCGATAAGCCGGTTAGGTCTTTCACCCACGGAAACTGGATATCGTTTGGACTATCGAACGCCTCCACCAAGGTAGAGGGCAGGGCAAACGCCGCAATCGAACGGGAAACGTGCGCTTGACTCACCCCGACATCCGACGCCATAGCGTTCTGCGAAGGCCACAGCCCTGCGTCCAGAGCCATTTGGTATGACCGGCCTTGCTCCCAGGCACTAGGGTTCTTGCGCTCCCGGTTCTCGTGCTCCATCTGCATAAACAGATCACGATCGGTCAGTTGCTCATCGATCTGCGCCAACACCGGAAGATTGTCGACCAGGCACGCGTGATGACGCCGGTTTCCAAACACCAACTCGTATTCGCCATCTTCGCGCGGACGAACCTTGATCGGAACCACGTTGCCCTGAGTGCTCTTAATGGCCTCGCGCAACTCCTGGAAGGCTCCATCCGAATAGCTGTCCTCGTGCCGGTTAGCCCAGCGCGAGCGATGCACCAGCTTCGGGTCGAGTTTGCGAACTGGCTGAGCACCGTCAAACTTCTCAAGCTCGCTTTTCAGCGACTCAACCTGCTTGGTGTGTTCCAGCATCTGTTGCCGGAACGCAAGCATCTGCCCCGGCCCTGTCTTCGGCGCACTATCCCGCTCTCTGGACTGCGGCTCTTCGGACGCAGGCCGCGCCACGCCAATATCGCCGGACTTGGCCAGCAAACGATCCTTGATCGACATGTGCCTCCTTACTGAGCGGTCTTGGCCCAATAGGCCTGGATGGATTGCTCGACCAATTCTGTGACTCGGTCATAGGCCTCGCGGGCCCGCCGATAGGTGCTTGCGCTACCGTCATAGCGCGACACGTCATAAACCGTACCGAACTCCGCGGAGGAGTTGGAAGTGACCGTCGTCTTCGGGATCTCCACCGGCAAAACCTTCTCTGCGTAGGTCGCGGAGATCCACTGGCGCACCACGCTGGCCGCGGCATCGTTGTGGTCCACTCGCGCGAGCAGTACGTGAATGAACTCGAAGGTCTTATCCACGCCCGTAGTCTGAGTTAGGTTCAGCGCCAGGTCGCTGAAAAGAGTCCAGAACTGTGCAGAGCTGGCAAAATCCAAAGCGTTCGGCGGCGTCGGCACGATCAAGCCATCAGCCGCCATGAAGGCATTGACCGTGCCGTAGCTCAGCGCGGGCGGCGTGTCGATCAGAATCACGTCGTAGGCCTCGCGCGCAGCGCCAAGCCCCCCATTCAGGACATTCCAAAACTGGAACTCTGGGTCCTTCATCTGTCGTGCAGGCAGACCAAATTCGCAGGTGAAAAGGGTAGGGGAAGCGGGTACCAGGTCAATGCCGTCCCAATAGGTAGAGCGGATGGCATAGTCCAGCGAGTCCTCATCCCCGTTGGCCAGCGGCACAAACGTGTCTTCTTCGCGAACTTCGGTGTCAGGCAGGATGCCAAATAGCGTGGTCAGCGAGCCTTGTGGATCCATGTCGATCACGAGCACGCGATGACCCCGCAGGCTAAGTCCTTGCGCGAGAGTCATCGTCGTCGTGGTCTTGCTCACACCGCCTTTGAAATTACACACGGCGATGGTCATCGCCTTCGCACCCTTCGGCTTGGCCATCTTTGCGCGAAAGACGCGGACCCATTCCCGGGCCTCTGCCAAAGTGAATTCCCGACGACGGCCAGTGTCGTTCACCACGCCGCTCGGCAACTCGTTGCGAGTCAATCGATAAGCGATGGCGGTCTTTTCCGCTCCACACAGACCGGCGAGCTGGACCATGTTGAAGACGGGCGGCTGCTTTCGAGCCTCTGGAGCCAGCATGCGCCCGCGCACGTCTCTAACGGTGCTGGCAGCTTTCAGTGCCTGTTCCGCAATGTCGTAGATAGAAATCGCCATGGACAAGCCCTTCATCAATTTGAGATGAAGGAATCATATCCTGCACTGACAATGGGAAGCAAACGAATTTGAACCTAAATTGGTGTTTTTTACCAATTAGGTATGAATTGCCTTTGTTCGTTCAGCCAGCCAGGCGGCAAAGGCGTCGTCGCCGAGACGCAAGCCTACTTGACTCGGTAGCCATCGGCGAAAGGCAACACGAGCAGCACCGCCTGGAAAATGATCCGTCTTGGTTTCGGAGAAGTCGTTGGCGTAAGGCTTCCCGGCATCGGTAGTGATAAACACGCGAGCCAGGCCCAGCAATTCAGAAGGGGTCAAGGCTTGGACCGACTTTGCCTTGGTGCTGCGTTCAAACTCAGATCTCAGGTCCGCTAGCGCTTCAATTTCGCGCTGGGACTTGGCCTTTTGCGTGGCGTCGTCTTTCCGTCGCTGCTGCACGGGCTTCTGCACGTCGGCGCCGCTGTCCATCAGTGAACGGATGAATCCTC
>NZ_SMNY01000127.1:0-964 GCF_004353535.1 Cupriavidus sp. L7L
GGAGCGTTGTCTGCCAG
This sequence comes from Cupriavidus sp. L7L, assembly GCF_004353535.1. NCBI lineage: Bacteria > Pseudomonadati > Pseudomonadota > Betaproteobacteria > Burkholderiales > Burkholderiaceae > Cupriavidus > Cupriavidus sp. L7L. The sequence goes on from NZ_SMNY01000127.1 coordinate 18, forward strand.
GCCGTCACCCATGTTTGCGGTGTTCTCCGTCATCCCCGCGACTCCCTTCTTAGAGGCCGCCCGGCATCCGGTTCATCTGGCCGGAACTGCCACCGACCGACTCGGCAAGAGAGTCCGCCAGGTAGCCAAGCATCATGAGGGCCACGCCGCCGAGCCCGTTACCGTAGATGCTGGCGGTCTTGATGCTCTGGTCGCCGTTCGACTTCTTCTTGCCATTCACCACGCTGGTGATCAGCCCGATCATGCCGCCGCCATACGAGCCATAGATCATCAGGTCGTAGACGTCGCCAAGCTGTGCCTTAATGGACCGAGCCCATCCAGCAATGCCGCCCGCCGCGTGCGCGACGTCAGGCGACAGCAGCATCGACAGCGTGACGGAAGCAGCGGCGATTGCGGCCATGCTGCCAGCTTCGAGGCGCAGCTTCTTGCCCGATGAGAGCATGACGTACAGGCAGATCGCCGTAGATAGCAGCAGCGTGCACGCCAGCGAGGGATTGCGGTACAGCAGACCGCCGAAAATGATTGCCATCGCCGTGCCGAATTTCACGGCGCGGCTGTGGGTCTGTACGGCGATGTGAGCCGCGTTGATCCAGTGTTTCATGTTGATCTCCATCAGGGGGATTGGTTAAAAGGTCAAGCCAACGGTTTCTTTGAACGCATCCACGGTGCTGGCGATGTTGACCATCGCCGCTCCGCCGATGGCATGGATGAATCCTTTCCAGGCATAGTCTTCGTATCCGCCGCTACCGTGTCCCTCCGATGCTTTCTTGAACATGGTCAGGCCCTTGAATCCGTACCACCATCCGAAGGTCGAGACGATGGTGAAGATCGCATTGATGGCCGGTGCAAACACACCGGCAGCGCTCGCGCCGGAATAGGAAACCATCCCGAACCCTGCACCGCGCTCGCCCGTCACGGTTTCCCATAGGTCGCCCATGGTGCTGGTG
>NZ_SMNY01000128.1:0-568 GCF_004353535.1 Cupriavidus sp. L7L
CCCCTATCCACAGCTCATCCCCTAACTTTTCAACGTTAGTGGGTTCGGTCCTCCAGTACGTGTTACCGCACCTTCAACCTGGCCATGGATAGATCATCTGGTTTCGGGTCTACACCCAGCGACTCAACGCCCTGTTCGGACTCGCTTTCGCTACGCCTGCCCTAATCGGTTAAGCTTGCCACTGAATGTAAGTCGCTGACCCATTATACAAAAGGTACGCCGTCACCCCGCTTTAAGCGCTCTCGCGCTTAAACCGCTTTGCGCGCCAGTGCTGCTATTTCACACTGAGGTCTTTTGGCGATCCTCACTGCGTGAGGTTCGCCGAAAGCGCTTAAAGCGGGGCTCCGACTGTTTGTATGCATGCGGTTTCAGGATCTATTTCACTCCCCTCCCGGGGTTCTTTTCGCCTTTCCCTCACGGTACTGGTTCACTATCGGTCGATCACGAGTATTTAGCCTTGGAGGATGGTCCCCCCATCTTCAGACAGGATTTCACGTGTCCCGCCCTACTTGTCGTACACCTAGTTCCACAACGCTGTTTTCGCATACAGGGCTATCACCTGCTAGGG
>NZ_SMNY01000129.1:0-891 GCF_004353535.1 Cupriavidus sp. L7L
GAGAGCTTCTGGGGCAGCCTGAAAGCAGAGTTGGTGTACCACCATCGGTATGCCACCCGGATGGAAGCCATGGCCTCTGTCCGTGAGTACATTGAGATTTTTTACAATCGCCAACGGCGCCATTCGAAGTTGGGGTACCGAACGCCAGGCGAAGTCGCTGCAAGCTACCTCAGTCGACTAGCTGCAGCATGAACCAGACGTGTCCGCGCTGGACAGAACACCTCAGTATTCGTGAAATAGTCGATCAGGAAGATCGTACGAAACAACCGTCCGAGATGCATGCCGGCCTCATAGACGGGCTGTCCGCGTGCCGCCACCCCAAAGCGCGAGAGTGCCTGGACTGCGGTGCATTGCCCGCTTTGCACGGACGCCGCAATCCGCACCAGCTCGTCCCAGGCGGACTCAATGAGGCTCAATCGAACATCTGCATCGGTGACGGCAGCCAGTTCGCCAGGCACATCATGATGCCTGGGAACATGCAAACGTCTGTCGCGCAGGTGGGACAGTCGCGGACAGAGATCGAAGCCCAACAGCCGTGACAGACTCATCGCGAAATCTGTAAAGCCGTGCGTATCCACTGCAAGTTGCGCGACATCTTCCGTACCGCCTTGTCGGATCACGCCCTCGATCACTGCGCCGGCCTGGCGCTCGTTGAGCAAAATTGGCTGGTCATAGAAGATGCCCCACCGATCGCGAACGTGAGTGTACATCCCGATCGAAGCAGTCCGCCGGCGTGGGTCGGCCCGCGCTTTCCAGACAGAGCGTGTCGATTCCAACGACATCATGTCTGACGAGGCCAGATCGGAGCGCCCCCAATGCTGGGAAATCGGGTGCTGATGCATGAAGGTCAGCACGGCTTCAGCCGCGTGGCGCAGCTTCCGTTCGACCGCA
>NZ_SMNY01000013.1:0-40570 GCF_004353535.1 Cupriavidus sp. L7L
TCGGCGACGAAACCATCGCCGATGCGATGCTCGACCGTCTCATGCAGCGCCATCACCGGATCACGCTCACTGGCGAATCGCTCAGAAAAGCATCACCAAAACCCAACATCCTGGAGCCCGAACTCGACCAGAACTGATACGAAACCCTACAATCGACACCGCGCAACGCCTATCTCGCCAAATCGGTCACGTTCCCGAAATCGGCGGTCACGTTCGCCGAAATACGCAAATGGCTCGATGACGCATCGGACAAGTGTCCCTTCATGGCCGGCAAGCGACCGCAGGCCGGCCAAGTCTCGTAACTACACTTCGGTCTGCTCAGCCATCTCGAGCGCGTCGTCCACTTCGATGCCAAGGTAGCGTACTGTGCTTTCCAGCTTGGTATGTCCAAGAAGCAGTTGAACAGCTCGCAGATTCCTCGTACGCCGGTAGATCAGAGCTGCTTTGGTGCGCCGGATGGAATGTGTTCCGTAAGCTGAATCGTCAAGACCAATGGAGGCGACCCAGCGATGAACGATCCTCGCATACTGTCGCGTTGACAGGTGCGGTGATGCGTGCAAACGACTCGGAAAGAGATAGTCGCCCAACTTGAGTCCACGAGCATGAATCCAACACTGAACGCTTTGGTGAGTTTGCTCGGTGATCTCGAACTGCACTGGCCGCTGAGTCTTCTGCTGCATAACCGTTGCCCGGGCGCCAACCTGGCTGCCAATGCGGATGTCCTGCACGCGCAGGCGGGTCAGGTCGCACGCTCGGAGCTTGCTGTCAATGGCAAGGTTGAACATCGCCAGTTCGCGAACATTCATCGTAAGCTGAAGCCGAGTTCGGATTGCCCATATTTCGTTCAACTTCAGTGGAGGCTTCTGGCCCGTCAGCCTCCCTTTGTTCCATGGAACGTGACGCGTGTGGTCGAGAGAGGTGTCTTCCATGATGGTCTCCTTTCAGATGAAGGGGAAACCAGTCTGCGCCTCTGCCAGTGGTCGCTGATCGACTGAACTCGGACGTTCGACCATAAAAGCCCGAGGACGCTGCCACGGGCGGCCGCTATTGGCCTGGCACGGCCATCGCACTCTTTCAGTCGAATGAAAGCAGGTCGGCCTCCGCAGAAATGATCTCGTCGATAGCTTTGCGGAAAGAATCAGCGTGAAGACAACGCGTATGCGGGGGAAGTTTTCCCCCACATGCGGGTGACTGGGCAAATCCACTGTCGGTGGTCACTGAACCACGTAGCGTCCCGGGCGGTGGTTGGTCGCCAGTACGAAATTGAGCACGACTGCACTGAGAATGGATAGCGCGACTCGCGGCCATGGAACGGTCACCAGCGCGGCTGCGACGATCGCCGCATCCACTGCCATCTGTACATGACCGGCACGCCAGTTGAGACGCTCCTGAAGCACTAGCGCAAGGATGCCCGCACCGCCGAGGCTTGCTCTGTGCCGGAACAGAATCAGGAATCCGTTTCCCAGCAGTGCACCTCCAAGTACTGCAGCGAGCCGCGGATCGAGGGTGGCGAAACTAAGCCAGCGTGGTAGCAGATCGCTTTCGACGGAAACCAGAAACACGGCAACAAACGTCCGGAACGTGAACGTCCTGCCCATATACTTCCATGCCAGCCAGTAGAAGGGCAGGTTGAGGACGAAAAAAGCCAGGCTGAACGGCAGGCCACCGATATAGTGGGCAAGCAATGCGAGACCAGCCGTGCCGCCGGACAGCAATCCGGACTGCTTGAACATTGCTAGCGCCAGCGCAACTAGCAATGTGCCTATCAACAATGCCTGCAAGTTCTCGAGGGCGGTGTGGCGGGGGCTTGCAGGCGTCATGGTGGGGGCCCTGGGGATCTGCCTGGGCAGGTGAGTCGGATTGCGTGGCGGACTACGACAGGTGAAGTGTAGCGATGCCGAACGAGATCTCGCATGATCACGGTCAAGTATCCCTGCCTGCTGAGGCGGCCGAATAGGCACTCGTCAGTCCGGCCTATCTCGTCTCTTTGATATGAAAGCGGGATATCTCGACCCGCTTGGGCCATTGACTGGCAGGTATGGAGGGCAGTGATGGCCGATTAACGTCATCCGATTCGGAAAGGTCGTTGGCCGTACCCGACCCACCTCCGCCGTTGGACAATGTCAGGTGGAACGTCCGAGTCGGCCGATTTTGCGACAGTCGAGTAGGCTGCTTCACCGACCGGTTTGGGGCCCGTCAGCGTCTCTGTGCATCCCAATGAGGCGGTCAGCTTCGACCGCGGCGGCAAGGCGCAATCCGGAATGTGGACGGTATGATTACCAGTAGTCATCGTTGCCCCGCAACAGCACCGGATTCACCACCCGGATGCTTCGAAACGCAATCTCGATCAACCCGCGCCTCTCTAGTTTCTTCAAAAGCTCGTTCAACGTTTGGCGCGACACGCCGACTATTGCAGCCAGGTCCGCTTGGGACACCTTGACGGTGACAGGACCAAGTTGTCCATTGCCCGGGCTCTGTAGCTGCAGCAATTCCGCCAGCTTTGAACAAACACGCTCTTCCGGTGAAATCAGCTTTGAATCCGAGATGTGGCGCAGCATGCTGGCATAGCGCTGCGCAATGAACAGCGCGAGGTAGCGGTAGAAGATCGGATCTTCCATTGCGATTCGCTCGAATTGCGCCTTGGAAAGCAAGAATATCCGGACGTCCGTGTCAGCTATCACTGCCACGGTGGTCTTCGCATCGGTAATCAGTGCCAATGGGCCAAACCAGAAGCCGGGATCCCCTACGTGATAGAGGTTCTCCTCGCCGCCAACCAGCACGCGCGTAACGCGGACGTGGCCCTCCAGCACAGCGCCCATCGCCTTAGGCGTACTTCCCTGCGCGGAAATCACCGCCCTCTTGGTGAAGGTGCGCACTGTCCCGCGGGAAATGAGCTTGTCCTGCAAGGCTGTGGGCAAATTCGCAAACCACGCATTGCTTACAAGGATGCGTCGGAGTTCTTGATCAGTGAAGTCACCAGGGGCGGGCATGGACAAGAAACGAGATGAGTTGTCGCCTGGGCGACAAGTGGCAGGGCCCTTCAAATGTAGCATGCCCTCCAGTCTGGCCATGCTGGCCGGAACGCTTGACAACAGCAAGGAGACGAGTCGTGAAACAGCATTCTGGTTCGAGATCGGTCAATTCGGCCGCATGCCATCAAGTCCGCCGCCGAATCGCCATGGCACTGGCGTTTGCCGCTGCCTGCGGCGCAGTTGGCACGGTAGCCGCGCAATCGCGGCCGTCGAGGTCTGACGGGGCTGCGGTCGCGGATGTTGCCAAAAATGTGGCTCCTGGCCCGCGCAGTTGCTTCTGGTCGCGTGGCCCGGTCAGTGCCGATCCGTACATTAATATCGCATACCCTGATGCCGCCACGTTTTACTGGAGCGCGACGTTCTCAATTCCCGAGGGCGCCAGGCTTTCCATTGAAGGCAACTTTCCGCACTCGCGGTATATGTCGCTGATCAGCTATGACGGCGCCGGCGTTCCTGTCGAATCGGTTGCCGACTATCTGATCAGGCCCGCAGCGGGTGCGGTGAATCCCTTCCTGCCCGGGGCAAATCGCAATGCTGAAGCACGAGGCTATTCGCTGACGGTAGTTGACGCAGCGCCTCCGGCCGACCAGCCTGTGGGCATGAACCTGCTCGGGCAGCAGCGCACAACATTGCACGCCCCGAAGTACGGATCCGGTCAACAGCACCTCCTCTATCGCATCTATGCGCGAGACAAGCAAATGGACGAGACTGGAGGCGTCGGACTGCCCATTCCCGTGCTGACACTCGCGGACGGCCGGGTGCTGAGGGGTGATGCGGCGTGTCCTGTCTTGCGCGCCCAGCAGCCGATGCAGATCGATCCGGCAGCGCTCGCGGTCCCGAGGGAGAAATACCGCGAACTTGTTGCCATCGCCCGGGAGGTAGGCAGGGAGAAGAATCAGCCTGCGTATCCGGCAACCAACCCGCCCACCTGGTATATCCAGTACGACCGAGAGTATCTCTACAGCCTGTACACCGGGAAACCGCTGGCCAGCCCAAAGAAGAGTACTGGCGGCTTCTATCCGAACCTCGACAACCAGTACATCCGCACCATCGTCAACCGCAAGCTGGGCAAGGTGTTCGTCATTCGCGGCAAGGCGCCAACCACGCCGCGCACCGCCAACGGGGATGCGGTGATGGGCACGGGCGAACTCAGGTACTGGTCCATGTGCTCGAACCAGGGCTTTGCCAATACACGGGTAAATGGCTGCGTCTATGATGAGCAGGTGCCGGTTGGTCCGGATGGCTTCTACACTATCGTAGTGAGCCGCAAGGAAGACCGTCCGAGCAATGCAATCGCACAATGCGGCATTGCCTGGCTGCCAATGGCAGATGACGGGGATGGCGCTGGCGACGCCGATGTCTCGGTGGTGCAACTGCGGCACATGCTTGGGACGACGGACTTTCCCCATGCGGTACAGGCCATCTCAAAGCCGGGCGATGAGCGCCAGGTGATGGGCGACTATTACCCGGCAGGCCGCTACATGTCGACGTCAGCCTTCGAGAACGCGGTGCCATGCATGCAGGGCAGGCATTGATTCGCCGCAGCGCCGGCGAACTTCTCTCGGAGCGGTCGGCCGCTGGCGACATCGCAGAGCCACCGCTCCACTTTGGTACCCGACGGGTCGGGACCTCCCCCCATCGAAGGCTGGGCCAGCAGGCGCGGAGCGAGCTGCCCCAGCTTTTCGCAGTTCGCTCGCTCCGCGCCAACTGGTTGCCTCGAATAGGCCTGCAACGGCGGCCGCCCGAGTGGTCACAATGGAAAATGCATGAAGGGCCGCTCCTGGCCCGACTACGGCCAACGCCTTCCCTCGGTCGAACGGCAGCAAATCGGCCTCCTCAGTCATCCGACGGTGCGTCCTTGAATGACTCAGACTGGCCGACAAGAGCCGGTCGGTAAAGAGCGCGGCTCGCTGCCGCAGACGCAACATGACAAAAAACGTCCCCGCCGCTCGGAGACAGCGGGGACAAAAGAGCATCTCTAATCGCGGTAGGAATGCCCATTACTGAGCACCCCCCGCACAGATCCGTACGAGCCCAATTCGGGCATACGGCTCCTACCTTGGGTGTTTTACGTCAAAGCGCCGGTCGGGCCATGGATGAAGGATTCGAGGCTGTGGGAGCCAGGCATCCGCTATCCGCTCGACCCGCGTCCACGTCATGTGATCCTTTTGGCTGCGGCGCCGGAGCGCACGCCGCCAGAGGTCGACAACGTGGTAGCGGAAAGCGCCGAGCGCTCGCCAGTTCGTCGGTACTGCGTGGTACGCGAAGTATCCGCGCACCACCTGCCTGAGCCAGTTTCCTTGCGCGGGTATCGGTTCGTGCATGCGCCGCCGCAGGTCCGCTTTGATCTGCCTGAGCTTCGCCCGCATGCGATCACCTCGGGTCTTCCTCTGCAACTGGAAGGCACCACGACGCGATCGTCCGCAGATAAAGATGAAGCCCAGGAAGGCGAAGGTCTCCGGCCGGCCAAGACCCCGGCTCTGGCGCTTAGCCGCGGCGTTGCGACCAAATTCCAGTAGGCTCGTCTTGTCCGGGTGAAGCACCAGCGAGAACTCCTCCAGCCTTTTTCGCATCGCGTCCCAGAAGCGCCGCGCGTCAGCTTCGTGCTCGAAACCAACAACATCATCCGCGTACCGCAGGATAATGACGTTGCCTTTAGCTTCTCGCCGTCGCCACTGGTTGGCCCAGAGATCAAACACGTAGTGCAGATACACTCTTCCGCTGCCTTGCAGCTTGACGTACACGTTCCAATCCCTGTGGCACGCTTACCCGGTTCTGTGCCCGGCACGTGTTGGACTGACCCGTGTTCCCCTTGGTCCCCGCGCTTCGCTCCACCCACTCCGCAGCCGGTCTCCCGGCGTTGTTCGCAGGCTTCTTCGCTATTACGGCGGAGTCTGACTTCTCCCGTCCGTTCATCATCGGCTACGGCTCCTCGCCTTCCCGATGCGGACCAGCCCATGCTGCGACTGGCCAGACGAGAGATCTCCCGGTTCCCGCGCAAAGAGCGTCCGTACGTGCCAGGTTCTTCGACCACGCCGGGCCGTCGGGGCGCTCGCGCTCGCGCACCCCTCCATGTTGCCTTCCGCGTTCTGAACCGCGTCGGCACCCGGAATTACACAACTATCGCGGCTCAATGGCTGGCCCGTACGTTCCCCTACCGACGCTTCGCCGACCACCTCACGGTAGCCTGCGCACGGCTCGGGGCCGATGTGGTTCGCTATTCCTTCATCGTAGTGGACTTTCACCACCTACTCCTTGCCGGTCTCCCGGCGCACTCAGAAATTATGGCGGATGCCGACAGCGGCGCCGAACATCGAACTCTGTCCCGTGCCGAGGAAGTATCCGTTGATAAAGCTGATTGCGGACGTGTCGAAGTTCAGGCCTGCATTCTTCGAATATGCGGTCGTCAGATAGACGTCAGTCCGCTTGGAAAGACGGTAGTCGGCAATGAATGAGAGCTGCCATGGGTTCTTCATACTTCTATCGCCAAACTTTTTGATGTCGTCGTAGTAGTAGCCCAGGGTCAACTCAATTCCCTGAGTGAGGTTGTAGTTGGCACCCGCCCAGTAGAAGTCATCACGCAAAACCGTTGAGCCATCGGCACCCCTGCTCTGACCCCAACGGTAGCCAGCCATCAGCTTGGCGCGCCCATCGAAGCTGTAGCTCGCAGCGAAGGCGGCTTTCTTAAAGCTACCAGTGTCGCCCGCCGTGGTCAGCGTAGGGTTGTACTGGTTGTATCCCACGGTTGCGGAAAAGGGGCCAGAATCGTACGTCAATGCGGCGCCATAGCCGGTGTCGCGACGAAACTGGCCCGGGACTTCACCATTGCCGAGGACCCCGTTGCCAAACGACCAGTTGGCGCTTGCAGTCAGGGGACCGAATACCCCGGTGTACTTCAATGTGTTGTCAGAGCGGAAGTCCATGCCAATCTGTGCCACGATCGGTTCATACTGCGTTGAGAAGGCTGTCGGCGAGAAGTTCGCCAGCGCGTCGAACCAGCTTATGTACTGGCGACCAAAGGTGAAGGTACCAATCCCCTTGTCATCGAAGCCGACAAATGCCTGGCGGCCAAACAGGCGCCCCCCTTGCTGCATCATGCCATTGTCCAGGCCGAAGCCGCCTTCCAGCACAAAGATTGCGTTCAGGCCGCCACCAAGCTCTTCGGTTCCCCGCATGCCAAAGCGCGAGCCCGACAAGCCACCCGAGTTCAGGCGGTAGACGCTCGTACCAGGACCCGTGCTGAATCCGTTTTCAGCGGACGGCGTCACGGTCGAGAAGTGATTGACATACTCGAGGTTTGCGTCGACCCCTCCATACAGCAACACACCGGATTGAGCCTGCGCTGCGCCACAGGCAAGCCACGCACCCAGCGTCAGCGCGGCACTGCGGCATTTGATCCCATACGTCGATTTCATTTTTGTCTCCCTTTCGTGGTCAAACCTTCTGGCATGAGGGGCGCCCCTATGGACGCGTTGATCCATTCGTCCCTTTTCGTGTCAAAAAGGGGCGGCCTTGACGGAACTACTACTAAGAGGGCAAGAGCCGCACGGGCCCGCGGTCGATGCACTACGCCGGAAGGTCCGTGCAAGCGGTATCACCGCGGCGGTGAGTGCCTGCCGACGCACCACAACAGCGTGCTGTCAGCGATCAGCCTGAGTGACCTCACGCGCTACGAGGGCGAGCAGACCCAGCCGGCCATGGGTGACCGGGCGATGCTTCCGCGGCGAATGGCTGGAGTCAGCCGAGGCCTGCCGATGCCCGTTGAGTTGTCATGACTTCCGTTGCGTCAGCCAACGTACAAGAAGCAGGACTAGCGCCGTCGCCGTAATGAGAACGGTCGCCACTGCGGTGATGGTCGGTGTGATCTCCAGCATCAGGTCGTTGTACATCTTCTTCGGTACGGTGTTAATCGTGCCCGCGAGAAAAACGCTCACGATGACCTCGTCAAAGCTGATGACGAAGGCAAAGATCCAGGCCGCTGCCAGATTGGGCGCCAGCGTCGGCAACACCACCCTTCGCATGGTCTGCGACCAGCTCGCCCCCAGGCTCCATGCCACCTGTTCCATGCGGATATCGAAGCCTCGGATCGACGTGTTGAGCACCATGACCACGAACGGAATAGCGAGCAGGGTGTGCGCGAGAACCAGGCCCGCGATCGTGCCGAGCAGATTCCAGCGCGCGTAGAAAAAATACAGCGCGATCGCGATAATGACGCCCGGCACGATCAGTGGCAGCATCAGATTGGCTTCGGCCATCGCGCGCCATCTTGGTTGCCCGCGACCCAGGCCATAGCTCGCCAGGCTACCGAGTATGACCGCCGCGCTGGCGGTCAGCGTCGCGATCAATGCGCTGTTGGAAAAAGCATCAATCCAGTCAGCATCCGACAATAGAACCTGAAACCATCGAAGGGACCATCCCGGTGGGGGAAAGGTGAGGGCGTTTGCTGAAGAAAATGACATGGGTAGCACGATGGCCACCGGAATCAACAGGAAGGCGAGGGTCAACAAGGCCCAGGCGCGGAGCCAAAGCGCAGACATTGTGTGTGGCGCGTTCATGATTTTGTCTCCGTCATTCGATTCAGGCGAAGGAAGACCGCAAAGACGCCGAGTGCAAACGCGAGCAACGCCGTTGATATTGCGGCCGCGAGCGCCCACTCCGACGTCTCATTGATCAGCGTGTCAAGAAGGTTGCCCAGAAGTGGCACCTTGCCCCCTCCGAGAATGGCCGGGGTGATATAGAAGCCAAGGCTCAACATAAACAACAATAGGACGCACACACCCAGCGCGGGCAATGACAAGGGGAAGAAGACGCGCCAGAAGATCTGCCGCCTGGATGCGCCTAGTGATGCCGCCGCCTGCAGCAGTCGATCATCGATCCGCAACATGGCAGTAAGGAGAGGCAACACCAGAAAAGGCAGCAGTACATTGGCCATGCCAATCGTGACGCCGACTTCTGAGTACAAAAGCGTCAACGGCTCACGGATCAAGCCCGTGGCCAATAGGGCCCGATTCACCAGGCCCGCGTTTCCCAGGACAACAATCCACGCATAGGTGCGCACCAGGATGCTCACCCAGAATGTCATCAACACCAGAGTCATGACCACAGCGCGGCGGCGCTCGTCGAGCCCGCGCATCCAGTACGCCAGTGGATATCCAAGAAGAACGCACACGACGGTAGCGATCAGGCTCACGCGCAAGGTGTCCACGAAAACACGAAGATATGCCTTCGTCGTCCACGCTTCTTTGAAGTAATGGAGGGTGAGACCAGTACCACCGTGCACCGACTTCGCCAGCAGGCCGCCCAATGAGTAATCAAAGACGATCAGGAAGAGGGCCAGCAGCGGCAGAGCGCGCCAGCCGTTTGCGTCGGGCATGATTCGATGCCAACGCGAGGAGTACATAGTAGTCATGGTGCGACCTTGGGGCGTTCAGGTGTTCAGGAGGAAGTTTGACCAGACCTTGTTCACTTCCGTCCCGTTCTTCTGCCACCATTGGGCGTTCTGTTTGAACTGGGCCTGCAGATTGGCCTTTGCGGTGGGGAAGGACTGGAACGCCTTGGCGCCCAGGAGGCCTTCCAGTTGCGGGCTGTTGCCACTCAGAGGCAACACCCTTGCCGCGACCATCTGATTTTTGGCAACGGTCACCTCATGTAGAAACTTCATGGCCAGGTCTTTGGTGGCGGCAGGCTGTCCGCGCGGTACGACAAGCCAGGCAATGTCGTACATGCCTTGATTGAAGGTTGAGCGAATTCCCGGCTCCCTTTCGATACCGGCCGACCAGGTCACTGCATACTGGACTTCGTTGTCCTTGAGCAGTTGCAGAGGTTGTGTTCCCGTTTTCCACCAGACCGAGACATGGCTCTTGATGCGTTCGAGCTTTCGCATGGCACGATCGACATCAAGAGGGAACAGGCTCGCCGGGTCCACTCCGTCTGCCAGCAAGGCAAATGGCAGTGTGTAATGCGGATAGGCAGACATACATCGCTTGCCCGGAAAGTGTTGGACATCGAAGAAATTCGCCCATGTCTTTGGCGCTGGGTTGCCATCGCGCCACGCCATGACTGTGGAGAAATACTGATAGCCCATGCCGTAGTCATCGCGGGCTTCAGGGAACATCGGGTCGGGATGAATTGCCGTCCAGTCCAGCTTCTCCAGCAAGTTGAGTTCGCGTGCTTGCGCCAGGGTTGACGAGCCAAGCTCGAACAGCGCCGCATTGATACGGCCGCTTTCCACCATCGCACGCAGCTTGCCCAGGGACGAGGGCGCCTCGCGAACCACCCGCACTCCGTACTTCTCGGTAAAGGGTGGAATGTAGGCGGCGGCGATGGATTCACCAGTGGTCCCGCCAGAGTCGATCAGGCGAATGCTCGTGGGTGCTGCCGCAAATACCTTGGGACAGGCTACCATCAGGGAGGCTGCGGGTGCGGACAGCAAGAAGTCGCGACGGTTCATGGAACGTTCTCCAGGGTTGGGATGTGTGTCGAGGCCGTTGGAAGCGGGAGGAGCCCGATGCGGCGGACGCTTCGTGATATCGCCGATTCAGGTGCAAGGCCAGGCGTCTTCGGCACGCCAGGAAGCGTGGACGCGCTCCCCGGGGGAAATGCTCGAGGCAGGGGCGGTGGCCGGGATATTGGCCACCATCTCGCCACCGCCGTCTAAAGTGATGTGCTGGCGTATGGATGGCCCCAGATAGACGGTGTGACGCACTTGGCCCGACACACCGAAGCCGTCTTGTTCCCGGTTAATCCTGAGCCGCTCAGGGCGCACGACGGCTTGCCCGCCATCGGGTGTTTCGACGAAATTCGCCATGCCGAGAAAGGTCGCGACGAATGGATTGGCTGGCCTCAGATAGGCCTCGTTCGGAGGCGCTACTTGTTGCAGTCGCCCTTTATCGATGATCGCGAGGCGGTCGGAAAGAGACAGCGCTTCCTCCTGGTCGTGTGTGACCAGAATCATGGTTACGCCCAGAGAACGCTGCAGCTCCTTCAATTCAACTTGCAGGCGTTCGCGCAATTGCCGGTCCAGCGCGCCCAGGGGCTCGTCCAGCAGCACGATCGATGGTCGAAATACCAGTGCACGCGCAAGCGCGACCCGCTGCTGCTGCCCGCCTGAAAGTTGCGAAGGCCGCCGGTCCCGGACTGCCGTGAGCTGAACTCTTTCCAGCATCTCGTTGACCTTCTCGGCGATCTCGTGTCGTGGGCGGCGCCTGATCGAGAGCGGAAAGGCTACGTTGTCGAAAACCGAGAGATTGGGAAAGAGCGCGTAGTTCTGAAACACCACGCCAATGCCTCGCTGCGCCGGCTCAAGGGTAGTGACGTCACGGTCGCCAATCAAGAGCCGGCCGCGACTGGGTGCCGCCATCCCCGCTATCAGGGATAGCAACGTCGTTTTTCCAGATCCGCTGGGACCCAGGATGGTGAAGAGCTCACCCGGCTTAACGTGCAGGTTGATCTCGTGCAGCACCGTCGTGCTGCCATAGGATTTGCCCAGGCCTTCCAGGGTGATCGAGTTTGAGCGCGGTGATGCCGCCCCACTGGAATCTACCTTCAGGGGAAGCATGTTCGGCTTCGAGTTTGCACGGATGATTCGGTCCCTCGTGGTTTCCATCGAGTTCAACCTTTCGTGGCAATGAGTTTGCATAGGCGGGCCGCGCCCGGGCCGAGACCCAGGCGGCAAAGTCCGCCAGGATTGTTCAACTGCTGGGGAGTGCGCGGTCTAATTCAGCCAAGCAGGCGCTGTTCCCACTCGCTGAGAGAGGTGTCCAGCCGATCCATCATGTCGTCGATCTCGTCGGGCTGAATGCACAAGGGGGGAGAGATCATAATTGGCAAACCGCGGCGTAGCGCCGCGCTGCGACGGGGGCCATACAAGGTCCCATAGATCGCCAGGCCGTTTTTGAGAGCATAGGCCTGGAAGAGTCGCTCCGCCCCTTTGTCGGCGTCGAAGTATTCCCGTCGCTCTTTCGACTCAACCAGTTCGATCGCCATGAACAGCCCCCAGCCGCGGACGTCAGCCACCGTGGGATGTTCCTTCAGCCTCTTGGTGTGCTCGAACAAGTGAGGGCTCATTGCAGTGGTTTGCTCGACCAGCTTGTCTTCCTTCAGGATCTGCAGTGTTGCCAATCCTGCCGCACAGGCCATGGGATGGCCTTGGTACGTGAAGCCGTGCAGGAAATATGCGCCGTCCTTGCGGAAAGGCTCGTTCACCTTATCGCTCACCAGCACAGCGGCGAGCGGCAGATTTGAACCCGAGATGCCTTTGGCCAGTGTCATCAAATCCGGCTCGACATCGAAGTGTTCCATTGCGAACCACCGGCCCGTCCGGCCGAACCCTGTTACCACTTCATCCGCGATGAGGAGTACGTTGTGCTCGTCGCAGATGCGGCGGATTTCTCGCCAATAGCTTGCGGGGGGAACAAGACCGTAGTCCGCGCCAACGCCATGCGGCGTGGCAATGAAGGCGGCCACAGTATCAGGATTATTGAAGTACAGCACTCGCTCCAACTCCTGCGCACACTGCACGCCCCAGGCGTCGCGACCCATGCCCGGTGGCATGTGAACTTCGCTGTATTGGGCCATGTGAAGCCACGGTGACATGACTGGATCGAAGGTCTTTCTGTATCCAGGATTGCCTGCCAGCGACATGGTTGCCAGCGTCATGCCGTGATAGGACTCGAAGTAGCTCACCACCTTGTATTTTCCGGTGGCCCCGGTCAGTACGTGATACTGCCTGGCAAGCTTTAGCGCGGAATCGACCGCTTCGCTGCCGCCGCTGCAGAGATACACCGCGTTCAGTGATGGCGAGGCGATGGCCGCCAGAGCCTCGCAGAGCTCTGCGCGTCTGCGGTTGGCAAACGTGGGGTGGACATACGCATAACGATCGAACTGTTCACTCAGCGCCGCCTTCATCCGTGGGTCGCCGTGGCCAATGTTGACGGACATCGGGCCGCCAGACGCATCGATGTATCGCTTGCCCTCGGTGTCGTACAAATACACGCGTTCTGCGTAGGCGAGTTCCACATCGAACGGGTGATGCGAAAAGCAATGACGCCACGCCCCCTCGGGGGCCAGCATGCCGGGCAGATCATGGTCAAGAGGGCTGGCAGGTGAATGGGAAAGCATGCGGTCTCCTTCTGGGAATAGGGTGCGGTCGCAGGGCGTGAAGTCATGCCGCCTCATTGGGGCGGCACGCACAACGTTGCTGTTGTTGTCTGCTGACGGAGGAATGCTATAACGAGCGTTATACAATTACAATTGTCGCGACGTCAGGGATTACGCGTATGGGAACGGGTGTCGCTGGGGACGCGGTAACGCCTTCCCGGTTAGGTGCATGACCGGTTACATTAGTCGTTGCTGCGCAGCGTCTTCAGGTTGGGAGTGCACAATTGACTCCCTGGAACCGCAGGATGGGATTGCTAGGTGAAAGTTCGGCCAATGCTCGACCCCTGACCGTGCCACAAGATGACGTCTTCACTTTTTGCGCCATATTCCCGAGCCGATCGCGTCGTTCGGAAGTTGGTAGTTCTCTTAAATTGCTAGCTCTCTTCCATGACACCAGCCAATAACTTGGAGACGCCAGATAGTCGTGATTCCGCGACCGCCAAAGCCGAGACCAATACGCGGAGGCGGCGACCCGGGCCAAAGGTCGGGGATCATGAAGCCAGGCGCGCGAGCTTTCTTGCAGCCGCAACCGCTGTGGTCGCGCGCGAGGGCTATGCCGGAGCTTCCTTGCGAAAGGTGGCGGAGGAGGCGGGCTGCACCACAGGTTCCTTGCTCCACTATTTCGAGAATAAGGAAGCGATGATCAAGGCTCTTGTTGAAAGCCACTTTGACAAGTTCGAATCCTTCATGGCGCCTGTCCATGACCCGACCGATATTAAGGCGACGTTCAAGCGCTTCGTGACCTGGACCAACGCCGAGGATCCGGGACAGTGGTGGCTCGTGCAATTTCAACTACTAGCCCAGGCGAAATGCGATCCGGCGCTCGCTGCCGTCTTTCAGCGGCGCAATTCCCAGTACCGTAGTAAGCGTGTGGCGCTACTGGAGAAAGGGCAGGAAGAAGGTCTAGTCCGCAGCGATGTCCCTGCAGAACTGCTCGCCGATCAACTTAGCGCGATGGGCGACGGCTGGATGATGATGCTTCCCATTGAGCCGGAACGATTCACGCCGAGCCGCATCGATGCTCTTCTGGACGCCGTCATCACAGTGATAAGCCCGCCTGGACCGCCCCCTGGGAAAACAGATCCTATGAAGCCGGCAGTTCGCACGCGCCGCCCAAAGAAGAAGGTCACCTAGCCGATTGAAACGTTGGTCTTAGCGATGCCGCGGAGTACCAAGCGCCGACTGACCTGGACTGCAGATGCCCAAGAGCGCGCAGCGGGCCGAGTAGAGGTGAGGGCCCGGGGCGCGGCCTTAATGTCTACTTCAACCGTTCCAAGTTGGGGATACGGCGGCTAGCGCCAAGTTGTTGAGAGAATCAAGGGCGCCTACCGACCCGTCTCTGCCACTGAGGCGGGTTTAGTTCCAGTGGCAGCTTTGCGATGGCCGACATGGGTTTCAATGAAGACGATTCCCACTCGACTGTGCAAATCAGTGAAGTTTTCCCGAACAATTGTCTCAAGGATGCCAAGTGGATGGCTTCGCGGTCTGCCCGCGGGAGCCGGAGATCAGATACGACATTTCGCGGCCCGCAGCCAGCATCAGTTCGGCGTATTCGCTCAGCTTGTCGCGGGTCAGGCGGCTGATCGGGCCAGAGATGCAAAGCGAGCCTGCTAGCGTCCAGTTAATGCCAAACACGGGAACTGCAATGCTGGAAACTTCTGGCTCGCGTTCCCCCATAGAGATGAAATAGCCGTCTTTGCGGATCGTTTCGTAGGGCTCGCCCATTTCACCGGCAAAGGCCCGCAAAACACGGCCGGGGGCGCCAATCAACGGCAGCCTTTCACCTACGCGCACGTGGTGTCGCACCGCGCCGGGCCCTTCCACACGCACCAGGCAGGCCCGCGTGTCGCCCTCCCTGACGTAAAACGCGGCACTCTCCCGAGTCTCGTACGAGATGCGTCGCAACACGGGTTCGACCGTTTCGCTAACGCGAAAGGCGGCCTGATAGCGTGCGCCGAGCCATCCCGCCGCAGCGCCGAGTCGCCATTGGCCATCGTCCCTTTGCACCAGATATTCGGACTGAGCGAGCGTCCTCGCGGTGCGCAAGACGGTTGATTTGCCCATGCCGACGCGACGGCTGAGTTCAGCGAGCGTTAGCGCAGTGTCGTCGGCCGAAAACGCTTCCAGGATCTGTAATGCCCGCGTTACTGCGATGATGGTGTCTTTATCGACACTTTCTTTGGCATCTTCCAAAGCGGGCGAAGTGTTCCGGTCCATGGCATGCGTTCCGTAGTAGACAACGCGATTGTACACCTCGCAACGACTCCCTATAGTTAGCGCATAGAACAAGGCTAAACCTGGAGACAACCTTGAAACGGACTACCCGCATTCTGGCCGCCTGCGCCATTTTCGGCCTACTGCCGCTGTCCGCAGTGGCCGAGACCTATCCCACCAAGCCTATTCGCCTGATTGTGCCGTTCCCGCCGGGCGGAGCGCCGGATGCTTTCTCGCGCGCCATCGGCAATCAGATGAGCCGCGACCTTAAGTGGACGGTAGTCATCGAAAACAAGCCCGGCGCCGGGGGCAATCTGGGCATTGAAGCCGCTGCGAAGGCGGCGCCAGACGGTTATACGCTGGTGTTCGGCCAGACCAGCAACCTGGCCATCAATCCCTCGCTGTACAAGAAACTCCCGTACGACCCGGGCAAGGACCTGGCTCCGATCGGGCTGATCGCCTCCGCGCCACTGGCGCTCGTGGTGGCGGACAACTCCCCATACCGCAACCTCGGCGAAGTGCTGGCAGCAGCCAGGGCAAAACCGGGCACCGTCACCTTTGGCACGCCAGGCAACGGCACCGTGGCTCATCTCGCCATGGAACTGTTGCAAAAGCAGGCCGGCGTAAAGCTGCAGCATATCCCTTACAAGGGCGCGTCGCAGGCGCTGACTGACGTGCTGAGCGGGCAGGTTGCCATCTATATCGGTTCCGTGCCGACCGTCATGGGGCAGATCAAGAACGGCAAGCTGCGCGGCCTGGCGGTGACCTCGACCCACCGCTCCGCCCAGCTTCCGTCGACGCCTACCGTCACGGAGGCCGGTGTGAAGCAGTTTGAAGCCGATACCTGGTTCGGCCTGCTCGCGCCCGCCGGCACGCCTGCGCCGATCCTGGAAAAGCTCAATGCCGAACTGAACCGGGCCCTGAAGACGCCTGACGTCAAAAACAAGATCGAAGCCGAAGGCGGTCGTGTCCTCGGCGGCAGCAGCACGGAATTCGCATCGTTGATGCAGAAAGACCTGGCCCGCTGGCGCGTGGTGGTCAAGGACTCCGGCGCCACCATCGACTGAGCGCCGACGCGCTTCCGTCACCAAGCACTTCCCAACTATTTCGCATCACTGCAGAACCTCCCGCCGTGGGTAACCAGGCGGGCGGTGGGATGCATTCGCACTTTTTCAGGAGCAACCATGTCCGCGCAACCGACCCTCCCTGATGTCATCCGTGATTTTGAACGAGTACCGGCCGAGATCGTCCGGCAGGCTTCGGAGTTCGCTTCATCCATTTTTGCTGACGTGGCCGGACGCCGCGGCGGCATGCACGGCCGCATTGCGCCGCTCAGCCCCACCAGCCGCTTCTGTGGCACTGCGCTGACGGTGGAAGTGCGACCGGGTGACAACCTGATGATCCATGCGGCCATGGCGCTGGCCCGCCCGGGCGACGTCATCGTGGTCGATGGCAAAGGCGACCAGAACAGCGCGCTGATGGGCATCATCATGGTCCAGCAGTGCATCGCGCTGGGCGTGACCGCCGTCGTGCTCGATGCCGCGTCGCGGGACGCCGATGAAATCCGGGATGCGGGCTTCCCGATGTATTCCGTTGGCACCAACCCCAATGGCCCGACCAAGTTCGTGCCGGGCCGGGTCAACCACCCGATCCAATGCGGTGGCGTCAGCGTATGCCCGGGCGACCTGGTGATCGGGGACGCCGACGGGGTCGTGGTCATCGAACGCGATAAGGCGGCTTCGCTGATCGCCGCCGCGGCCGAGAAAGTAGCCGGCGAGCGCAAGCGCATCGACGGAATCAAATCGGGCAAGGCTTTGCGTCCGGCCTGGCTGGATGACGCGCTGCGCGCAGCGGGCGTGCTGAAGGCGGGAGAGGCACTGTGAGCGCCGCCAGCAAGCCTGTCATTGTGGTGACTGCGGCAAATCTCGCCCCGCAAGCCGTCGCCTTGCTATCCGATTACGAACTGATCTATGCCGGCAAGGCCGCCAGCGAAGAGGAAACGGCCGACCTGTGTCGCCGCCATGCACCGGTGGCGATCATCGTGCGCACCAGCAAGGTGGGTGCCATGGCGCTCGACGCGGCGCCGTCCATCCGCGTGTTGTCCAAGCACGGCAGCGGCATCGACAACATCGACCAAAAAGCCGCGCAGGCGCGTGGCGTGAAGGTGGTGGCGGCCGCCGGTGCCAATGCTGCGGCCGTGGCCGAGCAAGCCATGGCGCTGCTGCTTGCCTGTGCGAAATCCGTGGTGCACCTGGACCAGCGCACGCGCACGGGGCATTGGGACAAGGCGACGCACCAGAGCCTCGAATTGAAGGGGCGTACGCTTGGCCTCATCGGCCTGGGTGCGATCGGCCGCCGCTTTGCCCGCATGGCAACCGCCATGGACATGAACGTGCTGGGTTATGACCCCTTCGCTACAGAGGTACCCGACGATATCCGTGCGGTCAGCCTGGATACGATCTGGCGCGAGTCCGATGTCGTGTCGTTCCATTGCCCGCTTACCGCCGACAACAAGGGCTTGCTGGGTGCAGACGCATTGTCGGCTTGCAAGGACGGTGTCATCGTGGTTAATACCGCGCGTGGCGGCCTGATCGACGAGGCGGCACTGCTTGCGGCGGTGGAGAGCGGCAAGGTTGCAGCAGCCGGCCTGGATTCGCTGGCACAGGAGCCTCCTGCTCCGGACCATCCGTTCTTCCGTCATCAGAAGTTCGTGCTGAGCCCCCATATCGGCGGCGTGACCAGCGACGCCTACGTCAACATGGGCGTAGCGGCCGCGACGAACGCGCTGGCGGTGCTCGGCGGGCAACACTAAGGAGCGGGGCATGGCGTCAACTCAACTTCGCTGGAAGCGGCAGCCCGAAGGCAGTCATTGGGGCGAATTCGGCCCGGATGACCAACGCGGCCGGATGAACCTGGTCGACCGCGCTAAGGTGCTGCAGGGTGTGGCGGAAGTTCGCGAGGGCGTCACGTTCTGCCTGTCGCTGCCGCTCGACTATCCGGGCGGGCAAACGATGAACGTTCGCCGTCAGCCACCGCGCCGCTTTGCCGTGCTGCGCGACGGCAAGAGCGCCGGGCAGCAAGGCTTCTGCTGGTCATATCAGTCGGAAGACCCCGACCTGACCGATGTCGTCAACGACGACGTGGTGTTGATGAGTCTGCAGTACTCGACGCAATGGGACAGTCTTGCGCATGTCGGCAGCCATTTCGACGCGGATGGCGATGGCAAGGAAGAGCCGGTGTTCTATAACGGCTACCGGGGCGGCGAGGATGTCATCGCGGGCACTGAAATGCAGGCCACTGAACCGTGGGCGCGCTACGAGAATCCCGAAGCTCGCGCGCTGAGCATTGCGGTGCTGGCCGAGCATGGGGCGCAAGGGCGAGGCGTCATGATTGACCTCGAGCACCACATCGGCCGCAAGCGCAACGCCGTCGGTTATGACGCGCTGATGCGCATACTCGAGGCCGACAAGATAGCGGTCGAACCAGGCGACATGGTGTGCCTGCATACCGGCTTCGCGGACACGCTGCTGTCGATGAACAAGATGCCCGACCTGCGCGTGCTGCATGAAACCGGGACCGGGCTGGACGGACACGACAAGAAGCTGCTCAACTGGATCACCGACGTGCGGCTCGCCTGCCTGCTGGCAGACAACCCGGCCGTAGAGCTTGTCGTGCCCAAGCCGTTGACGCCATCGCCGATCCGTGGGCCCCGGCTGCCGCTGCACGAGCATTGCCTGTTCAAGAATGGCATTCATCTGGGCGAACTGTGGCACCTGACGCCGTTGGCGCGGTGGCTGCGGGCACATCGGCGCAGCCGCTTCCTGTTGACCGCACCGCCCCTGCGCTTGCCCGGCGCGGTCGGATCCCCGGCAACTCCCATCGCTACCGTTTGATTTTTCATCACATAAGAATCTGGAGTAGAGACATGTTCAAGCCCATCACTGCCCGGCTGCTTTCGCTCGCATTGCTTGGCCTCGGCATTTCGCCGAACGCCTCCCACGCCGCACCTGCAGCCTATCCGGACCGGCCCATCCGGCTGGTTGTGCCCTATCCCGCGGGCGGTGCCGCCGACACGGTTGCGCGCACTCTTGCCGCGCCGCTTGGTGCCAAGCTAGGCCAGACCATCGTGGTCGACAACCGTCCCGGTGCAAGCGGCGTGATTGGCGCGGGCGCGGTGGCAAAGGCCGCGCCCGATGGTTACACGCTGCTGCTCGATGCCACCGCGCATTCGGTCAATCCAAGCTTGCAGGCGCGCTTGCCATACGACACCGTTAAGGACTTCGCCCCCATCTCGCTGGTGGTGCTGGTGCCGAACCTGCTAGTGGTGCCGCCCAATTCTCCATTCACGTCGCCGAAGGACATTGTTAATGCCGCTAAGGCGAAGCCGGGCAAGCTGACCTATGCTTCAGCGGGGCCGGGCACGGCACAGCACCTGGCAGCGGAGTTGTTCCGGCAGCAGTCGGGACTGAATCTGCTGCACGTTCCCTATAAGGGCGGCGCGCCTGCGCTAAGCGACCTGATGGGTGGCCAGGTCGACATGATGTTCAGCAATATGGCGGCGTCATACCCGTTAGTCGCGGGCAAGAAGCTCAAGGTGCTGGCCACGACGGGAACGAAGCGGTCTGCCGCGTTGCCGGACACGCCCACGATTGCCGAATCCGGCTTGCCGGGCTATCAGGTCTACGAATGGAACGGGCTCTTTGCCCCGGCCGGTACGCCACAGGCGATTGTCGACCGGCTCAGCGCGCTGACGCGCGAAGTGCTCAACTCTCCAGAGGTTTCTAAGCGGCTCGCCGCCATCGGCGCCGAACCGGCCGGCTCGCGGCCCGAGGACTTCCGCAAGTTCGTCGAGGGCGAGACCGCGAAATGGGCCAAGGTCATCAAGCAAGGCAGCATCCGGGCCGAATAACGATACTCAGCACCAAGGCCCATGATGTCTATCGGCAATACGAGCAGCACTTATGCGCAGCTTGATTTCATGGATCTATCCGAAGTGGCAATCAAGGCGGAGATTGTGAAGGAAGGTGCCTGGCACATCCGATCAGGCGGCATCGTGTTGCAGGACGCCGCCGACATTCTTGGTGTGCGTTGACAGGTGCGGTGAGGCGTGTAAACGACTCGGAAAGAGATAGTCGCCCAGCTTGAGTCCACGAGCATGAATCCAACACTGAACGCTTTGGCGAGTTTGTTCCGTGATCTCGAACTGCACTGGCCACTGAGTTTTCTGCTGCATGACTGTTGCCCGGGCGCCAACCTGGCTGCCAATGCAGATGTCCTGCACGCGCAGACGGGTCAGGTCGCACGCTCGGAGCTTGCTGTCGATGGCAAGGTTGAACATCGCCAATTCGCGAACATTCGTCGTAAGCTGAAGCCGAGTTCGTATCGCCCATATCTCATTCAACTTCAGTGGAGGCTTCTGGCCCGTCAGCCTCCCTTTGTTCCATGGGACGTGACGCGTTTGGTCGAGAGGGGTGTTTTCCACGACGGTCTCCTTTCAAATGAAGGGAAACCAGTCTGCGCTTCCGCCAGTGGTCGCTGATCGACCCTTCTGAGCCACTGGATCGGCTTATTTGAATGACTGAAATGCTACCTGGAACGGTCATCAGCCGCTCCCGTCGAGAATACTTATTTCTGCCCTCACGCGGCATCTGCGTGTACGAGCCGCAGAGTATTTCAACGATGTTCTCGCATGGCGATCGCGACGATGCCCCCCGAAATGAACGTGACGACGGCGATTGCCAGAATGGCATAGGCAAAGCCAAAGCGATCAGCAATGAGGCCCGCCGAGAGTGCGCCAATTGCGTAACCGAGGTCTCGCCAGAACCGATACACGCTCAGGGATCGAGCCCGCCAGCTCGGCTCCGAAGCGTCCGATACTGACGCAATCAGGGTTGGGTAGACCATTGCAGTGCCTATTCCGAGCAGGACGCTCGCAAACAACCACCATTCAAACTGTGCGGTGAACGCTGTCAGAAAGAGGCCGGCTGCCTGGACCCACATGCCGAGGACGATGAGGCCCTTGCGACCCCACCTATCGCTCAATGGGCCGGTGACTACCTGACAAACTCCCCATACGATCGGATAAACGGCCTTGAGAATCCCTATCCGTTCGACACTGAGTCCGAGTCCCGTGAAAAACAGCGGGAAAATACCCCAGCTCATGCCATCGTTGAGGTTATTGATCAGCCCGGCCTGCGACGCTGCGAACAGGTTGCGGTCCTTGATGGAGGTCAGCAGAAACACATCGCGGAAAGAGAGAGATGATGCTTCCGTAGATCTGCCAGCAGCTTCCAGACGAACAAACTCGCGTGTATCACGCACCACGAGGATCGACAGAATTAGCCCGGCTGCCGCATAAAAGATGCCGAGGTAGATTGGAATCGGCCGAAGACCGTACCGGCTCGCCAGATAGCCAGTGAGAAACGCGGTTAGGCCCACCGCGAAATAGCCAGCAAACTCGTTAAGACCCACCGCCAGACCTCGCCCTTTCGGGCCGATCAGGTCTACCTTCATGATCACGGTCATGGACCATGCAAAGCCCTGGCTGGCGCCAAGCAGGACATTGGCAGCGATCACCCATTCCCAGTGCGGTGCGCCAATGATCATGAAAGGCACTGGCAGCGCAAGCAGCCATCCGACGACTAACACACGCTTGCGGCCCCACGTGTCCGCGAGCTGTCCCGAAACAAGGTTGGCGAGGGCCTTGATCACCCCGAAGCTGATGATGAAGGAGGTAATGAGCGTCGTGGACTCGATGTGGAATTCTTTTGCGCCAATCAGAGGCACGACCGTCCGCTCAATGCCGACCATACCACCCACAAAGGCATTGATCAGTACAAGCAGTGAAAACTGCCGCCAGTTTTCCTTGAGCCCTAGTCGAATTGAAGGCCGAGCGGACGCAACTACTGCCTCTCCCATCAGCTACGCTCCAAGTGCGCGGCGGCCGGAATTGACTGCTCGTATGCGGGCTGCTTCGGGCGGCGGCGGCGGTACATCGTCGAGCATGAAGCGGACGAACTCCTCCTCGCTCTCGATGCGGAACGCCCGGTTGTACCGCTTTTCGAAGCCCAGTGTCGAGGTCGGGTTAGCGCTGAGGCTGCGCCCGCAGGCCGAGCCGGCGTAGGCGCCGGGAAGGATCTCCAGGTAATCAGGAAGCGCCCTGAGCCTTTGCACGCTGCGGAAAAGGTCCTTCGCACCCTGTACCGCGCTCACGGCGAGTTCGGTTCGGCCTAGGTCGCCGATCATGAGCGTGTGACCAGTCACGAGCAGCCATGGCTCATCAGCGCGCGTGCGGTCTGTCACAAGCAGACAGATATGCTCGGGTGTATGACCGGGTGTGTCGAGCACCTTGAGGACTACATTGCCGAGTTGGATCTCGTCGCCGTCCTTAACCCGCTTGAAGGGCACTACGATGTCGGCATTCGCCGAAAGCACATATACAGCGCCTGCCGCGTCCGCAAGGGCCCGGCCGGTAGACACATGGTCAGCGTGCACATGAGTGTCGATCACGTAGTTGATTTTCATCCCCGTGGCCTCAGCCGCTTGCAGATACAAGCTGGGCTCGGCGACCGGATCGATCACAACGCTTGTCGCCTTGCCGCCGCAGCCAAGGAGGTATGAAATCCCCACGGGATTGGAATGGAGGTATTGCCGTAGGATCATCACATTGCTCCTTACCGAGGGGCGGTGATAACATTCAATCAATATCGCGAATGATTGACCAAACGAAGGTGGAGTGTCAAGCGTGGGACCGAAGCAAGCGATCTTTGAGCGCCTCGCAGAAATAGCGCAGGCATTTGGCCATCCAGGCCGTCTTGAGTTATTGGAGCACCTCGCCCAGCGCGAGCGGTCCGTTGAGGATCTGACCGCGCTGTCGGGTATGAGCTTCGCCAACACCTCGCGCCATCTTCAAATCCTTCGGCGAGTACGCTTGGTAGATACTGAGAGACGAGGCAAGCACATCGTATATCGCCTTGCTGGCGACAATGAGATTGTCAGTTTGATGAAGTCCCTAGGCCGGATCGGCGAGCGAAATGTTGCAGAGGTCAACCGGACGCTGAACGACTACTTCCATTCTCGCGATTCGATGGAGGCAGTATCTCGAGAAGAGTTGGCTCGGCGTCTTGCCGATGGCCGAGTCACTGTATTGGATGTCCGGCCACAGGATGAATTTGCCGAGGGCCATCTGCCTAGTGCACGCAATATCCCGCTGGCCGAGTTGGAACATCGCCTGAGCGAGTTGCCGGTCAACACCCAGATTGTCGCGTACTGCCGGGGGCCCTACTGCGTGCTGGCCTTCGAGGCTGTCGCCGCGCTGCGTGCCAAGGGCTTCAAGGCGGCGCGTCTCGAAGACGGCTTCCCCGAATGGAAGGCGGCCGGTCTTGCCATCGAGACTGCAGTTGCCGTCTAGCGTCAGGTCACGGCTGTTCTGGTTCAGCAACCAGTTCCGGCGCATCCTTCAGACCCGCGGAGCGTTGTGGCATGTCCCGTCAACAATGTCAGGCTGAAGCCGTTAGTCAGGCGTCGCAATGAGGCGCGTCCGCTCTGAGGCGCTAAGCGGTGCGGCGGGGCGAGAGTTCCCCGAGGCCCTTGCGATGCCGAGCGCCGTAGTTGACCAGCGTGCGCGCGTTGTTCCTCAGGTACCCGTAGACGGTGTTCAGGTTCCACCACAGCGTGCCGGATTCGTACCCTTCCCGTCACTTGGTAGGCGCTCGAGATCGCCCCCTTCACGACTACGGCCGGCATTCACTGTCCTATGAAGATTGCCCGTTTGGCTTGCTAATGGAAGGGCGACCGAATCTTCATCGAATCAGGACCCGCGCTGCTTGCTTCCCGCTATCCGGCACGCTAGGCTGAAATTGCTGCCGTGGGGTTACACCCGTCCTTTGCCTCAGCCCGCGCTCAGGCTGGGTTCCAGGCAGGCGGCGCATCTCACCGCTTACGCGAACCGGTTAGCGCGATCTCAGGCCGGCCGGTGACTGCCGGCACCGGTGGCTGGGTTGACCGGGGAAATGCGAGCGCAGAGGAGTAGAGAATGCGCAACTTAAGAATGATTGGAGCCTCGACGGCATGCGCGCTGGGTGCGCTCATTATGGCCCCCGCTCTGGCAGCGGAACCCGCTATGGAAGGCCACATTTCGATCGTCCCGTCCGAAGTCAAGTGGACCGAGGCCCCATCTATCGGACCTGGCGCCAAACTGGCGGTATTGGAAGGTGATCTCAAGCAAGCCGCGCCGTTCACCATGCGAATCAAGCTTCCTCCCAACTTCAAGATCCCAGCCCACACTCATCCCGTGTTTGAGCGAGTCACAGTGTTGTCCGGGACGCTCCATTTGGGTATCGGCGAGACGTTCGATCGCGCCAAGGCCAGGGCTTATCCGGCTGGCGGCGTCACGATGATGCCCGCGGGAATGCCTATGTTCGCCTACACCACCAGCAAAGAAACCATCATTCAGATTCATGGCACCGGTCCCTGGGGCATCAGCTACTTGAATCCCGCGGAGGATCCAAGAAAGAAATAACTTGTCGGCCCAACGCCGGACGAATCCGCGATGCTTCCAGGCCCCTTGTAGCCGGCCAGCTTCGGTCCCGTAAGTTGCATGCTGACCGCGCACCACCGCGACCTGGCTGCGGCATTGTAGCTTCATGTGAAAGCCCTTGCGGGAGACCGCACCAAAGCGGGGGCTGACGACCGGACAGCTACTGAGAGGCCAATGAGGCACCTACAATGCGCGCATGGCTTCCGATCCTGGGCCGGCGATCTCCGTCCTTCAACTTCGAATTGCTCTGCGCGGCCTGAGCCCGTCGGTTTGGCGGCGCGTCCTCGTTCCCGAGCACTTGACGCTCGGACAATTGCACCCTGTCATCCAGGTCGTCATGGGCTGGGCCGACGAGCATCCGCACACGTTCAGCATTCGTGGCAGGCGTTACGGCGAAGCTCAGGAGGGCGTCTTGCAGTTCTGCACAGTCGCCAGCGAACTTCCGTTGACCGCGTTTCATCTCCGAGAACACGAAGGCTTCGTTTATGTGTATGACTTCAACGCGTGGTGGCGCCACGAGATACGCATGGAGCGGCGTATGCTGCGGCAACAGCCTGGCCAGTTGCCCCGTTGCGTGGCGGGTTGCGGGCCGTGCCCGCCCGAGGACATTGGCGGAATCGAGAGGTATCTGGAGGCCGGGGACGAACACAGTGAATATGAGTTCGTCGATTGGATCGAGTCGCTGCGCGAAGGGCCAATCGTGCTGGAAGACCTGCGCGAGGAGGTCGATAGGTGGCTGATTTGGCTGGATCGTCGCTTTGATCGTCGGATCGTCAATGATCGGTTGCGAGAGCTCGAGGGGTAGACTGGTCGCCGCAGCTTCCAAGGAAGGAGGGCGGCCATGCGTATCAGCTTGCAACTCGTCGTGCAGGACGATGGAGGCGCGCCAGCCACCGTCACCGAGATAGCCCAGTTCGAGAGAGATGCCCTTGATGTGGGCTCGCTGGGGCTGCATCTGCAGGAGGCAAAATCACTGCTGGGTCGGCTGCAGCGCACGATGGTCGCGGCGCAGGTTGCCGAGGCAGTTGCCAGGGCCAGCGTTTGTCCCACGTGCGGGGCCACCATCAGTTGGTTTTCCGTAGCGCGTTCGGGCGGCTGTCGATTGACAGTCCGCGGCTGTACCCCTGCCGGCAATGCCAGGGCGACGCCCCCACATTCAGTCCGGTCGCTAATTGCTTGCCTGAGCGGAACAGTCCAGAACTGCAGTATCTCGAGGTCAAGTTTGCGGCGTTGATGTCGTATGGTCTGACCGTCAACGTCCTGCAAGAGGTATTGCCGCTCGATCATGTACTGGCAGCCAGCTCGATCCGGCGTCAGGTCACCACGCTCGGTCGCCGGCTGGAAGCGGAGCAGGCCACCGACGCGCGGCAGCAAGCGGAGGTGGCCGCGAGCGTCCGCTCGCCCGAGATCCCCGAGCCCAGTCCGGTCCGCGCGGTTGGCATTGACGGCGGCTTCCTTCGACGGGCCGGACACCGGCGCCGCCAGGATGCTGGTTTGAAGTGATCGTCGGGAAGTCCCTGCGCGATCAGGATGGCGGGCATAGTTTTGCGTACGTGCACAAGCTGGAGCGCCGACCGGCCGATCGTATGTGGAATTTCCTTCTTCGTGAGGGTGTGCAACCCAGTCAGCCGGTGACCTTTCTGTCGGACGGCGGGGAAACCGTACTCGGCACGCGCACAACCTACTGCAAATCCGGACCGCGGTGCTCAATAACCAGCTCCGGTCTTACGTTGAACGCTGGTATCCGTCCATCGCCGGAGAAGAGGGCCACCGCTCTCCCAGCAAGCGTGGTGTCAGGCGCCTTTGGAGTGTCGGCAGGTTGGCCGTTGGGATCGTGACCGCAATTGAGAAACGCCGCAAGCTGCCTTGCCGGCAGGGCAGGGGCGGCGTGCAGGACGTCTTAACCAAGTCGGCAAGGTGCACGCGCCGCATCGGCGCTTATCAGCGCAGTGGTCAGGATGTCGCGGTCCTCAGGACGCACTCGCAGTGGCGGCACCTGCAGGCGAAGCACACTGAGGCGATAGAAAAGATCTTGCCGGAAGGCGCCCTCGCGCACGCGCTCCCAATGGTTCCGGTGCGTGGCGGCAACGATGCGAACATTGACCTGCAAGGTGTCGGTACCCCCGACTCGCGTTACCTCTCCCTCCTGCAAGACCCGCAGCAATCGCGTTTGCAAGATCGGCGGCATCTCCGCCACCTCGTCGAGCAACCCGGTTCCCTCGTTGGCAGCTTCAAACAGGCCGGCCTTGCCGTTGCGCCGCGCGCCCGTGAAGGCGCTTTCTAGCTTGTACCTTGCTGTTTGCGAGTGCGTGTACCGATGCGTTCGGAGCCTGTTAACGGCTTTCTCGACGCGTGTAGGCTGATGGAGCGTCAAGAAAGCGCCGACGCGCACATTGCCTTCGTACAGGGGCGCCCGATCAATGATCACCGTGCGTCCGTCGATCTCCTCAACGACGCCGCTGTCATGCTCGCCACGATCAGGGTCTCGCTATCGTCGAGACACCGGCGTGGCAGGCCCGCCTTGCGCATCATCGCCAAGGGGTCGAGTCCAGCCGACTGCGCCAGATCGGCGAAGCCCGTCAGGCTGGCACTTCGAATGAGGTGGGGCTGGTCGGTGGACATTTTCCAAAGTTTTTGACCCGTTACATCTAATCAATTCTACGCGACAACGGATCAATTCTGTCGAGGCGGCGACCCGCATCATAGCTACCAGCGCGCACGGCCTGCCTTCGCAGACACCGCAGCCTACCAAGGAGAACACCATGCACTTCCTCGACGGGGCCCTGCTGCCCGAAAATCAGGAAAAACTTGTCATCACCGCCGCGCCTTATGGCCCGCAATGGGAGCCGGGCGACTTTCCCTCCGACATCCCGGTCACGATCGAGGAACAGGTGCAGAAGGCGGTGGACTGCTACAACGCCGGTGCCACCGTGCTCCATTTCCATGCCCGCGAGGACGATGGTTCTGGCTGCAAGAACCTCGACCGCTTCAACGAGTTGCTGTCGCGCCTGAAGCAGGCGGTGCCCGACATGATCATCCAGGTCGGCGGCTCGATCTCGTTCGCACCGGTCGAGGAGGGCGCGCCCGCCGAGTGGCTGAGTGACGAGACGCGTCACATGCTGGCGCGCCTGAAGCCGACGCCCGAGCAGGTCACGGTGGCAGTCAACACCGGCCAGATGAACACGGTTGAGATCATGACCGCTGAGGACTGCGCGGGCACCTCGTTCGAGCGCAAGGCGGTCTATGACGCCTACGAAGAGATGATCGTTCCGGCCGGGCCGGCCTGGTTGCGCGAACACCTCGCCCAGCTGGCGGCCAACGGCATCCAGCCGCACTTTCAGATCACTATGAAGTCGGGCCTGGTCACCCTCGAGCGCCTGATCCGGCGTGGCCTCTACAAGGGGCCGCTCAATGTGAATTGGGTCGCGCTCAGCGGCGGCTTCGACAACCCGGACCCCTACAGCATGATGGAGTTCATTCGCCTTCTCCCCGATGGGTCGACGCTCACACTGGAATCGCTGATGCGCGCCACCCTGCCGGTCAACACCATGGCGATCGCCATGGGCCTGCACGTGCGCTGCGGCATCGAGGACACGATCTGGGGCCCCACCGGCGAGCCGATGTCCAGCGTGAAGCAGATCGAGCAACTGGTGCGCATCTCGCACGAACTGGGACGGGGCGTGGCGTCGGCCCAGGAGGCACGCGCCATCTTCAAGATCGGCACGCAGTACCAGACGACCGAGCAGACGCTCGCCGAGTTGCGTTATCCCACCGCTCGCCGTCCGGTCAGGCCGGCGCTGGCCGAACGCAAGGTGGCGCGATAAGCGACGCACGACGGTCCGCAGCGCCGACACTGCTGCCGGTTCCCGGTCTGCGCCACGAGGCACCGGGCCACTGGCCAGCCTGCAGCGAACGCACTGGTCGGCGAGCTGGCGCTGCACGCGTCGATGCCTGGAGTTAGATCGTCCGCAGTTCACCGCGTCGTGTGAAAAAAACCGAGGAGATATCCATGAATGCTAGCCTTGCGTCTTGTCGTTTCGCGCTCGGCGCGTTGTTGCTGGCCTGCTCATCGCTGGCCCAGGCCTGGCCCGAGCGGGCCATCAAGATCATCGTCCCCGCGCCTGCCGGCGGAAACATGGACGCACCGGCTCGCCTCTTTGCCAGCTATTTGTCCAAGGAAGTTGGCCAACCTGTCATCGTTGAAAACAAGGCGGGCGCCGGAGGCTCAATCGGCGTGCAGGCGATGCTGAACGCGCCTGCCGACGGCCATGTCATCCTGTACACCAGCTCGAACGTGCTCACCGAAATACCGCACGTCATGAAGCCCCCCTATGACCCGATGAGGGACGTGCGGCCGGTGGCGGCGCTCACCCAGTACCGTTACGTGCTGGTCGTTGCGCAGGACTACCCCGCAAATGACCTGGCCGGCATGGCGCGGCAACTCAAGGCTGCGCCGGACAAGAGCAGCTTTGCTTCCCCGAGTCCCGGCACGATCGCGCAGCGCGGTGGTGAGATGCTCAATCTCAAACTCGGCGTGAACATGCAGCACGTGCCATATTCGGGTACTCCGCCCGCGCTGCTCGCGGTGATGTCCAATCAGGTCACGATGGCTCTGGACAGCGTCGTGACCTCGGGACCGCATCTGCAGAGCGGCAAAATCAAAGCGCTGGCCATCGCGGGCACCACCCGCTATCCCGGCATGCCGCAGGTTCCGACCTTCGCTGAACAGGGTTTTCAGGAGTTCAATGATTTCAGCAGCTGGCAGGGCATCGCGGTATCTCCCAAGGTGCCAACAGCCGTTGTCGAAAAGCTCTACGCCGTCACGCGCCGCATCGCGGGTCTGGCGCCGTTCCGCGACCAGGTCGCCAAGCTGAGATTCGAGCCAATCATGCCCGAATCGCCGCAGCAATTCGCGCAGCGCCTGCAGTCGGACTACGACCACTTCGACGCGCTGAACCGCAAGTTGACCCTGAAGCAGTAAGACCTGACAAAACCTTGATGGAAATGATCCAGCGATGAAAGCAGCCATGATTATTCCGGGCCCGCAAGGCGGCCACCTGGAAATCCGCGAGATTCCCCGCCCGACGCCGGGTCCCGGCCAAGTGGTGGTGCAGGTGATGGCCTCGGGCCTGAACCGGGGCGAACTGATCCGGGTAGGGGAAGCGAAGAACGGCGGCCCGATACTGGCCGGCATCGAGTTCGCCGGCATGGTCAGCGAGGTCGGACCCGATGTGCACAGCGTGCGTGAAGGCGACCGCGTCACCGGCCACGGCTGGGGCGGCCAGTCCGAGTATGTGCTGGCCGAGGCGCGCGCGCTGATCCCGATCCCGGCCACGCTGTCCTGGGTCGAGGCGGCCGCATTCCCCAACGTGTTCATCAGCGCGCACGACGCGCTCGTCACCAACGGCGAGTTCCATTCCGGCCAATCCGTGCTGGTAAATGCCGCCACCGGCGGCATGGGACTGGCCGCCGTCCAACTCGCCGCCCAACTCGGCGCCAGCCAGGTCATCGCCACCTCGCGTTCGGCGGCCAAGCTGGCGCGGCTGCGTGAATACGGCGCGACCCACACCATCGATGCCTCGCAGTCGGACACCGTGCAGGCCGTGAAGGACGCCACCGACGGCCGCGGCGTGGACGTGATCATCGACTCGCTGGGCGGCGCGGTGTTCGACACCAACCTGAAATGCCTGGCCGTGCGCGGCCGGCTAGTCATCATCGCGCGGATGAGCGGCGTCGATACCGCCCAGGTCGACATCAAGCATATGTGGGTCAATCGGCTGAAGCTTGTCGGGACCACCTTCCGCACCCGTACCGAGGAAGAACGGCTCGCCTTGATCGAAGCGTGCGCGCGTGATGTGCTGCCGCTGCTGCGCGAGAATCGCCTCAAGATGCCGGTCGACCGCCTGTTCGCACTCGACGACATCGCACAGGCCCACGCCTACATGGCAACCAACCAGCACTTCGGAAAAATCGTCCTGGCCGTCCACAAGAGTGTGATGGCGGCCGCCGCGCCAATCACCATGTCGCAGACTGCGACGAAGGAGCTTGCATGACCATAAGGATCACACCACTCACCGGCTCGATCGGTGCCTCGGTCGAAGGCGTTTCGCTCTCGGAGCCCTTGACCGACGAACGGTTCGAGCAACTGAGCAAGGCATTCCTGCAGCACTGCGTGCTGGTGTTCCGCGAGCAGCCGCTCAAGCCCGCGGCTCAGCTGGATTTCATCCGTCACTGGGGCGAGCCGGTCGTTCCGGCCTTGCTGTCCAAGCTGCGGCTCGATGAGTATCCCGAAGTGGTCCAGATCCGAACGGCGCCGAAGGAGCTGATTTCGACCGAGGCCTGGCACTACGATGCGCCGCACACGCCCGTGCCGCCCAAGATCACCATGCTCAGCGCGCAGGTGGTGCCGGTGGGTGGCGACACGATGTGGTGCAACCAATATCTCGCCTACGATAGGCTGACTCCCGTCATGCAACGCATGCTGCAAGGCTTGCGCGTCCATTTCCGCGCAGTGCGGCTGGCCCGCTCCCAAGGCGTGTGCGAGTCGGATGTGCCCTCCGCCGTGCATCCGATGGTGCGCACGCATCCGGAGACCGGCCGCAAGGCGCTCTACATCGGGCATCCGGACAATGTGCTGGGCATTGAGGGCATGACGGAGGCCGAAGCCCGGCCCTTGCTGAACTTCCTATATGAGCACAGCACGCAGCCGGACAACATCTACCGCCACATGTGGCGCGTCGGCGATGCGCTGATGTGGGATAACCGGTGCACCATGCACTATGCGGTCCACGACTACGGCAACCACGAGCGCCTTTTGAACCGGGTCACCCTAAAGGGCGAAGTGCCCGCTTGAAAAGTAATGCCGTTCAGTTAAGTCCTTTCTGAGGTACCGGACGGTGTAGAGCTTAGGCAGGGCTTTGACCACACGGGGGCAAATACGCCCCCGTCGTTTTTGTACGATCGCCAACTGAAATTTGGCGCGCATGCGCTGCCGGCAGCTTGCCTGGGGCCATGGCGGCTGCCCAGATCAGTTCACCCTGTATCAGCGCAGAGCTCGTTTTGATTTCCCAACGGCGGCGGTAGGACGGAAGGATATCGGTGGGCTTGAAGCGTCGACGGTCCGTCAATGACCGTCAACAGGATGCGATCTGAGTCCTTGTCTCGAATCGCACGAGCTGTTTAGCTCTTTGGCAAGGCCGGATTCTTGGTCCGCGCCTGAGTCAAGACCTTCATCTGGACGATGCCATCGTCGTCGCTGCCTGAGAGCAGCGGGGCTAAGTGAACCGCCCCGGGTTTAGTGGAGGCTCCAATTCTTGAGAGAATGGAGCCCATGAGCAAGCAGACCAAGTTTTCCCCCGAGGTCCGAGAGCGAGCTGTACGTCTGGTTCGAGAGCAGCGCAGCGAGCATCCATCGCTGTGGGCGGCAGTCGAATCCATCGCACCGATGATCGGTTGCACGAGCCAGACACTGTTGGGGTGGGTCAAACAAGAGCAGGTGGAGAGCGGCGATCGCGATGGCGTGACCACGTCGGAGCGTGAACGCCTCAAGGCGCTGGAGCGCGAGGTAAAGGAGCTGCGCCGCGCCAACGAGATCCTGAAGTTGGCAAGCGCGTTTTTCGCCCAGGCGGAGCTCGACCGCCGTTTGAAGTCCTGAAGGCCTTTGTCGATCTGCATCGCGACGCCTTCGGGGTCGAGCAACCATTGCACGGCTCGGTGATGTCCGGTTCCATCAAGGACGAGCAGCCGGACATACCGCGCCTGTTCAGCCACAAGGACAAGCGGGGCAACAAGCCGCCGGCCAACCGGCGGTGAAGGGGTGCATTCGGCCTAGGAGACCGACATACTCACCAAAGCGTCCCGCGACGGATTGCTGTTCCCCGAGATTCAGAGGAGCCTCGGCGATGATGGCCTGACCCTGATCGCCGACCACGCTTGAGTGCATGCGCGACGTTGCCGAGGCTGCCGCCTCGCCAGATCATCGTCGCCTACGAGCGCAGCCTCGCGCAGGACTCACTGTCCCACGCCTGATCTGCGGCAAGCCCTCTCCAAGCCGACAGGGAAGGTCATCGCGCTGGGCGTGCGCCGGGTGAACGACATTTGTGCGCCATTAGACACGACTTTAAGTAGCCGACTCACACTCCGGCTCCAGAGAGGTTGTCGTCATGAACTTCATGAACTAAAATAGGTTCATGACCATACCCCGCCGTATTTCACTTCGCGCGCGTTTCGCCGCCGCCCCTGTCAGATTCGAATCTGCCCAGGTTCCGATTAGCCGGGCCCGCGCTCGGCGGGCGACATCCTCCGCGGCAGCACGCGAGTCGCAACACGCCACGCCCCGTGAGCTAGTTGAGACCGCTGTAGCTCTCGTCAACGACGCGTCGCGTGAAGTCGCATTGTCCGTCGAGGTCCAGCACGAATTGGATGCCGCACTGGGCAGGATTGTTCGGATCTTTGCGAAGCCGAATCGTCCTTTCCGCGACCGTCGTTCTATTGCTGCCGGAGAGCCTGTGGCACATGCGGGGGAGGCGGCACATTCCGATCCGCTGCAGGCGGCGCGTGAACGTGGTCGACTGGCAGCCGCACATGAGTGGGAGCAGCCGGAGAACCTGTCCCTTAAGGACGCCGCGCTTTATGCGGGACGTTCGGACCGCGCTATCAATCAGGATCGCCAGGGGGGGCGGCTCTACGCACTCGTGCTGCCGGGGCGCGAGCGAGGGTTTCGCTATCCGTCGTGGCAGTTCCACGTCGATTCCGAGCGGCTGGCCGCTGTGCTTGCACCGTTCGTGGCGGCGGGAGCGAGCAGTTGGGTCATCCATAACTTTCTGCATCGCCCGCAAGAAAGCCTAGAGGGGCGCACACCGGCGGATTGGATCGCCGACGCAGTGGTCCCGATAGACGTCGTTGTGCGGCTCGTCGAGGCGCGGTACCGCGACGAGCAGGGCGCCGCATGACCTTTAGCGCAGAAGAATTGGGTTGCCCGCTGCCGCCGGCCGACCTGGCTGAGCGACGGCTTGCTACAAAAACACTCGATCTCGAGAAGATAGCGCTCTGGCGGATCCATCGCGCGCATCTGCACCCTATTCACTACAATCGCCGCGCGCCGGGCGTAACCCACTACCGGTTCGATGCGGCAGGCGGCGAGTTCGGTCTATGCGGCTCCGAGCTTTACCGCGTGCATGGCCGAAGCAGTCATTCGGGAGCGCTTCCAGGGACAACGTCTGCCGTTAATGCTCGATGAGCATGAACTGAGCAGGAGATGTGTTTGCAGGCTCACCTTGGCCGATCCTCGGCCTCGTGCTCGCGGATCTTACCGGTGTGCTGACCGCCCTTGGCATGGACGCTCGAGTGTTTTCGGTCACCGACTACCTTGGCCCGAACCTGTGGAGTTCGGCTTTGCATGCGGCATTTCCTCGGATCGATGGCTTGTATTTTCAGTCGCGCCTGGCGGGCGAGCCCAGCGTCGCGATCTTCGATGACCGTGCACAACTGGTGCCAGCAAGTACCCCAACTCCGCTGTTCGACTTTCCCGAATTGGGCCCCTATCTGACGGCCAATCAAATTGCCCTAGCGCCGACCGACGACGATTGGACGTCGAACGCCTAGCGCGGCCAGGCGCGACACCTGCGACATTTGAGCCGGGGGGCGGTCTGACTGGCTCCTAGCGGTTTTTGTCACCGCTGCCCGCACCATCGCCACCACCGGTGGTCTGCTACCGCAATGCCGCGGGGCAGAGTTGGGACGGGCAGGGCGACATGCCCGACTGGCTGCGGCGGGCGGTCAACGCGGGGCAGAGTAAAGAGTTTTACCGGGTTGGGTAGCGCGCTACAGATCCGTGCTCCCACCGCGGATCGCCATGTGGCCGTCTTCCCCTGTGATAGCGGACTTCCCATATCTTGGCACGCCTCCAGAGTCTGCCTTCAGGCAGCCTCATTGCGTTCAAGCCTGTACAGTTGGCGAGGAAATCGCGCAAACCATCTGCACGCGGTCGGACGCCACCAGCACGCATCGTCGCTCCGAACTCGCCCGCCTGCAGGCGCTGACTGGTGGTGCACACGGCGGCAAAGCGTCGGCTGGCTACGCTGACCGCGTGCGTCGCCGCGTGCAACCGAACATCGTTTTTGCCGCCGATGTGGAAGGCAACCCGTCCGCCGTGGTGACGGTGCAGATGGCATCGGACGGCTCGCTGCTGTCGGCACGCGTCTCCAAGTCCAGTGGCGACGCGGGCTGGGATAACGCTGTGCTGCGCGCGGTCGAGCGATCTGATCCGCTGCCGCGCGACGAGAGCGGCAAGGCTCCATCCAATATCACGATCACATTCCGTCCCAAGGACTAAACGACTTAAAGCCATCATCCCCGGTGAGTGGGTCATGCGAGTCGGCTCCCTGTTCGCGGAGAACCCGTCAAGCCTGAGTATTGTACGACCTTCCGAATTGCTCACATGCGATGCACCACGTGGGGGGTGCCATTCTTGCTCATTTGATGCGGAAGGCTGAACCGCGCCGGGCTTCAGAATGGAAACAGCCCAGCCGACGAAATTTTCCCTTCTGAGTTCTGGTACGTCAGGGAACTACCCCGCCCACCGTCGTCCATAATGCGCTTACATGGGCAAATTGATCGAAGGCGTCGTCATGCCAGCATTTGGCCGGGCCATTGTCACCTGGTGGGTATGGCTCGCTCTCTCGGGCCTGACGGTTGCCCACGCACAGGAACTGGAACCTCGTGCTTATTCCGCCTTACCGGTCGGCGCGAACTTTCTCGCTGCTACCTATACGTTGCTGACCGGCGACGTCCTGACCGACCCATCACTGCCCATCACGGATGTGTACGCCAGGATAAACATCTATGGGGTCGGCTATGTGCGCGCATTCGACCTTGCCGGGCGAACGGCTTCGATCGGCGTAGCCATACCTTTCGCGACTGGCGATGTCAGTGAAAACGTGTTCGACGCACCGCACTCCGTTCACCGCGCGGGAATTGGCGATGTCCGAATGCGGCTGGCCGTCAATTTCGTCGGCGGTCCAGCACTGAGTCCCGCCGATTTCGCAAAGCGGGCACCGACTGGCATGCTTGGCGGGAGTGTTACCGTCATTGTCCCAACGGGCCAATACAATGCAAACCGCTTGATCAATATTGGTGCCCATCGCTGGGCTGTGAAATCGGAAATCGGGCTGTCGCGGCCCATTGGCAATTGGTTTGCAGAAGTCTCCGCGGGTGTGTGGGTGTTCGGAGACAACACGGCTTTCCTGGGCAGCAACCGGCGAGCACAATCTCCCCTCGGCGTACTACAGTTGCATGGCGGCTACCAGATCCGGCCTGGCTTTTGGATTGCCGCCGACGCTGGCTTCTATACCGGCGGCAATACCTCGGTGAACGGCCTGACTAATGCCGATCGGCAGGAAAACTCACGTTACGGCATCACGCTATCGGTACCGATCGTCCATGGCTGGTCTGCCAAGCTGGGGGCGTCGAGGGGACTGATAACTCGCGCAGGGGGCGACCACAAGGCAATCACGCTGGCGCTTCAGTACCAGTGGCTGGACCGTTGAAGCCGCCGCCGGACGCCTAGCTCTCCTCGATTTTCACCTCGATACGTCCTTCCCGAATTGCCGCGAGGAAGGCCCGGAAATCGCTCCGGTTCTGGGACGCGTATTCGGTGGCGAACTCGCAGATTGCGTCGTCAAAGGTCTGGCCGGAGCCCATATACCCCGCCATCATCGCGGCATCGCCCGCCCTTGCATGCGCACGGGCCAGCGCGTGGGCGCACATCCGGCCGTACTGCCTCAGCAGGCCGGCATCCCAGTCCTCGATGAGGGCAGACAACTTCATGTCGCGCATCTGACGGATGTAGAAGTCGCGCCCGTTCTTGCCGCGGGTCCAGCCCAGGAATACATCGCTGGCGGACTGCATCAGCCGCTGGCCGACGATGATGCGCTGGCCGTGATTGTCGTACACGCTCTTGCCAGCATAGGGCTCTAGCACCGACGCGCGGGCCTCCTTCACCTGCACGAACAAGGGGTCGTTGTCCGCTGCCATGAAAAGGCACACGGCGCACATCGTGCCGACACTGCCGACACCGACCACCTTGATGGCCATGTCGAAAAAGTGGAAGCGGTCGAACAGCACCCGGGTATGGTCGGCCAGGCTCTCGCGGTACCGTGCGATAGCCTCCTCGTAGCCCGATGACAGACCGGGCGCCTGCTCTTCAGAGGGATGGAAGATCAGCGGCGGCTCGTCTTTGATCCTCGGATGCAAGCCTTCCTCTGCGACGAATTTGGGATAGAGATGGTCGGGCGTCGACTTGCGCCGTTCCGCCGCGATGCGTTCAGCCAGCCGCTTGCGCGCCGCCTCGACGACTTTGGGATCGCCAGAACGGTCCTCGTACTTTTGCAGGTCGATCCGGTCGTACCAGACATCAAGTGCGCGCATCTCCGCGTAGTTATACATCCGCTCCCGGTACTCGCGTACGGAGTCAGTCGCCACGCGTGCCGCATCGCTCCTGGGTAGCGCCAAATGGTCGGCCGCGATGACGATGCTCGCCGCCAGTCGCTTCAGGTCCCACTCGAAGGGAGCTGGAAGGGTTTCATCGAGGTCGTTAATATCGAAGATGACATTACGCTCCGGCGTGGCGAAGCCGCCGAAGTTCATCAGGTGCGCATCGCCGCAACTCTGTACGCGGATGCCGCTGGTCGGGGCGGTTGCCAGGTCGGCCGCCATGATTGCGGCCGCGCCCCGATAGAAGGCGAAAGGCGAGGCCGACATGCGGCCGAAGCGGATGGGGACCAGCTCCATCATCCGGCCGGCGTTCGACTCTTCCAGCATCGTCACCGGGTCGCGACGGTCTGGGGCTGGCGTCCAGCCAGATTGAGAAGAGCGCGGCACCGTGTCGCGCAGGGCCCGGCCCCGGGCGGCACGCTCGTCGGCGGTCAGGTAGGCGGATGCGGGGGCGCTTTCGCCGTTGCGAAGGGTCTTGTCTGCCTTGGCCATGGTGCATCCTTCCTTATTGCCGTTTTGCCGGCATCGGGCTGGCGGCAATGCCGGGCCCGTGCTGGAATTCGTCAACTGCATCGGCCACGGTAGGTCGGCCGCCAAGGCGCGGCGCGATGCCGGCGGCCCCCAGCTCGTCGACGAGGGTCGCAAACATCGCGCGCCCGCAACCGGCTGGTTGTCCGGGTGGCGTTCCATGTCGGAGACGTTGGCCTTAGAAACGTTTCTGCCCACGGCGCCTCTCCTTCCGCGATGCCCTTGCGTGCCACGCGACCTGTCCCAGGCCGCGCGCCCTTCCGAGGTCATCCCACCTTCCTTCTGAATCAAGTAAAGGCGATTGGCCAATCAATAGATATAAAACTAGCTGCCCTATGGGCGTTCGGATTGACCCACGTCATGTGACCCCAGCCCAGCGCCAAGCGCGCGACTGAGCGCGCGATACATTGCCGGGGTGTCTGACCCCGTAGACAAGGAAGCGACGATCGCCGTCCTCGCTTGGAAGGCTGTAGCCGTTTCTGCCATTCGGTAGGATCGCGGCAAGGGACCCTTACGGCACCGATTCACGGACATTCGTGTCGCCTCGGCTGTCTTCCACGGCAAGGCGCGTGATGCTTGCCGCCTCCTGTCCGCCATTCAAAGCAGCTTCAGGCGGGGTGGATGTCTCATCGGTTAGGTCTTTCAGGATGACAAGAAGAAAGTTCAGCGCTTGCTGCACGCGCTATTTTTCCGCTGCCACGGCGCTCGGCAATGTAAATCCAGGGGGTGCCTTAACCCACGGGTAGCCCTTCAGCGCCATTTGATAACCGGTGTCATAGAGGGCACGCATGTATTCGTTGTCGAACTCCTCCTTGTGTGGTGCGTTGAAACTCGCTGGGATGAAGCCAAGGTTGAAATCAACGCCATCGCGCTGCGCCGTGGCATAGATACGATAAAGGTCCCCAATGCCCTGGCTTTGGATCAGCGAGGTGACCGCACGAGCGGCAATGCTCATCGTGGAGCGCTCGACTTGCGCCCATTCCGTGTCGAGTCGGGCGTTGCGAATCACATAGAGCTTGCGCTCGCGGCTAACGCCAACAGAAGCCGCGTCCTCCTTGACGCGGATCACCGCCGGGTAGGCAAATACCTGCGCGACGATACCGCCGTCGACGTGCATCTCCTGGTAGTGCTTGCCGTCGACTTCCACGTCAATCATCATCGGCGGAAAGCCACCTGGAATCGAGGCGGAGGCGACCATAACTTTCACAAACAGGTCCAATGCGTTGGGCCCGCCATAGCTTGCGATCTTGCCCATGTCCCAGATAATTCCGCGGCGCGCATCGAGGTCAGCAGTGGCCACCAAAAGCATGCGGCCTTTAGCGTACTCCGTGGCAATCTCCTTGAGCAGATCCTCGGTCACCGATTTTCGCGTCAGCCTTAGCAGTGGCGCGTTGTCGGCCATCCCGTCGCTTAACACGCCCCCAAGAAAGCTGCGCGGTTTCATAACGTCTTTTGGGGAAAGGGTCGTATAGACCTCCTTCAGCGTCGCATCGTACTTCGGCCCAAGAAAAGCGAAGGGCGCGATCAGCGCACCAGTGCTTATGCCGGTGACGAGTTTGAACACCGGTCGTGTCCCAGTCTCCGTCCATGCATTCAGAAGGCCGGCAGCAAACGCACCGTTGTCACCGCCACCCGAAATCGCGGCGTACACCGCCGCAGGCATAGGCCCTTTGTGCCCCTCCCGGGCGCGGTAAGCCTGTTCCCGCCTAAGTGACTCAAAAGCTGCTTCGGTGAGTTGTGGAGAATCGATCCCTGCGACGTAGCGTACCCCGGGCATGCCGGGTATTTCAGCCTTTGTTGTTAGGTCGGGGGGAACTGCCGGCAGGCGTGCCGGCGCGGTCGCGCACCCTTGCAAGACAAGCATGAAAGCCGCAATTAGGCTGAGGACGGTGGACTTGAGGTTAAGTTGGGCGTCGGCGACGCCCGCAAGTGACCCCATCGCAGCAAATAACCGGCTCATGATTTCGCCCTCCTTGCATTGGGTGGCCTTTCACCTGCAAGGCCATTGCCTCGGTCCCTTGGATTGGCGTCCACATC
Source organism: Cupriavidus sp. L7L (assembly GCF_004353535.1). Classification (NCBI taxonomy): domain Bacteria; kingdom Pseudomonadati; phylum Pseudomonadota; class Betaproteobacteria; order Burkholderiales; family Burkholderiaceae; genus Cupriavidus; species Cupriavidus sp. L7L. Next base: position 40,000 of record NZ_SMNY01000013.1, read on the forward strand.
GACGCGTATCTTTCTATTCGGCTAACGCAGAGCACGTTCTGGGAGAGTTTACTCTTGGCAGGTTCAATCCACAGAGGGCACAAGCATGACGGTATGAATGCGTACGAATCGGCTGAAACAGCGAATGACGCGACGAGTGTGATGTACGAAGGGCCATTGTCTAGCCGGGGCCGCCCCCTTGAGTGTCGTGGTGACGTTGAGGGCGAACGGCTGGAGATGGCCGGCCCCCTTCGGATGCACGCTGGGAACCTGCGATCGTTGTAGTGGTCAAGTAATTTCGGACAGGCAGATAGGTTGTTTCACTGTCGATTTCACCTCGTAGGCAGTGGGCGACAGATACCCGAGGGTTGAGTGCAAGCGCACCGGGTTATAAAAGCCAACGATGTACTGGGTGATGTCGCGCCGTGCCTCGGCGTGGTTGGCATACTGACGCTGCCACACGCGCTCCATCTTCAGGTTCAGGAAGAACCGTTCCATCACCGAGTTATCCCAGCAATTGCCTTTTCGACTCATGCTGCAAACAATCTGATGGCGTGCCAGCAAGGCCTGATACTCCGCGCTCGCGTACTGG
>NZ_SMNY01000130.1:0-2788 GCF_004353535.1 Cupriavidus sp. L7L
CTGCGCGAGCGTCACGGCCTCGCGCGCCCGCTCCAGCTCCGTCGAGAATTGGGTACGCAGTTCCGCCAGTTGCCGGCCCGCGGCCTCCAGTTCCGCCCGCCCCGCATCCAGCCGGGCCTGGGTCGCCGCGTGCCCCTGCCGCTCCGCGGCCAGCGTCGCCTGACCCTCCTCGATGGTTTGGCGCGCGGTGTCCAGTTGCGCGACGAGCGCCGCGGCTTCCTCGCGCGCCAGCGCGGTCTCGGCGTGCGCGGCATCGCGCTCGGCTTCAGCAGCGCTGGCGGCGGCGCGGGCCTCGGCGCGCAGCGTGGCCAGCTCGCCGGTGGCGGCCTCGTTGGCCGCCTGCCAGATGGTCTGGACCGCCCCGGCCGCGATGTCCTTCAACGCCTCCGGCAGGTCGGGATGGTCGATGGTGACGCGCGTGCGCCCGCGCAGTTCCTGCCAGAACGCCTGCAGCACCTCGGCCGGCGTGCCCATGCTGCCCTTGCGCACCAGGCTGTAGAGCTTGTTGGCGGTGGGCGTGACGCCGTAGCGGAAGAACAGCAGGCCGCAGACCTCGCGGTAGAGCGCGCGGGTCTCGGGGAAGCGGCCGCGCAGTTCGGCCAGGTCGGTTTGCAGCGCGGCGTCGGTCAGATCCGAGGGCCGGCCGGGATTCGAAAAAAATCCGCCACATCTCTGGCAACTCTTTGATTTATCGAGGGAATCCAGCCTTTCCAGCGCCCCGGATTACATCGCGGCTGTGGCCCCGACCGTAGAGAAGTCAAATCTCTCAGAGTGCCAAAAGAGGCACATATCGGCAATGATGAGGCTGGAGGCGGGGGCGGTTGGGTCGTCGATCTGTCATCAAAAGCGGGCAAATTCCACTTCCTGGCACGTACGCTGTTCGAGGGTCTCCGATACCGGACCCAAGCGAGGTAGCGAATTTGGAAAACAGGGGGAAAACCTTGGCGGCTTCAAATGGCGACAGCACAATCCGCAATGATGACGAGGTCCGGTACATCGGGCACATCAATCTGGACGTTGTGCGGCACTAAGGATGCCCTCGATCCACGATACCGCCTATCCGGCGCTGCCGGCTGAGCTTACCGCCGCCGAACTGGAAGCGGCATTCACACCGACACCGACCGAGATCCGCTTCGCGCGCAGCCAGTCCCGTCGCACCTCAACGACGGTCCTGATTCTCGTGCAGCTCAAACTGCTGCAGCGCCTTGGCTACTTCCCCATGCTGGCTGACGTGCCTCCTATCGTGATCGATCACGTGCGCGCAGCACTGCGGGCCTCTGCCCTACCCCGCGCAACAGTCAAGCGCTACGATGCCTCTGGCTCCCGGTCCCGCCATCAGAAGTTGCTACGCGGGTATCTCCACATTCGACCGGTCGAAGCCAAAACGCTGAAATGGCTGGAGGCGCTCGCAACCGAGGCGGCGCACACGAAGGTCGAGTTGCCCGACATTATCAACGTGCTGATCGAAGAACTGATCCGACTACGCTGCGAACTGCCGCCATTAGCCAGTCTTCACCGAATGGCCACTCAGGCCCGCAGCCGGTGCAATGAAGCCATCTATCGATCCATTGCTGACGCGCTCGATGGCTCGCAGGTCGCTCGGATTGAGGCGTTGTTTAACGGTCAGGGCGAGCAATCCGGTTGGGACCAGCTCAAGCGCGAGCCCAAGCGCCCCGCCACACGCGAAATCGCAAGCTTCCTCAAACACATCCAGATCCTGCGAACCCTGGCCGACGGTCTCCCGCAGGCACCAGCATTGCTTTCCGTGTCCAAACGCACGCAACTGGTGACGGAGGCCCGGGCGCTTGACATTGCTGAGCTCAAGTCGCTCAAACCAGCAAAACGATTAACTTTAGCAGTGCTCTTCATTCACGCGCAGTTGCAGAAGGCGCTCGACGATGTGGCCGAAATCTTCATCAAAGTCATGCGCAAGCACGAGGGTCTCGCCAGGACCCGACTGCAGCAATATCAGCTCGCGCATGCCGACTCCTTGGAAGACCTGGTCAGCCAGTTCCGTGATGTGCTGCAGGTTCTCGAGGATGACGGTATTGCCGATATCTTTCGCCTGGATAAGGTGCTTGAGGTCCTCGGTAACGATGCAGCAGGTGCGCTTGCCCGCTGCAATGAGCATATCGCGTACGCTGGCAACTTCGATCTTCCATTCATGCTCGCGCCGTACCGCCAGCACCGCTCCCTGCTCTTTCAGTGCCTTGAGGCCTTGCCGCTCAGATCCAGTTCGCAGGACAAGACGGTCCTGGTGGCGCTGGCCTGGATACAGGGCTTCCGGGCCTCGCACCGCGAATATCTACAACTCACTGACGACGACCTGCTAAACCTTCCGCTCGACTGGCTCCCGGCCAAGTGGGAAAAGGCCATCTTTCCGGACGGCCGGAGTAGTCGTCTGCTCCATCGCAGGTACTTTGAGCTATGCGTGTTCGATCAGGTCATGCGCGAACTGAGCTCGGGTGACCTTTACGTGGAGGGCAGCGACCGCTTTGACGATTTCCGCCTCCATCAGGTATCCGAGGAGGTGTTCGAACGGGAGTTACCGCATTACTGTTGCGGATTTCGGTGAAGGTGATCAGCGGTTTCGGCGAACGTGATCAGGGAAGGAAGGTGGTACTGCGCGGTCAGGAGATTGTAGCGTAGGTGATCACGATGCCCGTTTCTTGGCGTCGGTAGCCGAGCGCTTGCGCATGGATTCGCCTTTGAGCGATACCTTGTGCGCCTGGTGGACCAGCCGGTCCAAGATGGCGTCAGCCAGCGTCGGATCATTCAACCACTGGTG